>CAMCDA010000070.1 GCA_945873195.1 Asaia bogorensis
CGATCAACGCACGCACATCGGGAGGCAGTTCCATCCCGACGTTGACTCATGTTCCCGCTCCGCACGCAATCAGCTTCAAGCGCGGACGCGAAAACAGGAACCCATTGTTGCCAATCGGACTCACCCAGGGGGTGCTTGGGAGTTACAAATTTCTTGCCAAACCCATCAGCGAGGGAGTACCCGATTAGGTACTCTTTTGCTGGTGCGGACGCGACCGATGGACATCACCAAAGACATCCAGCCGATGACCTTCTTCCGCAACCACTCGGCGGAGGTCCTGCAACATCTGAAAGCCACAAAGCGCCCGGTCGTGCTGACGGTAAACGGCAAGGCTGCCGCCGTGGTGCAGGACGCCGAGGCCTATCAGCATCTTCTCGACCTCGCGGCCGAAGCAAGCGCCGCTGAGGGGATCCGACAAGGGCTGGAAGATCTGCGGGCCGGCCGTACACGCCCGGCGCGTGCCGTGTTCGATGAACTTCGTGGCGAATATGGCCTACCGCGTTGACCTGACCGACAGGGCGCAACGTGACCTCCGACGACTCTACCGGATCATCAACGCCGAGCATTCGACCCAGGCCCGGACATGGTTCAATGGGATCGAAGCCCAGATTCTGAGCCCACACGAGCACCCGGCGCGCAATCCGACCATCCCGGAGGACAGCAGCCTACGCCATCTGCTCTATGGCCGCGGGCGGAACGTCTATCGGATCATCTACACGATCGACGACCCAGGCCGGATGGTCTCCGTTCTCCATATTCGCCACGGCTCGCAGGATGCCTTCGATCCGAATGGTGATCCGTAAGCCCGCCAAGCGGATGCAGCGTGTTGAACAGCCGCTGTATCCATATGAAAAAAACCATAACAAACCCACGTCACCGACATGCGCACAACTATCGACATCGACGACGACCTTCTGACCAAGGCGATGGCCGCGACCAAGAAGGCCACGGTTGAGGAAGCCTTGCGCCGCCTTGCCCTTCGTCGTGAACGGTTGGATGCGCTCGCCGACCTGTCCGGCCTCGGCTGGGACGACGATCTGGCGGCAAGCCGGGAGGGGCGGGACACGCCACCACTCCCCAACCCTTGACCCACCGCCCAACCACGTCACTCTGTCCCCAACCCGACCAACGGCGGATAGAGGAAACAGAATGGCCGACCCAGAAATTCTCGCGATCCGGGAAGCGATCGCCAAGCGCCCCCGCCCAGCGGAAATCGCCGAGTTGCGCGCCAACAGCGATGCCCGCGGCCTCGCCTTCGGCCTGCCCTCCGACGTCACCGTCACCCCCGTCAACGCCAACGGCGCCAAGGCGGAATGGACCGCGACTCCCGGTGCCGCCACCGACGCCGCCATCCTGTATGTCCATGGCGGCGGCTACGTCATCGGCTCCCTCGACAGCCACCGCCACATGGTGGCGGAGATCGGCCGAGCGTCTGGGGTGAAGGTGTTGGCGGTGGATTATCGGCTGGCGCCGGAGCATCCGTTCCCCGCCGCGGTCGATGACACGGTCGCCGCCTACCGTTACCTCCTCGAAACCGGCATCAAGCCCAGCCGGATCATCATCGCGGGCGACAGTGCCGGTGGCGGGCTGGTGATCGGTGCGATGCTCGCGATCCGAGATGCGGGCCTGCCGACCTGCGGCGGCGGCTGGTGCATTTCCCCCTGGGTCGACATGGAGGCGACGGGCGCATCCTTCACCGACCGGGCGATGACCGACCCGACCGTGCAGAAGGCCACGATCCTTTACATGGCCGGCCAATACATGGGCGGCGCCGATCCGAAATCGCCCTATGCGTCCCCAATCCATGGGGAGCTGCGCGGTCTGCCGCCGCTGCTGATCCAGGTTGGCGCGTGTGAGACGCTGCTCGACGATTCGCTCCTGCTCGCTCGGCTTGCCGGCATGGCGGATGTCCCCGTCGATCTCCAGATCTGGCCCGAAATGATCCACATCTGGCACATTTTCCACCCCGTTCTGGGCGCCGGCAAGCGCGCCATCGCGGCGGGTGGAGTCTTCGTCCAAAAAACCCTCCAAGGAGCATAAGGGATGATTCGTTACGATAATCGCGTCGCCATCGTCACGGGCGCGGGCGTTGGCCTCGGCCGGTCGCATGCGTTGCTGCTGGCCAGCCGCGGCGCCAAGGTGGTGGTGAACGATCCGGGCGGATCGGTCGATGGCTCGGGCGGCGCCAATGCCGTTGCCGACGCCGTGGTGGCCGAGATCAAGGCCGCCGGCGGTGAAGCCGTCGCGTCCTACGGGTCGGTATCCGACGCCAAGGCCGCGCAGGGCATCATCGACACCGCGATGGACACCTGGGGCCGCGTCGACATCCTGGTGAACAACGCCGGCATCCTGCGCGACAAGGCCTTCAACAACATGACGTTGGAGGAGTACGAGCTGGTCAACGCCGTGCATCACTTCGGCACGGCCTATTGCACCAAGGCGGCGTGGCCGATCATGCGCAAGCAGGCGTATGGACGCATTGTCGTGACGACGTCCGGCTCTGGCACCGTCGGCAACTTTGGTCAGGCCAACTACGGCGCGGCCAAGATGGCGGTGAACGGCCTGATCAACGTGCTGCGGCATGAAGGCGGGAAGTACAACATCCGCTGCAACGCGATTTCGCCCTCCGCCTGGACGCGGATGACCGAAACGCTGCTGCCACCGGATGTCGGGCAGTGGATGAAGCCGGAACTCGTGTCCCCGATGGTCGCCTGGCTGTGCAGCGAGGAATGCGATCAGAACGGAGAGATCATGGCCGCGACCGCGGGCGGCTATGCGCGGGTGCAGTATTTCGTGACCGACGGCGTGCAGTTCGATCCGGCCGAACCGGTGACGATCGAGATGATCCAGCAGAACATCGACAAGGTCCGTGATCTGAACACGGTGATTCCGTACACCGGTATGTTCGGCACCGTGGAGAAGAAGCTGCGGGACATGGGCCGCATCAAGTAGGTTCCGCGACCTTTCGCCTGCCAGGGGCGTCGGCCAGCACATGGCCGGCGCCCTTTCTTTCTGCCCGAACGGTTGACTTCCCCCCGCCCAGCCCCTACGCCGCCGCCCTCCCCCGAAAGCCGAGTGTCCCATGTCCCGCCGCAAGCCCCGTGGCCGTCCCCTCGACGGCTGGCTGATCATCGACAAGCCCCAGGGCCTGACCAGCACCGACATCGTCAACCGCGTCCGCCGCATCTTCGACGCGCAGAAGGCCGGCCATGGCGGCACGCTCGATCCGCTTGCCACCGGGCTGCTGCCGATTGCCTTCGGCACCGCCACCAAGACCGTCCCCTATGTCATGGACGGCACCAAGCTGTACCGATTCACCCTGCGGTTCGGAGAGGCGCGCGACACCGACGACGCCGACGGCCAGGTGATCGAGACGACGGATGTCCGCCCCACCGACGACCAGATCCGTGCCGCTTTGCCCGCCTTCCAGGGCGACATCATGCAGGTCCCGCCGATCTTCTCGGCCATCAAGGTCGCCGGCGAACGCGCCTATGACATGGCCCGCGAGGGCAGGGCCCCCGTGCTGGAACCGCGCCCGGCCCGCGTCGACCGGTTCGAACTGATCGACCGCCCCGACGCCGACCACGCGGTGTTCGAGGTGGCCTCCGGCAAGGGCGTCTACATGCGCAGCCTGGCCCGCGACCTGGCGAAAGCCTGCGGCAGCCTGGGCCATATCGCCGTCCTCCGCCGCCTGCGCGTCGGGCCGTTCCTGGAGGCAAACGCGATTCCGCTGGACAAACTGCGCGCGCCGGAGGATACCGCGCCGGCTTCTCCGAACCTTCTGCTTCCGGTCGAGACCGCGCTGGCCGACATCCCGGCGCTGGCCCTGACTCCGGTGGAGGTCACCGCCCTAAGACAAGGCCAGGCCATCAGCCTGGTTGCGTTGATGGGGCGTATTCCGGGGACGGCCGATCCCGAAGGGGGTCTGGTCCGTGCCACGGCGGAGGGCCGCGTGATCGGGCTGTGTCGTCTGGAAGACGGCATGATGAAGCCCGAACGGATCCTCTGATCCCGCCCGCGCCCTTTTCACCCCTTTTCCGGAGACCACACGATGTCGATTACGAATGAGCGCCGTACGGCGCTGATCACTGAGTACGCCACCGGTGCGGATGATACCGGCAGCCCCGAAGTCCAGGTCGCGATCCTGTCGGAGCGCATTGTCAACCTGACCGAACATCTGAAAATCCACGCCAAGGACTTCCACTCTCGCCGTGGCCTTCTGATGCTGGTCGGCCGCCGCCGCCGCCTGCTGGACTATGTGAAGCGCAAGGACCAGAAGCGGTACGAGTCGCTGATCGGACGCCTCAGCCTGCGTCGCTGATCGAGCACATCCCTCCGCCTCACCCGAGGGGGAGGGAGCCTCGACCGTCGCCTGGATGACGAAACCGCCGAATACCCCTATATGATGCGGCGGACCACCCCGCGCTGAGCCGCGCGGGCACCAACCGGGGGCGGGTTTCAGCCCCACTGCACCGCGACACGCGGTGGATCGACAGACCGCCGATCCGGCCAAACCCACGAGAGAGGGAACCGCGACGGCGTTTCCGGCCACATGGGCCGCGGCCCCGCAATGGGCCCGCCCTCCATGCCGCCCGAGACGCCGCCTCCCGCTCGAACAGGGTCTTACGGATCGTTCGGCGCGCCGGACCCCTCGTGCCGCGCATCGAAGGATGCATGGATGTTCAACTACTTCCGCAAGGAAATCGAATGGGGCGGGCGCAAGCTCGTTCTCGAAACCGGCAAGATCGCCCGCCAGGCCGACGGCGCCGTCATGGTCTCCTATGGCGAGACGATCGTGCTCTGCACCGCCGTGGGCGTGAAGACCGCCAAGCCGGGCCAGGACTTCTTCCCCCTGACCGTCAACTACCAGGAAAAGGCCTTCGCGGCCGGCAAGATCCCCGGCGGCTTCTTCAAGCGTGAAGGCCGCCCGTCGGAAGCCGAGGTGCTGAAAAGCCGCCTCATCGACCGCCCCATCCGCCCGCTGTTCCCGGAAGGCTTCCGGAACGAAGTGCAGATCGTCGCGACCGTCCTGTCCCATGACATGGAAAACGATCCCGACATCGTCGCCCTGATCGGCTGCTCCGCCGCGCTGACCCTGTCCGGCATCCCCTTCATGGGCCCGATTGCCGCCGCCCGCGTCGGCTACAGCAACGGCCAGTACGTGCTGAACCCGACCATGGACGAAATGAAGACCTCCGACCTGGAGCTGGTCGTCGCCGGCACCACCGAAGGCGTCCTCATGGTCGAATCCGAAGCCAAGGAACTCCCCGAAGACGTCATGCTCGGCGCCGTCAACTTCGGCCACACGGCATTCCAGGCCGTGATCGAGGCGATCATCGACCTCGCCGAACACGCCGCCAAGGACCCGTGGCAGCTGCCCGAGCCGTCCGTGGAACACCTCGCGCTCAAGGGCCGCGTCGACGCCCTGGGCCGCACCGTGATCGCCGAGGCGTATCAGGAGAAGGTGAAGCAGGCGCGCTATGAGAAAGTGGGGGCCGCGAAGAAGGCCACCGCCGCCGCTTTGGCCGCCGAGGGCCTGGACCCCGACAAGGCCAAGGGCCTGTTGCACGACCTAGAAGCCGACGTCGTCCGCAACGCCATTCTCGACACGGGCATCCGGATCGACGGCCGCGACACCCGCACCGTCCGCCCGATCGTGGCCGAGGTCGGCATCCTGCCGCGCGCCCATGGCTCCTCTTTGTTCACCCGCGGCGAAACCCAGGCCTTCTGCGTGGCCACGCTGGGCACCGGCCAGGATGAGCAGATCATCGACGCGCTGGAAGGCGAGTACCGCGAGCGCTTCATGCTGCACTACAACTTCCCCCCCTACTCGGTGGGTGAAGCCGGCCGCATGGGTTCCCCGGGTCGCCGCGAAGTCGGCCACGGCAAGCTCGCCTGGCGCGCCGTTCATCCGCTGCTGCCCGCCAAGGAAGCCTTCCCCTACACCCTGCGCGTGGTGTCGGAGATCACCGAGTCGAACGGCTCCTCCTCGATGGCGACCGTCTGCGGCACCTCGTTGGCGCTGATGGATGCCGGCGTGCCGCTGGTCCGTCCGGTGGCGGGCATCGCCATGGGCCTGATCAAGGAAGACAAGGGCTTCGCCGTCCTGTCCGACATCCTGGGCGACGAGGATCACCTCGGTGACATGGACTTCAAGGTCGCCGGGACCGAGATGGGCATCACCAGCCTGCAGATGGACATCAAGATCACGTCCATCACCTTCGACATCATGAAGATCGCGCTGGATCAGGCCCGCGACGGCCGGATGCACATCCTGGGCGAAATGAGCAAGGCGCTGACCGGCGCCCGTGGCGATGTGTCCGGCACCGCGCCGCGCATCACCGTGATCAACGTGCCGAAGGAAAAGATCCGCGAAGTGATCGGCACCGGCGGCAAGGTGATCCGCGAGATCGTCGAGGCCACCAAGTGCAAGATCGACATCAACGATGATGGCACGATCAAGATCGCGGCGACCGACATCGCGCAGGCCCAGCAGGCGATCGACTGGATCCGCGGGATCGTCGCCGAACCGGAAATCGGCGTGATCTATACCGGCAAGGTCGTGAAGACCGCCGATTTCGGCGCCTTCGTGAACTTCCTCGGTTCCAAGGACGGGCTGGTCCATATCAGCGAACTCCAGCAGGGCCGGGTCGCCAAGACCACCGATGTCGTCAACCAGGGCGACGCCGTGAAGGTCAAGGTCATCGGCTTCGACGATCGCGGCAAGGTGAAGCTGTCGATGCGCGTGGTCGACCAGGCCACCGGCGCGGACATCACCGAGCAGGTCGGCGCCAAGCCGCAGCGTGATGATCGGGGTGGTGACCGTGGCGGCGACCGTGGTGATCGCGGCGGAGAACGTCGCGGCGGTCGCGACCGTCCCCGCTATGCCGGTGGCGACAATCCCTATCCGGTCGATGGCGACCAGCCGCCCGTCGGCGACTGATCCCGCGCCGGCGCCGAACGCGCCATTCGAACGCGCGCTCGGCATCGAAGCCTCATGAATATCATCCCCGGCCTTGTGTCGGGGATGATGCTATGGGGCGCCTATGACGGCACTACTTGCAACGATGGACCGTCCGCCGCATGAGGGGCGGATGGGTTCAGGCTCGACAGAGGAACACACGGGGCCATGCAGGCGATCAACGCGATCCGGATGGGCGGGGTCGATGTCCTGCCGCTGGTAGAAGGCGGCAAGGGTGTCGCGGTCTCCAACGGCATCTCGGCCGGCCATTGGGCGGCGGGTGGTGGCGTCGGCACGTTCAGTGCCGTCAACGCCGACAGCTATGATGAGCATGGCAACCCAATCCCCCAGCTCTACCACGCCCGAACGCGGCGCGACCGGCACGAGGAACTGATCAACTACGCCGTAAAAGGCGCGTTGACGCAGGCCCGACGTGCCTGGGACATCGCCGGCGGCAAGGGACGAATCCACGCCAATATCCTGTGGGAAATGGGCGGCGCCGAACGCATCATCACGGAAGTGCTGGAGCAGGCGAAGGGCGTCATCAACGGCATCACCTGCGGCGCCGGCATGCCCTATCGCCTGTCGGAGATCGCGGCCCGCTTCAATGTCCATTATTACCCGATCGTCTCGTCCTCCCGCGCGTTCAATGCGCTGTGGCGGCGGGCCTATTCCAAGGTCTCGCACCTGCTGGGCGGCGTGGTCTACGAAGACCCGTGGCTCGCCGGCGGCCATAACGGCCTGTCGAATGGCGAAGACCCGACCAAGCCGGAGGACCCCTATCCCCGCGTCCTCGCGCTGCGCAAGCAGATGCGCGAATACGGCCTGCACGACACCCCGATCATCATGGCCGGCGGCGTCTGGTGGCTGGAGGAATGGGCGCACTGGATCGACAACAAGGAACTCGGCCCGATCGCCTTCCAGTTCGGCACCCGTCCGCTGCTGACCCAGGAAAGCCCGGTCGGCAAGGCCTGGAAGCAACGTCTGCTGACGCTGGAGGAAGGCGATGTCTTCCTCAATCGCTTCAGCCCGACCGGCTTCTATTCCAGCGCCGTGAACAACGACTTCATCGGCGAACTGCGCGAGCGGAATGACCGCCAGGTCGCGTTCTCTGCCGAAGCCGTGGGCGAACACTCCGCCGAATACGGCGTCGGCCCGCGCAAGCGGCTGGTCTACCTGGCCCCGACCGACCTCAACCGCGTCAAGGCGTGGGAAGCCAGCGGCTTTATCGAGGCGCTGCGGACCCCCGACTCGACCCTGATCTTCGTCACGCCCGACAAGGCGCGCGAAATCCTCAAGGACCAGTCCGACTGCATGGGCTGCCTGAGCACCTGCCGTTTCTCCAACTGGTCGCAGCACGGGCCGGACTTTGACAACGGCAAGCGCGCCGATCCGCGCAGCTTCTGTATCCAGAAGACGCTGCAGGACATCGCGCATGGCAGCGACGACCCCGCGGTGCTGAACCGCAACCTGATGTTCAGCGGCCACAACGCCTATCGGTTCGGCAAGGACCCGTTCTATTCGAACGGCTTCATCCCCACCGTGCGGCAGTTGGTCGACCGGATCATGACGGGCCGGTAACAGCCGCCCGATGATCTCTCCGGACCACGCCTTGGTGCTGTTCTCGGGCGGGCAGGACTCCGCGACCTGCCTCGCCTGGGCGCTCGCCCGCTATGCCCATGTGGAAACCATCGGATTCCGCTACGGCCAGCGGCACGCCATCGAACTCGACTGTCGGGAGCCGATCCGCCAGGCGCTGGCGGCGCCGAATCTCGGACCGGACCACATGGTGGACCTGACCGCGACGATCGCCAGCCTGGGCCAGACCGCGCTGACCGCCGAACAGGCGATCGTCATGACCGACGAAGGCCTGCCGAACACCTTCGTCCCCGGGCGCAACCTGCTGTTCCTGACCTGCGCCGGCGCCATTGCCTGGCGCCGCGGCCTGCGCCGCATCGTCGCCGGCATGTGTGAGACCGATTACTCCGGCTACCCTGACTGCCGTGACGACACGCTCAAGGCCATGCAACTCGCGCTGAACCTGGGCCTGCAACGGCGGCTGGTGGTGGAAACCCCGCTGATGTGGCGCGACAAGGCGGCCACCTGGGCGCTGACGCATGAGCTGGGCGGCGACGCGCTGGTCGAGATGATCCGGGTCGAATCCCACAGTTGCTACCTGGGCGACCGCACCCAACATCATGCCTGGGGCCATGGCTGCGGCACGTGCCCCGCCTGCGAATTGCGCGCCAATGGCTGGCAACGCTGGCGGGACTCCCGCGCCGCACCGGCCTGATTCTGACTGGAGATCGTCGTATGAAGCGTCTGTTCATCCTGGCCGCGCTGGCCTCGGTTTCGTTCCTCGCGCCCGCCCAGGCGCAAACCGTCCTGCACGCGCGCACCGCCGCGGAACTCGCCGAACTCTGCGGTTCCAAGCCGACCGATGCCGCCAGCACGGCGCGCCTGAACTTTTGCCTGGGCTACGCGCAGGCGACGCTTGACGCGGAAACCCGGCAGACCGGAGGCAAGCGGTCCTACTGCATCCCCAGCCCGTCGCCGACGCGGCAGGCGACGATGGGGGAATTCGCGGGTTGGGTGCGCGCGACACCCGCCGCCGCCGGGACCAATTCGCAGGAAGCGCTGATGAAGTTCATGGCCCAGCGCTTCCCCTGCAAGACCTGATCAGGCCGCTTCAACCGTAAATCCCGCGTCGCGCACCGCCTCGGCCAGCGTATCGGCCGCGGCGGTGCTGTCGATCCGCACCTGCTTGGTGTCGAGGTCGGCCGTGACCGACGCGCCCGAGTCCACGCCCTGAACCGCCCGCGTGACCGCGCCGACACAGCCCGAACACGTCATGTCGGGCACCCGAATTTGCAGCATCGTCGGTCTCCTAATCGTTGATGATCGCCACGGCGCGGGTCCAGCCAGCCGAGGCGCGATGCACCTTCACCGGGAAGCACACGACGTCGAAGCCGTCCGCCGGCAGTTGGTCCAGGTTCGACAGCTTTTCCAGGTGGCAATAGCCGATTTCCCGGCCGGCGCGATGGCCTTCCCAAATCAGGCCGGCATCCCCCGTCTCCGCCACGCGCTTGCGTGTCAGGGAGAACGGCGCATCCCAGCTCCAGCCATCCGTGCCGGTCAGGCGCACGCCGCGCTCCAGCAGCCACAGCGTCGCCGCCTTGCCCACCCCGCAGCCGCGGTCGATGAAGTCGTCCTGGCCATAGCGGGCGCCGGCGGCGGTGTTCACCACCACGATCTCCAGCGGCCGCAGCGTATGGCCGATCCGCTTCAACTCCGCCTCGATATCCCCCGGCGTCGCGATGTAGCCATCGGGCAGGTGCCGGAAGTCGAGCTTGACCCCCGGCTGGAAACACCAGTCCAACGGCACCTCGTCGATCCGCCAGGACGGTTCCCCGCCCGGCTTCAGCGCGTGGTTCATGGTCGAGAAGAAGTGATACGGCGCGTCCAGATGCGTGCCGTTATGGGTGCTGATCTTCACCCGCTCCACCGCCGCGTATTCCCCGTCCGGCAGTTGGTCGATCGACACGCCCATCAACTGCGCCATCGCCGGCGCGGTCTGGTGGTGGTCCATATACTCGATCTCGGGCAGCATCTGCGGCGGGTCGCTTCTGATGCCGGCTTTCAGGGCGACGGAAATATCGATCAGGCGGCGTGGCATGGTCTTTAGTCCTTGGATGATTGCCCCCAGAGTGTCGGCGAAACCGACGGGGCACCGGGACATGACCGGCCGGCGCTGTCAACCCACGCAACGAAGAACAGGAAACGTCCCATGCGGAACCACCATTTCGGCGTCCTGATCCCCGCCACCAACACGACCTGCGAGATCGAATACAGCCGCCGGCTGCCCCCTAACCTCCAGGTCCATGTCGGGCGCCTCGGCAAAGGGGGCGACTCACCGTTCTCCCCCAGCCTCGACGCCGACCTCTCCTATCAATCCAAGATGCTCGGCCACGCCAAGGTGGAGGTCGTGGCGCTCGCCCAGACATCGGCCAGCCTGTTCGACGACGGCTACGACGCCAAGGCCAAGGCGCTGATGGCGACCGGCGCCGGCGTTCCGGCCCTGACCTCGGCCGAGGCGATCGGAGAGGCCGTGCGGGCCCTGGGCGCCAACCGGATCGCCCTGGTCTCCCCCTATTCCGCGCAGGTGATCGAACGCGCCAAGGCCTACTACGAAACCCGCTACGGCCTGTCCGTTGTGGCGATGGAGGGGTTCGGCGCGACCGATGCCTATGCGATCGGCGGCCTGTCGGCGGACAACGCCACCGACGCCTTCGTCCGCATCGACCGGCCGGAGATCGAGGTCCTGGTCGTCCCCGGCGGCAATTTCCCGACCATGCGCCACATCGCGGAGTGGGAGCGCCGGTTCGGCAAGCCGGTCATCACCACCAACCAGGCAGCGCTTTGGGCCATGCTGCGCGTGATGGGCGTCAGCGCGCCCCTGCCAGGCTTGGGTCGGTTGCTGGAGCAAGGGCTGGGTTGATCTGCGGCTCAGGCGTGGGCTCGGTTTGATCGGCGGATAGTTCCCGGACGGTCCGCCCACTTCCCTGCAACTCGATCGTCCGCTTCCGCAGCTTGATCCGCAGCACCGCGTCGGGCCGCAGCCCATAGCGGGAGACATCGACGTAGAAGCCATGGTTGCCGTTGCCGATCTGGCTGTCCGCCAGATCGACGCGGTACTGGTCCGCCTGAAACGATGTCAGCAGGACATCATCGGCGAACAGGTCCAGCGGTACGGGCACCAGGGAGCCGGCCTGGTGGCACCAGCCATAGATCTTGCCATCCAGGATCCCCTCGACGAAGCCGAGGAACTGGCGGTTGGCGGTCTGGAGATAGGCCGGGTTGTTCGGCAACACCACCCGCAGCAATTCCTCGAACAGCGCCTCGGTCGGCTCGATGCCGCAGAAGGTCATCAGGCTTTCCAGCATCCGCTCGGGCGCCGTGATCGCCTTTTCGTAGCTCAACAGCAATGTCGGGCATTGCACGCGCGCGGCGAATTCCGCGACCGAGACCAGGGCGTTGGTCGATGCGATCAGGCCTTCCATCTCATCGAGATGCTCCGACAGCGCGCCGCGCACGGCCACCGCGACGGGATCGCGGCAGATCAGGATCATGTGCGGGTTGCGGAACCACTGGATCTGCTCCACCGTCATGTAGGCGTGCAGGTTGGGGATCTTGAAACCCCAGGTCGCGTGTTCGGCGTTGCGCTTTTCGATCAGCCCGCGCAGCAGCGTGTTGTGGCCGCTTTGCAGGATCGCCAGGATTTCCGCGTCTTCCTGCACCACGTCATAGACATTGTCGCCCATGTTGATCCCGGCGGCGAGCAGCACCGAGGACACCATGCTGGTGCCCGAGCGCGCCACGCCGCTCACGATCAGGGTTTTCGGCGCGCCCGATGGCGTCGCGCTGAATTCGGTCTTGATGACGCCTGCGTTCGGCGGGCTGACGTATTTCACGAAGTACCTCCAGGCGGCGGCCGCATTATGCCCTCGGGACCGCCGTCGCACCATGACGAAGACAATTTGATGAAACGTTAATCCGCCGTCACGCCGTCGTTGGCCGATCCGGTCGCCAGTCTGAACACGCCGGGGCCCAAGGGCACGCGTGCCGCCACCAGGACGCCGACCGATATCGCGCCGGCAGCCAGCAGCACCGCGGCGCAGGCATTCGCCGTCGCGCCGGAGGTCATGACATCATCGACCAGCACCACCCTCTGTCCGGCGATCACCGGCACGCGGGACGGGCGGGCGTCAAAGGCGCCGGCCACGGCGAGCCTGCGTTCCTCGGCGCCGCGGTGATCGAGCGACGGGGTCGCCCGCGTCCGCCGCAGCGCATCGGGGCAGACCGGGCAGCTGGTCAGCTTGCCGATCGCCCAGGCCAGCAGCGCCGCCTGGTTGTAGCGCCTCTGGAACAGCCGCATCCGGTGCAGCGGGACCGGCACCAGTAAAGGGTGATCGCACAGCAAAGCCGCCCCGGCATGCGCCATTCGGGGGGCCAGGACATCGGCCAGGGCCGGTTGGTCGCCATGCTTCAGGGGCAGGATCAGGCGTCGCACGCCCTCATCATAAAGGAACGCCGCCCGGGCGGAGCGGAACAAGGGCGGGGCGTCCTGGCATTGCTGGCACCGCCGTTCCGGCCCGGCCAGCGCCTCCGCGGCGAAGGGCATGCCGCAGCCGTCGCAGCAAGGGTCCGCGATGAATTGCATGCGCTGGAAGCAGGCCGAACACAGCGTCCCCTGCCGCAGCACCGGTGCATCGCAGGCCGAGCAAGTGGGGGGCAGCAGGAGGTCGAGGGTGGATTCGCCGAGCCGGCGCAAAGCCCGCCACGCGCCGGCCAGCGCAGGCTGGCCGGCGGCGATGGGATCAGTGGGCGCTTGCGCCGTTGCCGAAGGAAATCGTCGCGTCACGCCGTATCTCGTTCGCCAGGTCAATCTCCCAGGTCAGATAGGCATTCATCGCCTCCTCCACACCTGAATTCCGATCGTACGGGCGCAGATAAAAATCGATGCAGTCCTGATCGGCCGGCACCGCGCGGTCCTTGGCCAATGGCCGGCCCGCGGCGACCCAGGCGGCGGTCCCGCCATCCAGCACACGGACGTCGGCGCTGGTGAGACCCTTCACCTCCGCGACCGCCAGGCGCGCAAGCTGCCCGTCCGGCGATGTCACGACGACGGCCGTCGCGCCCGCCAGTTGCGCCTTCAGCGCGTTCAGCCGCGTCCGCACGCCCCAGACCGCGCCGGGGATATGGCCGGCCCGGAAGTCGATGCTGCGGCCGAGGTCGACGACCACCGCGCCACCCTTGTCGAGCAAGGTCGCCAGGCCAGCGACGTCAATCGTGGCAACCGGCGCCGCCAGTTCTGGCACGACGATCCCGCCCGAGCCCGCGCCGATCGCGCCCAGCCCGCCCTCGACGACGAAGACATCCTTGTGTCCCATCAGCCGCAACCAGGCGGCCGACATGCGGGCGCGGGCGCCGGTGTCGTCCACCAGCACGATGCGGGCGCCGAGGACACCCACCCAGGTATCGGTCGCCTGCACCAACTGCCCGCCCGGCGCGTTGATGCTGCCGGCGCGATGGCCCGCCTTGAACTCATCGGGGTCGCGCACGTCCAGGACATACAAGGTGCGGGACGTGTCCTGCTCGAACTGGCGAAACTGGTCGGCGCCGATCACCCGCACGCCGCTCTCGGCCGCGAATTTATTCGCTCGCTCCAGCGCCGTGGCCAGGGTCTTTGGCGTTCCGTCGGGGAAGCGCGCGGTCTTGCCGTTGTCGCAGGTCAGGCCCGCCAGCTCCCAGCCCATCGTCCCGTTCCGCAGCGCCACGACCTTGTTCGGGATCCCGGCCCGCCGCAGGCTCTCCGCGCCCATGATGCTGCGGGTCCGGCCGGCGCAGTTTACCACGACCAGCGTATCCGGGTTCGGCACCATGTCGCCGATCCGATAGGCGAGTTCGCCGCCCGGCACGCTCACGCCGGTCGGGATCGACATGCGGGTGAACTCCTCCAGCGTGCGGCTGTCCAGCACGACCATGTCGCGGCCCGACTCGATCCAGGCCTTCAGGTCGGGCGCGTCCACGCTCTCGGTCCCGTAGTGGTGCTCGACCCACTCGCCGAACGCCTTTGACGGGACATTCATGCCGCTGAAGATCACATAGCCGGCCGCGCCCCAGGCCTTGGTGCCGCCATCCAGCACCGAGACATCGGTGAACCCGATGCTTTCCAGCCAGCCGGCCAGTTGTTCGGCCAGCCCTCTGCCGTCGTCGACGCAGCAGATGCGGACCGACGGGCGGGGCAACAGGGCGCGCGCCCGCATCTCCCGCTTCGACAGACCGCAGGGCACGGCCCAGAACAGATGCGAGGCGCCGAACTCCCCATCCTCCCGCGCGTCCAGCACCGCGACCTCCTGGTTGTCCAGCAGCCAGTCATGCAGCGTCGAGGCGTTGATCCGTTTCATGAGGGGCGTTTCCTGCTTGGGTGTTTCCGGAAAACCCTAGGCCGAGGGTCGCGGGCTTGGCAACGCCATCCGGGGCGGGCAGATGCTGGGCATGGACCAGATGCTTGTGTTTGACCGCGACGCGGTCCGCCTTCACCGCGACCGCGCCGCCGCCACGGTGGACCAGGTTGGCGATATCCTGCGCGACGCCGCCGACCGGCTGCTGGATCGGCTGGACGACACGACCCGGGTGTTCGCCCGCGCGCTGGATGTCGGCGGGCGGGGTGTCGTTGCCCCGATGCTGCGGGCGCGGGGGATCGAGACCGTGGCCTGCGACCTGTCCCATGCCATGGTGGGGCGGAGCGGGGCGCCGGCCGTGGTGGCGGATGAGGAATTCCTGCCCTTCGCGCCCGCCAGCTTCGACCTGATCGTCGCCAGCCTGTCCCTGCATTGGGTCAACGACCTGCCGGGCGCGCTGATCCAGTTGCGCCAGGCGCTGAAGCCGGACGGGCTGTTCCTGGCGAGCCTGCCGGCCTTGGGGACTCTGGCCGAGTTGCGGACCGCGCTGACCGAGGCCGAGGCCGAACTGACCGGCGGTGTGTCGCCCCGCGTGTCACCTTTCCCGGAGCTGCGGGACTGCGCGCATCTGCTGCAACGCGCCGGGTTCGCCCTGCCGGTCGCGGATATCGAGCAGATCACCGTCCTTTATGCCGATCCCTTCGCGCTGGTGCGCGATCTGCGGGCGGCGGGGGAGACGAACGCGATCCGGTTGCGGGACAAGCGGGTGCCGCCGCGGGCGCTGGTGCCGTTGGCGCTCGCGGCTTTGCCGGAGGCAGACGAGCGGTTTGTCACGACGCTGCGGATGGCGGTCATGACCGGGTGGGGCGTGGGGTGAGGCGGTTCTTGCTTGTCGTTTGGGATGTTAAGAACATATAGTGAACATATGGCGCGGCGTTGGGCGACGGCGGCGAACCGCTTGGGCAGGGTGCTGGCGATGGTCCCCGGCACAAGGCCGGGGATGACGGGGAAGGGGAGCCTGGAATGACGCGAGGCGGGGGCCGGGGATGACGCGAGGCGGGGAGCCTGGGTGACGCGACGTGGTGGCCTGGGATGACGCGCGCGGAGCGACAGCGGAACCGGTGCCAGGAAAAAACGTACGCGGTATGACCCCATGCACCGTGAGAAACCGGTCAGGATGCCAGGAGCGGAGACCAACGCTCATGGGAAACGCGGCCGACGCCACCGGCCTTACCAACCGCCTCCGCGACACCCCAACCGCCGCCCGGGAAATTCGTACTCGGCAACACCCCATGCACTGTGAGAAACCGGGTTAGTTCGCCCCCAGCATCCCCGCCGCCTGGTCGGCCAACTGTCCGACCGCCTCGCTCATGGCGGCCACCAGCGCCGAGGTCCCGGCGCCGGCAGGGGTCACCTGGATGGTGATCGTCCGCGCGGTCGCCTCCCGCCGAGTTACCGACACCTGGGCGATCAGGATCACGTTCCCGCTCCGCGCCAGGTCCAGCCGCTGGATGTTGATCCCCAGCATCGCGTCCGGCACCGCCGTCACCGCGCCGTTCTCGGCAAAGATCGTGGTCCCGGGCAAACGCTGCGTCAGGTTCTGGCTCAGCACGCGCGACATCATCGTGTCCAGCGGCTCCCCCCACCACTCATTGCTCAGGATATCCAGCCGGAAATCCTCCGACGACCGCACGATCTGCGACCGCTCCAGATATCGGGCCAGCCCGATCGTCCGCAGCTCGATCACCTTCGGCGCCCCGCGCCGCTCCGCCCCCTGCACGGTCGCCAACGTATACAACGTGGGGCTCGGGGAGGAGCAGGCAGCCGCGAACGCGGCAAGGATCAGGGCCGAACGACGGGGAAGGTTCAAGCGCATCGGTCTCATGGCCCTTGCGTGGTTCGGCCCCGGATCAGGGCCTCGGGGTGGCGGGAAAGCAGATCGGCCAACACCCGGATCGACCGCGCCGCGTCGGACAGTTGCACCATCAGGCGGGCGGCGTCGCGATTCAATTGGGAGTTGTTGCCGTATCCGGACTCGATCGAGGCGATCAGCTTGTCCGTGCGCTTGAGCGTGTCGTCCAGATGGGTCGCGATGGCCGGCAGCTTCTGGGTCACCGGCTCCACCCCGCGGTTCAGCGCCTGGATGAAGGATTGCGTGCTGGCCAGGGTCGATTTCAGGATGGCCGCGACCTGCCTGAAGTCTGGGTCGTTCACCATGGAGTTGGCGCCCGCCAGCGTATCGTTCAGGTTTTTGCCGATCGCGTCAAAGGGAATGCTGGCCAGCTTGTCCATCAGCCCGGACGCGGCCGACATGACATCCCCGCCGCCCGCCACTTCCAGGACAGGCACCACCATCAGGTCGCCGCGCATGGTCAGGCGGGCCGGGTCGGACAACGGATACAGGTCCAGTGTCAGCACCTTCGATCCGGTCAGCAGGTTCCCGGATTCCATCTTCACCCGCATGCCGCGCCGGATCAGGCTATCGATCCGCTGCTGTATGTTCATTTCCGCCGGAAACACCATGTTCCCGATCCGGCTCGGCTCCACAAAGAACCGCGCGACCGCGACGACCGAGTCGCTTTCCTTGTTGTATTCGAGCCCGACCGAATCGACCTCCCCAACCTTCAGACCGCGCATGCGGACGTCGGCGCCCTTGGTCAGGCCGGTCACCGTCCCCGAGAACACCGCGGCCAGCGGCGGGCTGCGAATATACAGCGCGGCGTCAGCGGTATCCTTACCGGGATACAGGGAGAATTGGTGCCGCGGCGAGCTGCGGGCCTCGTTCAGCGCCTCCTTTGGCGTGTCGAATGCAATGCCACCCAGGATCAAGGCGCGGATCGATTCGACCTGCACATGGAGCCCCTGTGCGCCCAGTTCGACCGACAGGCCCGAAGCGTTCCAGAACCTGCTCCCGTCCCGCACATACTGGTCGAACGGCGCGCGGACAAAGGCGTGTATGGTCACGCTCTCGGCCATCTCCGCGACGTCCCAGCCGAGCACTTCGCCGACCTGCTGGTCGCGGAAGAAGATCGGTGAACCGAGGCTGATCGAGCCGATGCGGGCGGCTTTCAGGCGGTATTCGGTGCCGGGTACATCCGCCTGCAGGACCGGCGGGTTTTCCAGCCCGGTGAACTCCCGCTGCGCGGTGCCGGCCTCCGGCGACGGACGAAGCTCGATGTATGCGCCTGACAGGATCGTCTCCAGGCCGGACACCGAGCCGGCGAAGAACCGCGGCTTGACCACCCAGAACCGGGTTTTGTCGGTCAGCAGGGGCGTTGCTTCCTTGTTCATGCGGACCGTCACGAGCACCCCGTTGAGCTTGGGTGCCAGCGCGATCCGCTCGACCACGCCCATCTCGACATCCTTGTGCCGCACCTTGGACTGGTTGGCGACCAACCCCTCGGCCGTCTGGAAGGAGATCGTGACCAGCGGCCCGCGGTCCTCCAGCGTCGTCCAGACCAGCCAGGCACCGAGAACGGCGGTCACCAGGGGGATCGCCCAGATGATGGACAGTCGTCGGCGTCGGTGGCCGCGGGTCTGCACCACGGCGGCGGGGGTGTGGTCGCTCATGTGGAGGATTTCGCCTTCGGTTCGGCCGCGTCCCACATCAGGCGCGGATCAAAACATTCAGCCGCGAACATGGTCAGGACGACGACGGCGGCAAAGGCCGTGGCGCCATTGCCGGGTGCGATCGAGGTGAGCGCCCCAAACTGCACCAGGGCCACCAGCAGGGAGATCATGAAGACATCGATCATCGACCACCGGCCGACGAATTCGACAATGCGATACAGCACGGTACGTTCCCGGAGCCGCCAGGTCGTCTGCCATTGGGTGGTGACCAGAAGCAGGACCATGCAGACGATCTTGAGGATTGGCACGACGACGCTGGCCAGGAAAACCAGCAGCGCGAGCGGCAACATCCCCCCCTCCAGCAGTTCATGCACGCCGCCGATGATGGTGCTCGGCATGCTCGCGCCCAGCTGGTTGATGATCAGGACAGGATAGAGATTGGCCGGTATATACAGGATGATGGCCGCGAGCAGAAGCGCCCAGGACCGCGCGAGGGACTGGGACTTGCGATGATGCAGCTTGAAGCCGCAGCGCGGGCAGTGCGTGCCGTCGCGGCCGCGGCTGACCAGGCCGCAGGTGTGGCAGCCGATGCGCATCAGGCTCGCGCCCATCAGGCCGGCCGAACGCACCCGCTTGCGACCGGGGCGCGGGCCGCGGTCGATGGCTTCCCAGATCGCGTGGTCGTCGACCACGGCATCGGCGGCGACCATGGCGAAGGTCAGGGCCGCCAATGCGTAAAGCGCGGGCCCCACATCGATATGGGCCATCGCGATCAGCTTCACGTAGGCGACAAAGACCCCCAGCAGATAAATCTCGATCATCGACCAGGGGCGAAGGCGCTCGACGATCGCATAGATGCCCTTGGTCCAGGATGGCGGGCGCGGGTGGCGCAGGGCCAGCAGGACGGCGATCATGCCCAGGACCCGGGTCAGGGGGACGGCGACGGTGGTGATGGTCACGATGATGGCCAGGCCCTGCATGCCATACCGCTCCAACCCCATGGGGCCGCTGAGGAGCGTTGCCGCGGTAAACTGTCCGGCGCTGGACAGGGACATCAGGGTCAGGGAGGAACCGAGAAAGAACAGCATCAGCCCCGTCAGGTTGAGCGCGAGCGGGAGCCCGAACGGGTCGCGGCGGGTGTCGCGCAGAACGGAATCACAGCGCGTGCAGGCGGCGCGGGCACCCGGCGGCATGGCCGGGACGACCTGGACCAGACCACAGTCATGGCATTCGGTCAGATGCGGGTGCGTATGATCGGCGACCTGCGCCGGAACGGAGGAGGAGACAAGGGCCATGATGCGAATGGTTGCGGCTGAGGACCCCAATATATCGAGGGGCGGGACCGGATGCCAGAGGGCGTTGTCGCAAGGCGGTACTATCTTGCGGTTGCGGTGCGCGCGCTGGGGGCGTATATCGCCGCCGGCCGCTTTGGCAGGCCGACGTAGCTCAGTGGTAGAGCAACTGATTCGTAATCAGTAGGTCCGGAGTTCGACCCTCCGCGTCGGCACCATTCCCCAGACCCGCCCGTCCTGGAATGAAATCGCCGGCGAACCGGCCATCCCACGGCATGTGGCACCCATCTCGATCGAGGCGGACATGCGGAACGAACCTGAAATCGGCCTTTCGGCGACGGAAAGCCAGGACCTGCGCCGGGTCGCGGGCGTGATGATCCCCGCGAGCCAGGAATTCGACGTGCCCGGCGCCGACGACCCGGCCATCTTCGCCGACATCGTGCGCTCCCTAGGACGGGACCTGCCGCCGGTGCGGGCGGCCCTGGCCGAACTGGCCACGCTGGCCGGCGGGGCCTGCGCCGATCTGGACGACGATCGGCTGGAATCCGTCACCGCGGCCTTCCACGCCCAGGGCGGACCGCTGCCGATCACGCTCGGCCGCGTCATCCTGCAATGTTATTATCGGGATGACCGCGTGATCCGCTCGCTGGGGCTGGAACCGCGGCCCCCCTTCCCGCTGGGGCATAAGCTGGAACAGGGGGACTGGTCGCTGCTCGACCCCGTGCGCGTCCGCCCGAAAATGTGGCGCGACGCACCGTAATCCCAGCAGGAGGCAGCCATGGCCGGTCATAGCAACGAAATGGTCGACGTCCTGATCATCGGCTCCGGCGCATCCGGCGCCGCGGTGGCCTGGAGCCTGGCCGAGACCAAGATGCGCATCCTGTGCCTGGAACAGGGGGACTGGTCCAAGCAGTCCGACTTCCCCAGCAATGGCCGGGACTGGGAAGCTAGGCGCTTCGCCGATTTCGACATCAGCCCGAACCGGCGCGCCAGGCCGACCGACTACCCGATCAACGAAGACAATTCGGTGATGAAGGTCGCCAACTTCAACGGCGTGGGTGGCGGGACGGTTTTCTACACAGCCCATTGGCCGCGGATGCACCCATCGGACTTCCGCGTGAAGTCGCTGGACGGCGTGGCCGACGACTGGCCGATCAACTACGACATGCTGGAGCCGTTCTTCAGCCTGAACGACCGCATGATGGGCGTGTCCGGCCTGGCCGGCGATCCGGCCTATCCGCCGCGCAATCCGCCGATGCCGCCTCTGCCGCTCGGCAAGACCGGCACCCGCTATGCCCAGGCGATGAACAAGCTGGGCTGGCATTGGTGGCCGTCGGACTCGACGATCGCCACGACCGAGTATGACGGGCGCGGCGCCTGCATCAACCTGGGCCACTGCACCCCCGGCTGCGCGCAGGGCGCCAAGGCCAGCACCGACATCACCTATTGGCCGCACGCCATCCGGGCCGGCGTCGAAATCCGTCCGCTGTGCCGGGTGCGGGAGATCACGACCAACGAACACGGCATGGCCTCCGGCGCGATCTACTACGACGCCGACGGGGTGGAACGGTTCCAGCCGGCCGAGGTCGTCATCCTCGCCTGCAACGGGATCGGCACCCCGCGCCTGCTGCTGAACTCCGCGTCATCGCGCTTCCCCAACGGGTTGGCCAATTCCAGCGGCCTGGTCGGCAAGAACCTGATGCTGCACCCCTGGCCGCAGGTCCGAGGCTATGTGGACGAACGGGTCGACGGCGACCACGCGCCGATGCTCAGCCTGTGGAGCAAGGAGTTCTACGAGACCGATCCCAACCGTGGCTTCGTCCGTGGCTACACATTGCAGTTCGCGCGCGGCACGGGCGTGGTGAACGAAGCCGTCCAGAACGCGGCTGTCGGCCGGCTGCCCTGGGGCAAGGACCACCACAAAGTCTACCGCGACATGGTCTATCGCCGCCTCCAGATCGGCGTGGCGTGCGAGGACCTGCCGGAGGAACACAACCGCGTGACCCTGGACCCCGTGCTGAAGGACAGCCACGGCATCCCGGCCCCGCGGATCGACTACACCATCAGCGAGAATACGGCCCGCATGATGGACCACGGCATCGCTCGGGCCGAGGACATCCTGCGCGCCGCCGGCGCCACGGGGCTGTATACCTCCCGCACCCCTCATGACTCCCCTCATTTTTGATTCCCGCATTACTATGTCCATGCAGGCCGCGACTCTCCTGGACACCGCTTTTTGTATCAGGCTGGGTTACGTGACTCGGGGTGTGACCCGGTCAGCTGGCCCAGCTTCCCGTTGCAGGTGGCG
>CAMCDA010000071.1 GCA_945873195.1 Asaia bogorensis
TTGCACAACACCCCGGGGCGACTCGCGATCCGTGCGACGCCAGCGAAAAAACCGGTGAACACCATGCGATAGCCAGCCCGGATCTCCGATTTATGCCTCAGACTACCGGCCCGGCGACGCTGCCGGGATTTTGTTCGGGAATCCTGGGACAGGCCCTTGCTTGACAGTGGGGGGGGCGGTGGGCTTCATCCGCGCGATATTGCAGCGAAAAGTTTCCTCATCGCATGGCGACCAGCAATCCCAAGCGTGCCCAGCATGCCTTGGTCGAAAACATAAAGACCCTCGTTTATGCCGGCCTGATCGCCGTCGCGGTGCGAACCGTGGCGTTCGAGCCGTTCAATATCCCGTCCGGCAGCATGATACCAACGCTGCTGGTGGGGGATTATCTGTTCGTCTCGAAATACAGCTATGGGTATTCCCGGTTCTCGCTGCCGTTTTCCCCGCCGCTGTTCTCCGGGCGGATCCTGGAATCCCTGCCCGAGCGCGGGGATGTCGCGGTGTTCAAATATCCGCGCGACAACTCCACCGACTACATCAAGCGGATCGTCGGGCTGCCCGGCGACAAGGTGCAGATGCGGCAGGGCCAGTTGTACATCAACGGCACGGTCGTCCCGCGCGTGCCGCAGGGCACGTTCGAGGCCAAGGACGGCGGCATCCGCATGCCGCTGGCGAAATTCCAGGAAACCCTGCCCGGCGCCGACGGCAAGGCCGGCCGCAAGCATGAAATCCTGAAGGCGACCGACGGGATCGAGGCCGCGCGTCGCCCCGGTTTCGATCCGACCCGCGAATTCGACCCCAACAACACGCCTGAATTTGTCGTCCCGGCGGGCCATGTGTTTGCCATGGGCGACAACCGCGACAACTCCGCCGACAGCCGGTTCATGAACAGCGTGGGCTTCGTGCCGATCGAAAACCTGGTCGGACGGGCCGAGTTCCTGTTCTTCTCGATCGACGCCGAACACCCGTGGTGGCAGATCTGGGCCTGGCCGTTCGATATCCGCTGGAGCCGGCTGCTGATGCCGGTGCGTTGAGCGTGGGTTTGCCCCAGACGCTTGCCTCCAGTTCCTTCGCGACACTCCTCGGCCACGACTTCGCCCGCCCGGAACTGCTGCGGGAGGCGCTGACCCATCGCTCCGCGCTGCGCCCGCGCGCTAAGGGGCTTGGTTCGAACGAACGGCTGGAATTCATCGGCGACCGCGTGCTGGGCCTGGTGATGGCCGAGTGGCTGGCGGAGCGCTTTCCGGTGGAACAGGAAGGCGAACTCGGCCGGCGACTGGCCTGGCTGGTGTCACAGCCCGTGCTGGCGGCGGTGGCGGAGGAAATCGGCCTGGCCGAGGCCCTGTCCGTCGCCCCCGGCGAAGCGCGGGCCGGCGTGCGGCAACGCGCCACCGTGCTGGCCGACGCGCTGGAGGCCTCCCTCGGTGCCCTGTACCTGGATGGCGGGCTCGACAAGGCGCGCGCCTTTGTCCGGCGCGCCTGGGATGGGGCGATGATCGCGCAGGTGGCCCCGCCCAAGGATGCCAAGACCAGCCTGCAGGAATGGGCACACCGGCAGGGCTTTGAACTGCCGGCCTATGCGGTGACCGGCCGCTCCGGCCCGCCACACGCGCCTGAATTCGAGGTCACCGTGACCGTTGGTCCCCACGCCGCGACGGGTCTCGCCGGCAACAAGCGGGCCGCGGAACAACTGGCGGCTGAATCCCTTTTGCGGAGTGTTGGCCGATGACATCAAGCTGCGGCCATGTGGCGATCGTCGGGGCGCCGAACGCCGGCAAATCGACGCTGTTGAACCGGATGACCGGCGCCAAGGTCTCCATCGTCTCGCCCAAGGCGCAGACGACGCGGTTCCGGGTGCTGGGCATCCTGATGGAAGGCGACGCCCAGGTCCTGCTGGTGGACACCCCGGGCATCTTTCGCCCGCGCCGCCGGCTGGACCGCGCCATGGTGAACGCCGCCTGGACCGGCGCGGCGGATGCCGACCTGGTGATGCTGATGGTCGATGCCCGCGCTGGCCTGACCGAGGACGTGCGCGGGATCGTCGAGAAACTGGCCGCGGGGCAGCGCCGCTGCTGGCTCGTGCTCAACAAGACCGACCTGGTCCCCCGGCTGGGCCTGCTACCGCTGACGGCGGCGCTGACCGCGCTGGTGCCGTTCGAGCAGGTCTACATGGTCAGCGCCACGACCGGCGATGGCGTGACGGAGCTGGCCGGCGCGCTGGCCGCCGCGATGCCGCCGGGGCCGCATCTGTATCCCGACGACGACCTGACCGACCTGCCGGACCGGCTGCTGGCGGCCGAGATCGTGCGGGAACAGATCTTCCTCCAGACGCATGAGGAAGTGCCCTATGCGGCGACCGTGGAAACCGAGACGTTCAAGGACCGCGACGATGGCTCGGTGCGGATCGATGTGACGGTCTATGTGTCCCGCGCCAGCCACAAGGCAATCCTGATCGGGGAGCGCGGCGCGAAGATCAAGGCGATCGGCCAACGCGCTCGGCAGGAGCTGATCCGGCTGCTGGAGCGCCCGGTGCATCTGTTCCTGAACGTGAAGGAACGGCGCGGCTGGGACGATGAAGGCGCCCGCCTGCGCGCGATCGGCCTGGAAGACCCTGGGGCGGCTTAGGGCGCCCTGGGGGGAGGTTGTCGCGGGGAGTTTGTCGGGGGGAGGCGGCCGGGCGGGGTCGGTCGGCGGCTTTTTCGTCTTGGCCGGGCTTGACCCGGCCATCGCCAAGAAGGCTGGCGGTTGAGTACTCACGCAACGCCCACCGTCGGCGTCCCAGGCGATGGCCGGATCAAGCCCGGCCAAGACGGATGGAGACGCAGGCGGCCTGGTTGCGACAGCGCCGCCCGGCCCCGTCCAAGTCCTCCCGCCCCAAACCCTGCTAGCGCTCCCGCCCGACCCGCCCCCAGCACCAACCTCTTCCGCCCCCCGGATGATGCCGTTACACAGGCAACAGCAAAGGGGAACCGACCATGGCGGATTACGACTACATCATCGTGGGTGGCGGATCGGCGGGCTGCACGCTCGCCAACCGCCTGACGGAAGACGGGCGCAGCAAGGTGCTGCTGCTGGAAGCCGGCCCCCCCGACAAGTCGATGTGGATCAACATCCCCGCCGGGTTCACCAAGCTGCTGAACAGCCCGATCTACAACTGGAACTTCGAAACCGAGCCCGAAGACAACGTCAACGGCCGTCGCATCCCCATCCCGCGCGGGCGCACCTTGGGCGGATCGAGCTCGATCAACGGCATGCTGTATGTCCGGGGCAATCCGCTCGACTACAACACATGGGCGCAGTTCGGAAACCGCGGCTGGGGCTATGACGACATCCTGCCCTACTTCAAGAAATCCGAGAATTTCGAGGGCGAGGCCGACGACAGCCGCGGCAAGGGCGGGCTGCTGAATGTCTCGGACATGCGCGAACGACATGAAATCCTGGACGGATTCATCGACGCCGCCGCGGCCGAGGGCTATCCGCGCAACCCCGACTACAACAACGGCAAGCAGGAAGGCTTCGGCTACTACCAGGTCACGCAGAAGAACGGTGAGCGTTGGTCGACGGCGCGCGCCTTCCTCAATCCCGCGCGGTCGCGGCCGAACCTGACGGTCGAGACGGACGCCTATACGAACAAGGTGATCCTGGAAGGCAAGCACGCGGTCGGCGTGTCCTACACCCAGCATGGTGTGACAAAGGAAGTCCGCTGCGGGCGGGAAGTGATCCTGTGCGCCGGCGCCGTGAAGTCGCCGCATATCCTGGAAATGTCCGGCATCGGCCAGGCCGAACTGCTGCAATCGCTGGGCATCCCCGTCCTGCACGACCTGCGCGGCGTTGGCGAGAACTACCGCGACCACTTCGCCCCGCGCATGAACTGGCGTGTCAGGCTGCCAATCACGCTGAACGAGGCCTCTCGCGGGCTGTCGCTGGTGAAGGAAGTCATCAAGTACTACACGGCGCGGAAGGGCATCCTGACCCTGACGGCCGGTATCGTCTACGGCTTCGTCAAGACCCGGCCCGAGTTGGAGGAGCCGGACGTACAGTACCATTTCGCGCACGCCAGCTACGCCTCGGCCAAGGATCGGACCCTGGACAAGGAGCCTGGGATGACCCTGACGGTCTACCAGTGCCGCCCGGAGTCGAAAGGCTCGATCCACGCGAAGTCGTCCGATCCGGCCGCCGCGCCGGCGATCCGGCCGAACTTCCTGGGCGACGAATACGACCAGCGCGTGATCGTCGAGGGCATGAAGATCGGCAGCCGCATCATCGACAACGCGGTGATGGACAAGTACCGCGCGCACCGGATGAATCCGGCCCCCAACGTGCAGTCGGACGCGGAGTGGCTGCAATTCGCGCGCGACAACGGCCAGACGACCTATCACGTGATCGGCACCTGCAAGATGGGCCAGGACCCGATGGCGGTCGTGGACGACAGTCTGCGGGTCCATGGGATCGCCGGGTTGCGGGTGGTGGATGCGTCGATCATGCCGACCCTGACCTCGGGGAATACCAATGCCCCGGTGATCATGATCGCGGAGAAGGCGGCGGATATGATCAAGGCGGCGGCTGGGCAGCCGTTGCGGTCCGCGGCTTAGGGGGTTCTTTGGGGGATGGCTTACCCCCCTCCCCGGCCCTCCCCCTCAAGGAGGGAGGGGGAAGAAGGCACGTCCCTTTGATTGGGGGCGGGTTAGCGTTCCGGGCGGAGCAGGAGCCAGGCTCGGAGCATCAGGTCCTCGGCTGAGCCTTGCCGGTAGACGCCGGCGTTCAGCACCGCGCCCAGGCGGCGGGGCAGGGGCGCCACGCGGGCGGCTTTCACGGCATCCAGGATCGCGCGGTTTTCGGGCGTCAGGCGGTCGCGATAGGTCTCCAGCCGGTGCAGATGCCGGTTCAGGCTGTCGATGAACGGCCCCGGCCCGCGCCGCAGCGCGCGGATCGCGCGGGTGACCTGGCCGCCGGTGGACCCGACCACGTTGCGGTCGTGCTGGCGGTACAGGATGAACGGCTCCCGATCATAGATCAGACGCCCGCCGACGCCCGCCACCACGATATAGCACCACCAGTCATGCAACGTGCCCTCGGGCGGAGGCATCTCCAGAACCGCGTCCCGGGCGGCCCGGTTCAGCACCATGGTGCATCCGGTCGCCATGTTCTGCACCAGCGCGTTGGCGAACCCCAAGGGCCGAGGCGGCACGGCCGACAGCGCGATGGGCGTCAGGTCGGCATCCACCAGACTCTGCCGCCCGCAATACAAAGCCGGCTCCGCAATGCCCTTCAGGCGCGACACCGCTCGGCTCAGCTTGTCCGGAAGCCAGACATCATCCTGGTCGGCGAAGGCGACGTAGGAGGCATCGGGCGCCTGTGCCAGCAGCGTCATGTAGCTGCCACCCACGCCGATCCGTCCCTCGGGCAGTGGGAAGACCTGGCCAGGGAATCGCGCCTGGAACGCCGCCATCCGGCCAACGCAGGACCGGCGCGGGTCGCTGCCGTCATCCCGCCACGTCAGTGACCACCGCACGCCCCTCTGGGCGGCGATACTGTCGAGCTGTGCATCAATGAATCGGTCGCCGTCGAACACCGACAGCAGGATCGCGACATACGGTGGTTCATTGGCCTGCATGACGGTCAGAACCGTCTTGTGTGGGGAGTGCAGGCCGAGCGGATCATCGGGAATACGAGGAACTGGTGGAGGGGGTTGGATTCGAACCAACGTAGGCGGTCGCCAACGGATTTACAGTCCGTCCCCTTTAGCCACTCGGGCACCCCTCCGCTCAGAGGCGCGTGGGTTAATGCGAAACCCGCGCCTCTGTCAACGCTCTGATCCGTCTTTGTCGCTCAATCCTTGCTTCCACGCGTCCGGCGACGGGCTGCGAGCAGGCCCGCGAGGCCCAGTCCGAACACCGCGAGGCTCACGGGTTCCGCGACCTCGGCCGACAGATCGGGGATCACCATGCGCGAAACCTCATCGCCCAGCCGCAGCGACATCCGCGGCCGCTCATCGGATCCGCCATTGGCCGACAGGATCAGGTCGCCGCTGATCAGCACGTCCCGGAAGGCGCCCGTTGTGTCGGTGAAGGCCTGCTCGATGATGCTGTTCGCGGTGAAGCCGAACGCGCCGAAGCTGGTGCCATTGAGCGTCAGGTTATCCACCCGGACATTCCCGGTCGCGTTGCCCTGGATGAACAGCCCGACCGTGCGAAATCCGTAGCCGGCGAACGAGTCGAACGTATGGGTCAGGATCTCCCCCGCCTCGAACCCGCCGTTGCGGGTGAAGTCCACGCTGAAGCTCAGGGCGCCGGTCGCGCCGCTGTAGCTGAGTTCGAAATGATGCGGGTTGCCATAGCTCCAGGCCGGGGCGCCGGCCGCGTTCTTGGTCACGACCGCGGGGTCCTGGAACGCCAGTTCAAAGCCGCTACGTCCGTTGCGCGCGCGGGCGGTGATGTCCCATCCGCCGGCGGGGCCGGCATTGGTGGTGACCGGCACGGCCTCGGCCCGCGGCGCGCAGATCGCGCCGATCGCCAGGGAGGCTACCAGGCCAAGGGACAGGAGGCGGGACGACATCGTCGGATCTCCCGGACATCAGGGCGGCGCGCGTGGCCGCAATGCTGGGTCCGTGCCGATGGAATGGGGCGGCGGGCCGCCGAACGCAAGTTAAAATCCGATCATGGTATTTATTTTGGAATTATCCGACCGACTAATCGCGAAGATATAACAACCATCGCGTGTGGCGCGGGCGCAGCCCTGATGCGCAACCCGTTGACCGGCCGGCGGCCCAGGCGCAAGGATACGCCTCATGATCCTGCTCATCGACAACTACGACAGCTTCACCTTCAACCTCTACCATTTCCTGGGAGAGGTTGGCGCCGCCTGCGAGGTCTGGCGCAATGACAAGCTCAGCGTGGATGACGCGCTCGCCATGCAGCCGGAAGCCATCGTGCTGTCCCCCGGTCCCTGCACGCCGAACGAAGCAGGCATCTGCCTGGACCTGATCGCGGCGGCGGCCGGCAAGATTCCGCTGTTCGGCGTCTGCCTCGGCCACCAGGCGATCGGCCAGGCCTTCGGCGGCAACGTCATCCGCGCGCCCGAGCCGATGCACGGCAAGGTCTCCCAGATCACCCACACGGGGACCGATATCCTGGAATCCCTGCCCTCCCCGTTCGGGGCCACGCGCTACCACAGCCTGATCGTGGAGCGGGACACGCTGCCGGAAGCCCTGGTCGCCACCGCCTGGACCGATGACGGCATCATCATGGCCATGCACCACCGGACCATGCCGATCTACGGCGTGCAGTTCCATCCGGAGAGCATCGCCAGCGAGCATGGACATCGCATCCTGGCCAATTTCCTCGCCATCGCCCGGGGTCGGAACGCCCCCGCGCGCGCCGCCTGATCCACCGCCGTGTCGAACAACCTGAAACCGCTCCTGGCGCACCTCGCGGCCGGGGAAACCCTGTCGGAGGCCGACGCCCAGGGCGCCTTCGATGTCATCATGTCCGGCGAGGCCACGCCCGCGCAGATCGGCGGCCTGCTGATGGCGATGCGCGTGCGCGGCGAAACCGTGGCCGAGATCACCGGCGCCGTCCGTGCCATGCGCGCCCGCATGACCACGATCGAGGCCCCCGCCGGCGCCATGGATGTCTGCGGCACCGGGGGTGATGGGGCTGGGACGCTGAACGTATCCTCGGCCGTGACCTTCGTGATCGCCGGCGCCGGCGTGATGGTGGCCAAGCACGGCAACCGCGCCTTGTCATCCCGCACTGGCGGCGCCGACGTGCTGACCGCCCTCGGCGTCAACGTGGATGCGCCGATGGAGCGGCTGGCGGACATCCTGATGATGGCCGGCTGCGTCTTCCTGTTCGCGCCCCGCCACCATCCGTCGATGCGCCACGCCGCCGGCCCTCGGGTCGAGCTTGGCACGCGGACGATCTTCAACCTGCTGGGGCCGCTGGCCAATCCGGCGCGGGTGAAGCGGCAATTGACCGGCGTCTTCTCCCCCGAATGGACGCTCCCCATGGCCGAGACCCTCGCCGCGCTCGGTACGACCTCCGCCTGGCTGGTGCATGGGCAGGGGTTGGATGAGCTGACGCTGGCCGGGGAAAACCACGTGACCGCGCTGAAGGATGGCGCGATCCGCAGCTTCACCGTCAGCCCCGCGGATGCCGGCCTGCCGACCGCGCCGATCGAGGCGATCAAGGGCGGCGACTCGGGCTTCAACGCCGCCGCGCTGCAATCGCTGCTGCAAGGCGCGCCGGGGCCCTATCGCGCCACGGTCCTGCTGAACGCCGCCGCGGCCCTGATCGTGGCCGATCGGGCGGCTGACCTACGGGAGGGCGTGAGCCTCGCCACCCGGTCCATTGATTCCGGTGCCGCCTTTGGCGCATTGGAAACCCTGCGACGCGAGACGACGGCCGGCTGATCCCTGCCCTGGATCATCACACCGGGATTCCGTACCGGGAGACACCATGACCAACATCCAAACCGACATCCCGGACGTGCTGGTGAAAATCTGCGCCGATACGCGCGCGGTCGTCGCCGCCCGCAAGGCGACCCGCAGCATCGACGACCTGCGCGCGGAGATCGAGGCGCAGCACGACACCCCGCGCGGCTTCGGGCTGGCCTTGAAGGAAGCCGCGGCCACCGGCCGACCCGCGCTGATCGCCGAGATCAAGAAGGCCTCGCCCTCCGGCGGGCTGATCCGGCCGGAATTCGATCCGCCGGCCCTCGCCCGTGCCTACAAGGACGGCGGGGCGACCTGTCTGTCCATCCTGACGGATGAAAAATACTTCCAGGGGAGCGCCGCCCACCTCGCCGCGGCCCGCCGAGCGGTCGATCTGCCGGTATTGCGGAAGGATTTCATGCTGGATCCTTGGCAGATCTACGAAAGTCGTGCGATGGGGGCGGATTGCATCCTGCTGATCATGGCGGTGCTGTCGGATGCCCAGGCGCGGGAACTGGAGTCGATTGCCCGCGCGCTGGACATGGATGTGCTGGTGGAAGTGCATGACCTGGCGGAACTCCAACGGGCGCTGGGGCTGGAGACATCGCTGATCGGCATCAACAACCGGAACCTGCGGACGTTGAAGACCGACCTTGCGGTGACCGAGGACCTGGCGTCCCACGTCCCGCCCGTGCGCTTCCTGATCGCCGAGAGCGGCATCCGCGACAATGGCGACGTGAAGCGCCTGTCCGCCTCCGGCGCGCAGGGATTCCTGGTGGGCGAAAGCCTGATGCGCCAGGACGATGTGGCCGCGGCGACGCGCGCCTTGTTGAACGAGGCGGCATGAGCGGCGGGCTAACCCATTTCGATGCGGCCGGGAACGCGACGATGGTCGATGTCTCGGCGAAGCCGGCGACCGACCGGACCGCGACGGCGCGCGCCCGGGTGGTGATGCAGCCCGAGACGCTGGCGACCATCATGGCCGGCACCGCCAAGAAGGGCGACGTGCTGGGCGTGGCTCGGCTGGCGGGGATCATGGCGGCCAAGCGCACGGCCGACCTGATCCCGCTGTGCCACCCGCTGCCGATCACGGCGGTGACGCTGGACCTGACGCCCGATCCCTCGGCCAACGCGGTGGAAATCACGGCGACCGTCCGCACCACCGGCCAGACCGGGGTGGAGATGGAGGCGCTGACAGCGGCCTCGATCGCCGCGCTGACGGTGTATGACATGGTGAAGGCCATCGACCGCTCCATGCGGATCGAGGATCTGCGCGTCACCCACAAGGCGGGTGGCAAGTCGGGGGAGTTTGCCCAGCCATGATCAGTGTCGATGAAGCCCGCGACCGCGTCCTGGCCGGCCTCACACCCACCCCGTCAGAGATCGTGCCGCTCGGCGCCGCCTGGAACCGGGTGTTATCCCAGCCCGTCAGCGCGCGCCTGACCCAGCCGCCGTCGGATGTCTCGGCGATGGACGGGTATGGGGTGCGGGCGGCGGATGCGACCTTGGGCGCGACGCTGGACGTGATTGGCGCGGCGCCGGCTGGGCACCCGTTCGAGGGCAGCATGGGCGCGGGCCAGGCGGTCCGCATCTTCACCGGCAGCGTGATCCCCGATGGCGCCGATGGGGTGTTGTTGCAGGAAGACACGACCCGCGACGGGGACCGGATTACCGTGAATGAGGCCGTGGGCCTGGGCCGGCACATCCGACGCGCGGGGCAGGATTTTGCCGCGGGAGACATCGTGATCCCGGCGGGCCGCAAGCTGACCGCCCGCGATGTGGGGCTGGCGGCGGCGGCCAACCATCCCTGGCTGACGGTGCATCGGCGGCCTCGGGTGGCGATCCTCGCGACGGGGGATGAGATCGCGATGCCGGGCGAGCCGATCCCGACCGGGGGAATCGTCAGTTCCAACTCCCACGCACTGGCGTCCGTCGTGCGGGCGATGGGCGGGGAGCCGATCGTGCTGCCGATCGCACATGACACGACCGAGGCGATTGCCGCCGTGGCCGACTCAGTGCAGGGCGTGGATTTGTTGGTCACGACCGGCGGGGCGTCGGTGGGCGATCATGATCTGGTGATCAGCGGGTTGCAGACGCGGGGGTTGGTCGTCGATTTCTGGCAGATCGCGATGCGGCCGGGAAAGCCGCTGCTGTTCGGAAACATGGGCGCGGTGCCGGTGCTGGGGTTGCCGGGCAATCCGGTCTCGGCTTTGGTCTGCGCGATCCTGTTCATGCTGCCGGCCTTGTGCCGCCTGTCCGGCCTCCCGGCCGCGCCACCGCCGGTGACGCGCGCGATCGCCGGGGCGGCGTTGAAGGAGAATGACCGGCGGGCGGACCATCTGCGCTCCACCCTGGTGACGGATGCCGAGGGTCGGTTGGTTGCGACCCCGTTTCCGGTGCAGGATTCGGCGATGCTGCGCCGGCTGGCGCTGGCGGATGCGCTGATCCTGCGCGCGCCGCATGCGCCGGCGCTGCCCGCGGGGGCCGAGGTGCCGATCATCCGACTCGATTCCCTTGGCATCTAGGGCACGGATAAGACGCATCTGCCGCGCATGTGCGGGCAGTCAGGTTCGGGGCTTTTTGGACGATAATTCAGACAGGTAGACCGCGACCACCCGTACGGGTGGTCGCTGGGTGATGCGCGCCCAAAGCGGTCTGGGGCATGGTTATCCACAGTTCTGCTTGACGAGGCGTCGGGAACCAACCTAGAACACTGGCCAGTTGCCGGTTTGTTCCGGCCTTGCCAGGGACCACCCGCCATGCTGACGCGCAAGCAATACGAACTGTTGGTCTATATTGACCATCATCTGAAGCAGACGGGCTTCTCCCCGAGTTTCGAGGAGATGAAGGACGCCCTGAATCTCAAGTCGAAGTCCGGTATTCATCGCCTGATCGAGGCGTTGGAGGAACGGGGTTACCTCGGCCGCCGCCACCATCGCGCCCGCGCGCTGGAAGTGCTGCGCCTGCCGGAAAACATGACCCCGGCGAGCGCACCAGCCGCCGCCGCCGAGGAAGACGCGGCGGGTTTCTCCCCCAATGTCATCCAGGGCGATTTCACGCCCAAGCTGGCCGGTGTCCGTTCGGCGAACGAGGCCGGATCAGTGCAGCTACCGTTGTATGGGCGTATCGCCGCCGGCCTGCCGATCGAGGCGCTACGCGATACCAGCCACATGATCGACGTGCCCATGAGCCTGTTGAGCAACGGCGAGCACTACGCGCTTGAGGTATCCGGCGACTCGATGATCGACGCCGGCATTCTCGACGGCGACACGGTGATCATCCGCAAGGGCGAGAGCGCCGAGAATGGGCAGATCGTCGTGGCGCTGGTGGACGACGCGGAAGTCACGCTCAAGCGGCTGCGCCGGCGCGGCAACTCGATCGCGCTGGAGCCCTGCAACGCCAAGCACGAAACCCGCATTTTCCCGAGCGACCGGGTTCGGGTACAGGGCCGGCTGGTGGCCCTGATCCGGCACTACTGACGGTATGGGAGGCGCGTTACCACGCCTCCAGCATCGTGCGGGTTTCCTGCACGGCGATCTGCCAGATTTCCTCCATCGCGGCGTCGTCGCGTTGGTAGCGGCCGCCGAAATTGCCATCGTCGATCGCCAGCCGTACCTCGAACGGGGGCAGCGTCGCCAGGCGGTCGGTGTCGACCATCGGCTTTTCCTCGCCTTCGACCGGGTGGTTGGACAGGCGGGTCCAGGGGTAGTTCTCCATCCAACTGGCGTGGCTGGCGACGGGGTCGATGCGGCGGACGGCGGCCAGGGTTTGCGGCGCGCGCCACCAATCATGTGTGCGGACCCGCGCGTCCGGATGATCCATCATCCATTCGCGGGCGAGCGAGGCGGCCGGCTGGTTTCCGCCATGGCCGTTGACGATCAGAATGCGGCGGAATCCGGCGCCCTTCAGGCTGTCGAGCACATCGCGCAGCACCGCGGCATAGGTCGCCACGCGCAGGCTGATCGTGCCCGGGAACGCCGTGAAGTAGGGCGTCAGCCCGTAGGGCAGCACCGGAAAGACTGGAACGCCGAGCGGTTCGGCGGCTTCGATGGAGACCCGTTCCGAGAGGATGGAGTCGGTGGCAAGCGACAGGCCGGCGTGTTGTTCGGTGCTGCCCAGCGGCAGGACGCAGCGGTCGTCACGGCGGACCCAATCCTCGATCATCCGCCAGTCCATGTCGGCCACACGCATTTCTGCCCCCACATTTTTTGTCCGGGGTACGCTGGCCAGTCTGGCGGGCCGCGTCAATGTCCGGCCTGGTGACGCGCCCTCAGCGCCCGACGTTCGCCACGGCGTCACAGTTGCGCCGGCCCGCCATCAGGCAATCCTCCACCGAGGCGGCATGACGCAGCGTATGGACAAGGAACAGGCCGAGGGCGAGCAGCACCAGGATCACCACAACGGCGGCCAGGCTCGCCGTCTGGCGATCGGCTTCTTCCCGCATTTCGGGCGGGCTGAGCCAGGAACGATACCGAGACATACGCCGTCTCCCTCCGCGGTTCGCACGCGACCGGCCGCGGCGTCTAGACCCCGGGCGCGGTTTGAACGCAAGAGCCACGCGCATCTGACACAAAGGGATACCGATCATGTCGCGTGAGGCCATGCGTCACCTGAGCGCGGATCCGCTGTTCGCGGCCCTGATCCGGCGCGTGGGTCCGCCGAAGCTGGGGATCGAACGTGGCCGCGGGCCGTACGAGGCGCTGGTCCGCGCGATCGCCCATCAGCAGCTTCATGGCAACGCCGCCCGCGCGATCCTGACCCGGTTCGAGGCGCTGTTCCCCGGCGACGACTTCCCCGCGCCCGACACCGTCCTGGCGATGCCGGAGGAAAGCCTGCGCGGCTGTGGCTTCTCGGCCACGAAAATCGCCTCGATCCGCGATATCTGCGCCCATGCCCAGGCCGGGACGGTGCCGACGCGGCGCGCTTCGGCCCGGTTGAGCGACGAGGCGCTGATCGAACGCCTGACCGCGATTCGGGGCGTGGGGCGCTGGACGGTGGAGATGATGCTGATCTTCACCCTGGGCCGGCCCGACGTGCTGCCGGTGGACGATTTCGGCGTGCGGGAGGGCTACAGGGTTCTGCATGGCCTCGACGCGCAGCCGAAGCCCAAGGCCCTGGGGGAGCTCGGGCAAGCCTGGGCGCCGTTCCGATCCTTCGCGACCTGGTACCTGTATCGCGCCGTGGAGGAGGCCCGCCGCCAGGGTCCAACCAGCCGAGCCTAGGGCGATCGGGCATAATTGAGACAATGGGGGCTTTCTTCGACAGCGTGGGCGCGGTATGCGATCTTATCCTTCCAGATATGCGTTGGTCCTTGCCAAATTCCGGCAGGCGCCAAACATGCTGCCTGTCGAAGGGATCATGGGCAGCCAGGGGTGGACGTGGCCGGCATTTTGAAACGCCTTGAGGCTTGGGCCGCGGACAGCCCTGAACGCCATCAATTTCTGGTGCTGGTCCTCGTACTGGGCCTGGGCGCGGTGGTGGTGCTGTTCATCGGCGTGGTGGCCTGGCTTGTGCTCGACTTCGGCGCGGTGGGGGAACTCATCGAATAGGCCCACCGGCCCGACAGGCCTATGATGGCGGGATGAAGGGCTGGGCGATCGCATGGAACGGACCTAACGCTTCACACATAGCAGCATGGTCGGCCAAGGCCGGCCAGCGCGCCGGCTCGAACAGGCCGGGGTGAGCCTCGGTCAGGAAGCGCAAGGCGCAGGCGACCATGATGTCGGCGTGGCCAATGGATTCCCCCGCCCAATAGCGGCCGCCGGCGGCCTTTCGCCGGGTTTCCAGAACGTCAAGCACCCCGGCGATCTGCGTGCGGCAGCGCGCGATCCACAGTTCGGATGTCTGTTCATGCAGCACGCGCTCATACACGAGGCTCACGGCTTTCTCGGCCAGGCCGGAGCCCAGGGCGACGACCTGCAGCGCATGGCGCCTGCCGGGGCCTGCCGCGGCCAGCATGGCGCGGGCGGGTCCGACGCTCTGGTCCAGATGGTCGAGGATGGCGCCGCTTTCGATCAGCACCTCCCCATCATCGAGCACCAGGGTCGGCACGCGGCGCAGCGGATTGTAGGCCCCCAGGCTGTCAGCATCGCCAAAGGTGGACCAGGGGCGATGCTCAAAGGGAAGCGCGTAAAGCCGCAGGGCGATGCCGACCCGCCGCACGAACGGCGAATCGAACTGACCGATCAGGATCATGGCGTGGGTCCTTGGCGTCGATCGATGAAGCACGGGGCAATGGCGCGGCTGGTGCTGTTGGAGAGGATTGAACTCTCGACCTCTCCCTTACCAAGGGAGTGCTCTACCACTGAGCTACAACAGCGGCGCCATGCGTCGGCGGCGGGGTATAAACACGGTGGTGCCCCTCGCGCAAGCGCCCCGACCACCATTCCTTCGGTAATCGGGTGTTCCGCCCGCAACGGAATGCTGGTAGCTGACCCAACGCCATGACCGACGATCTGCCTCCGAACCCCGCGCTTCTCCCCGCGGGCCTGCGTGACCTGCTGCCCCCCGACGCCGAGACCGAGGCGGCGGCGGTGGAAGCGTTGATGGATGTCTTCGCCGCGCACGGCTATCAGCGCGTCAAGCCACCGCTGCTGGAGTTCGAGGACAGTCTCCTCACCGGCTCGGGTTCGGCGGTGGCGGAGCAGACATTCCGCCTGATGGACCCCGACAGCCAGCGGATGATGGGCCTGCGCGCCGACACCACGCCGCAGGTGGCCCGGATCGCGACCACGCGCCTGGGCGGCGCGCCTCGGCCGCTGCGGCTGTCCTATGCCGGCCAGTGCCTGCGCGTGCGCGGCAACCAGTTGGCCCCCGACCGCCAGATCGCGCAGGCCGGGATCGAGATGATCGGCCCCGACAGCCCCGAGGCCGACGCCGAAACCGTGCTGGTCGCGGCCCAGGCGCTCTCCTCCGTGGGCCTGACCCGCGTCAGCTTCGACCTGACGCTGCCCACCCTGACCATGAGCCTGATGGACGACGCTGGCATCACCGGCCCGGCTCGGTCGCTGCTGGCCCGCGCGCTGGACCGCAAGGACGCCGCGGCCGTGACCCGGGAAGGCGGCCCCCTCGCGCCCGTGCTGACCCGCCTGCTGCTCGCCGCCGGTTCGGCCGATCGGGCGTTGGACGCCTTGCGGGATGCCGATCTGCCGCCAGCCGCGCGGGTGCTGGCCGAACGCCTCGCCGCAACGGTTGCCGCCATCCGTGCCCAGGCCCCGGACCTGCGCCTGACGGTCGATCCGGTGGAATTCCGAGGCTTCAAGTATGAAACCGGCGTTTCCGTCACCGTCTTCGCGCCGGGTCGGCATGAGGAACTGGGGCGCGGCGGGCGCTATGTCTGTGGCGCCGACGAGCCCGCCACCGGCCTGACGCTGTATCCGGACGCGATCCTGCGCGTGGCCCCCGCCCGCGCGCCCAAGGACCGCGTCTATGTCCCCTTCGGCGCCGACCGTACACAGGCCGCCGTCCTCCGCGCCCAGGGCTTTGCCACCGTTGCCGGCCTCACCCCTGATCCGAACCCCGAGGCCGATGCCATCCGCCTCGGCTGCACCCATATCCTGCGCGCCGGCACCGCCGCCGTGCTGCCAACCAAGGACTGAGCAATGACCAATGTCGCCGTGATCGGCGCCCAGTGGGGCGACGAGGGCAAGGGCAAGGTTGTCGACTGGCTCGCGAGCCGAGCCGATGTGGTTGTACGGTTCCAGGGTGGTCATAACGCCGGGCATACGCTGGTTGTCGGTAGTCAGGTCTACAAGCTGTCGCTGCTGCCCTCGGGCCTGGTGCGCGGCAAGCTGGGCATCATCGGCAACGGTCTGGTCGTTGACCCCGAGGCGCTGCTGGCCGAGATCGGCCGCGTCACCGCGCAGGGGCTGAAAGTGTCCCCGGAAACGCTGCGCATCGCCGAAAACGCGGTGATGATCCTGCCGCTGCACCCGGCGCTGGACAAGGCACGCGAAGCCGCCAAGGGCGATGCCAAGATCGGGACGACCGGCCGCGGCATTGGTCCGGCGTATGAGGACAAGGTCGCCCGCCGCGCCATCCGCATCGCCGATTTGGCGGAGCCGGAAACGCTGTCGGCCAAGCTCGACGACCTGCTGTTCCACTACAACACCCTGCTCAAGGCGCTGGGGGCAGAGACCTTTACCAAGGAGCCGCTGCTGGCTCGCCTGTTGGAACTGGCGCCGCTGATCCTGCCCTTCGCAGAACCGGTGTGGGAGCGGCTGGATACGCTGCGCCGCGCGGGGAAGCGCATTCTGTTCGAAGGCGCGCAGGCGGTGATGCTGGACGTCGACCACGGGACCTATCCGTTCGTCACGTCCTCCAACACGGTCGCGGCCACGGCGGCGGCTGGCGCGGGCGTTGGTCCGTCCGCCGTCGGCTTCGTGCTGGGCATTGCCAAGGCCTACACGACCCGCGTCGGCTCCGGCCCCTTCCCGACCGAGCTGACCGACGACATCGGCAAGCGCCTGGGCGAACGCGGGGCGGAGTTCGGCACCGTCACCGGCCGCCCCCGCCGCTGCGGCTGGTTCGACGCCGCGCTGGTGCGCCAGTCGATTAAGGTCGCCGGCGTGCATGGCATCGCGCTGACCAAGCTCGACGTGCTGGATGGGCTGGAGCGGGTGAAGATCTGCTCGGGCTATCGCATCCGCGGCGAGTTGGTCCGTCATCTGCCGGCCGCCCCCGGCGCGCAGGCCGCCGCCGAACCGGTGTATGAGGAAATGGACGGCTGGGCCGGGTCCTGCCAGGGCGCGCGGTCCTGGGCCGACCTGCCGGCGCAGGCCATCAAGTATGTCCGCCGGATCGAGGAACTGATCGAGGCGCCGATCACCCTGGTGTCCACCAGCCCCGAGCGTGACGACACCATCATGGTCCGCGATCCCTTCGAAGGATGAACCCGATGCGACGCTTGCTCTGGGCCGCGGCCCTGACGACCGTGCTTTCCGCTGGTGCCTGGGCGGCTGACCCCGGGCTGTACCCCGGCGCCAAGCTCGACCCCGAGATCACGAAGAAGGCGCAGGCGGCGGCCCCGATGGGCATGGGACCGTCCAGCGTCGCGACGACCACGGACTCCTTCGAGAAGGTCATGGCCTTCTACAAGGCGGCCGGCACGGAAATGAAACTCCCGACGCGCCCGGGCCAGCCCGACACCGGGTATGAGCGGGAGCTGCCGACCACGCTCAAGCCCGGCAAGCCCGATGGCACGGGGATGAAGGTCAAGCAGGTGATCATCATCCTCGACGGTGCCGCCGACTTGGCGACCTCCAAGAACTGGGTCTCCGTCACCCGCCCCTTCATCTTCAATGCTCGGCCCGAGGGCGATAAGCTGGTCTACGAGGACGTGCGGGACATCACCGCGATCATCGTATCCAAGAAATAGTCCGGTCCGCCGGACCACGACCGCCGAGCGCAGCCCACACCAGGCAAGAGAAACGCCATGAAGCACCGTATCCTGTGGGCCGCCGCATTGGTGGCCAGCCTGACCACCAGCGCATGGGCGGCCGATCCTGGCCCGTATCCGGGATCCACGCTGGATCCCGACATCACGGCCCAGGCGCGCAAGGCCTCCCCCACCGGCAAGGGGCCCGAAACCACCACGGCGCGCACCACCCCGGACTCGTTCGAGAAGGTCCTGGACTTCTACAAGGCCGCCGGGACCGAAGTCCGCATGATGGCGGAGCCAGGACAGCCCCACGTTGTCGGCTACGAACGCGCGCTGCCGGGCGAGATCAAGGACGGCAAGATCGTTGCCTCCGACCGCAAGGTGAAGCAGGTCGTGGTGATCCTGGATGACGCGCCGGACCTGCGGTTCTCGAAGAACTGGGTCTCGATCATTCGCCCCTTCGTCTTCGATGTCGCGATCGAGGGTGATCGCTTCGTCTACAAGGACCTGCGCGACGTGACCGTGATCGTCCAGTCGAAGGACTAGGCAGCCGGCGGAATTCGTCGGGCCGTTAACCTTCGGTCAACGTTTCCGGGTGAGGATCAGGGGCACACACACCCTGATGCTCATGGCCCAAGAACCCTCCGACACCGCCGCCCCGCGCTTCCTCATCGACCTCGCTCGGCCCCTGCCCGAGGCGGGCGGGGGGATGCCCGCATTCGCCGCCACCGATACCAAGACCGGCAACCGGGAGATGATGGCCATCCGCGTGGCGCGCGGCGCGACGATGCGCGCCATGACCATTGACGCCTTGACGACGCCGATCGACCAGTTGCTCACGCCGCTGGGCCACATGGCCGGGCCATCGACCGATGGACAACCGGGCTACTACGTGATCACGGCCGCGCCGCCCGGCCCACCGCTCTCGGCCCAGCCCCGCCCCTGGCCCGAGGCGGCCCTGCTGACCCATGTGCTCCGCCCCATCGCGCAGGTACTGATCGCGCTGGAGGCCCGTGGCGTCACCCATCGATCGATCCGCCCCGACAATATCTTCCTGGGCGCCCCCAACACACCGGTCGCCCTGGGTTCCGCCTGGGCCGAACCACCGGCCATGCGTCAGACGGCGCTGTATGAGCCACCCTATAGCGGCGCCTGCCACCCCGCCGGCCGCGGCGACGGCTCGATCGCCGACGACGTCTATGCCCTGGGCGTCCTGCTGATGGTCCTCGCCCTGGGGCGGGAGCCACTGGCCGGCATGGACGACGTCACGATCATCCACCGCAAGCTCGCCTTGGGCAGCTTCCCCGCCTTGGCCGCCGACGAGCGCCTGCCCCCGATCATCGCCGACCTGGCCCGCAACATGCTGGCCGAGGACCCGGAGCACCGGCCGCCGCCGTCCCTGCTGCTCGACCCGATCGCCGCCCGGGGCCGCCGAGTTGCCGCTCGCCCGCCTCGGCGCGCGCCCCGGCCGCTGCGGGTGGGGCAGAGCCAGGTGTGGGACGCCCGCACCCTGGCCTTCGCGATCGGGCAGGAACCGGAAGCGGGCATTCAGGTCATCCGCGCGGGCGAGGCCATGCAATGGCTCCGCCGCGGCCTCGGTGACACGGGCCTCGCCGCTCGGCTGGAGGAGCTGCAACGCCACCGGCTGTCCGATGGCCCCGCGCAGGACAGCCGGCTGGACGCCGTGCTGCTGATGCGGGCGGTGACCCAGGTTGACCCGCTCGCCCCGCTGGCCTGGCGCGGGGTGTCCTTCTGGCCCGACGGGCTGGGGCCGTTGCTGGCCGCCGGCGCGGCCGGGGCACTCGCGGTCCACGATGCAGCGATTGAGATCGTCGCCACCGAGGCGATCGTCCAATGGGCGGCGTTCCGCCCGGACCGGTCCGATCTGGGCCGGCTGCGGATCGAGGGACAACGCCAGCGCGCCACCCTGAACGCGCGCGGCACTTCGGGCGGGCCGATCCGGCTGCTGTATACCCTGAACCCGATGCTGCCCTGCGCCAGCCCCTTGTTGAGCGGGCATTGGGTCGGCCGGCTGACCGATCTGCCGCCGGCCCTGGAAGCGATCGTGCCGAACCTGAGCGCGGAGGCGGAACCGGTCGATCCCCATATCCTCGCCTTCATCGCCGCGCGGGGCGAACGGCGCATGGACGGGGAGGTCAATGGCCTGAACGGGCGGCTGGATGAAGCCGAACGGCTGATGGCCCTGCTGCGGCTGTTCGCCTTTCTGCAAGCCCGGTTCTGGCCGCAGCGGCTGCCGACGCTGGCGGGCTGGATCGCGGCGCGCGGCGGGCCTCTGGTCGAGCTTTGGCACAACCGCCCGAAGCGCGCCGAGGTCGCGGCGTCCCTGGCGAACCTGGCCGCCGCGGGGCTGCTGATGCCCATGCTGACGCTGGTGGAGGATGCCTCCGAACGCGGCCTGGATGTCCAGGGGGCCGCGCTCGCCGAACAGGAACGCGCGCGGATCGACCACGACCTGTCCCTAATTGCCCATGGGGCGGAGGCGCGGTCCCAGCTGTCTGATCGGATCGGGCATGAGATCGTGGCGGCGACGGGGCTGACCGTGCTGGCCGTGATGCTGCTTCTGGCGGCGGTTGGGTAGCGCGATGGCCAAGGCGAAGGTGGCGCGGGAGGGCGGGTCCTCCCTGATCTGGATCCAGGGGCTGGCCTGCGGCGGGATGGCGGCACTGGCGCCGGTCGCGATGTTGCAGGTGGCCTTGCTGCTGGCGCCTGGGTTGGTGGCGCTGGCGATGGACCATCGGCCCGGCAAGCCGATGGCGCGGACGATGCTGCTGTTCGGGCTGGCGGCGAGCGTGGAGCCGATCCGGGCGGCCTGGGCGAATGGGTCGGGGCCGAACCTGGATCGGGTGACCGACCCGACCGATCTGATGACGGCCTGGTGCGCCGCGGCGGGGGGCTGGCTGCTGGCGCAGCTTGTGCCGGTGCTGGTGGGGCTGGCGGTCGATGCGGCGCAGCGGGTCCGGGCCGAACGGTTGCGGGCGCTGCGCGCGGAACTGGTGCGGACCTGGGGGTTGGAGGCGGATGATCCGCCGGGGGACGAGGCGGCTTAGGGCGGCGCGCGCGCGGATGGCGGGGCCACCGCGTGGTGGTCCCGTTGCCTGAGGCGTTTCAGCGAATGGGGATCAGGAAGGGCCGGTGGTTCCCGTTGCCCCGGCTGGCGCGGGACTCGGCCTGAGCAGCACGCGCAGGCGGTCGATCCAGAAGGTCACCATCCGCGCGAGGCTGCCGTTATGGCCGATGATCGCGTCCCGGATGGCGGGCCAGAGGGGGTGGGTGGTGTCGATACCGAGGTCTCGGCAGATGTCCACGATCACCGCGCCGGCCGAACGATGGCGGATTTGCGCGGCGATGGCCTCGGCCGAGGGCATGTTCGCCAGCAGGTCGGCGTCCGGTTGCGGCTGTGGCCTGGGGGTGCGGGGGCGAGCGGATTGGGATGGGGGACGTGGCGGCCTGGGGCGGGCGGGTGGTGCGCGGAGCAGGCGCGATTCCAGCGCGGTGGCGAGCAGCAGGCCGCGGGTGATGCGCGCGATGATCAGCGCGAGGTCGAAGCAGCCGAACCGCCGAGCGAGGGAGGTGGAGGGGGTGGGGGTGTTTTGTCGCTGGAGGGCGGCGATGAGGTCCCGGCCGTGGTCGATGATGCGGCGCACGAGGGTTATCAGCGGTCCGCAGCGGTTCTTGCCCTGGTTTTGGGGACCGGGGGTGGGGGTTAGTTCGACGGCGGGGCGCTCGGCGGACATGAACGTATAGAGAACATAATGCGCAGCTTGTGTCAAGGACATTACGGATGTGGGGCAGGGTCATTCGGTTCTCCGCCCCCGCACGGCCTCGATTGCGGCAGTCCGGTTCTCGGCGAAAAACTCGAACCCTTCGACGACCTTGTAGCCAAGGCGCCGTATGAGGGTAAGAACGGTGTTGCGAACGGCGGCAAGCGCTTGAGGTGC
>CAMCDA010000072.1 GCA_945873195.1 Asaia bogorensis
GGTTACCTCTGGTGCTGGTGTTGGCGCACCGGTCTCTCTACTCTTTCTCATGGCGTTGCTTTCCTTTGTGGATTCGACACCCCGAGCCTATCGGCTCAAGGGAGGCAACGCCGCCAGGAAAGTTTCAACATCGCGCGGGACATCCCCGAACCGCTGCTGCGCCCAAGGTACGAGATAAAAACATGACAACTTCCTTCGTAAACAAATTCCGACCGCGACAGAGCCGCCCTGCACCGACCATACGCAATCACCGTGCCAACACATATGTTCTTTATTATTCAATTGGTTAAAACATCACCGAGATCGTCGAAAGCTGGCAGTGTAAAAAATCCCGACACGGCACGACCACACGCCCCGGTGCTCACGATCGCACACCCCTGCGTTACAGACAGATTTTGCGCTAATGTCGGTCTCTCGTCTTATTTTTGGATTGACGGCAGACGGGAAATCCCCGACCTTGCTGGCAAGTGAGTGCGGCGCGTCGTAATGATTTTGAGACGTGGCTCGTCCTGCAACGCAATGCGAAAAGGGTCGGATAGATGGCAACTACACATACATGGTCAGGCCTTGGTGGAACCCAGAGCTGGGATGACCCCGCCAACTGGGATCCGAACAACCCTAGTTACACCGCTACCGAACACTTCGTCATCGATGCCAGTGCGCCAGCCGGCCCATTCACCATCGATATGCTTGACTTCTCCACGGACCAGATCATCGACGGTCTCGTCCTCGACAACGCTCTGTATACACTCGACACCGCGGTCGGCGTGGACGGGGCTGGCGGGCTGCTGACCCTTGAGACCGTCACCCATGTCACCATCACCGACGGCACCTTGGCGCTCAAGGGCTTCAAGATTGATGCGGGCACCAATGTCGAAGTCGGCGCTGGCGGCACTATCACCATGGAACTCCGCCAGGGGGCCGACGCACAGATCGTTGCCGCGACCGGCATCGTGAACGCGGGTCTGATCTCGGGCTTCGGCACTGTCTCCGGCGATCTCTCCGGCACCGGTGACGTTGTCGCGACCGGCGGCACCCTGAGCTGGACCGGTGACCTCAACGGCACCAACTTACTCCAGATCGACGATACCGCGATCTTCGAATTGGTTGACGCGACGACACTGAACTCGTCCTCCGTTGAGTTCATCGGCGTGGACGGCACATTGCGGATCGGTACGGCCTCGGTCTTCACCGGCGGCGTCCTGAATGGCATGGGCGTCGGCACCGGTGCCGGAGACGAAACCACCGTTATCGACTTTGACGGCAAGGACGTGCAGAACGCGTCCTTCAATAACGCGACCGATACCCTGACGGTTAACTTTGTTGGCGGCGGTTCCGCGTCGTTCGACACGGACGACCTGGCCGGTGCGTTCGCCAATTGGGATCACGCAACCGACCGCGTCTTCCTGACCGACACCGTCTGCTACGCGGCTGGCACGCGCGTTCTGACCGCCCGTGGCGATGTCACGGTCGACGACATTCGCGTCGGCGACCAGGTCATCGTGCTCGACGGCGACACCCGTTCGGTTCTGCCGGTCAAGTGGGTCGGCGTCCGTGAAGTCAACCTGGCGGCGCATGCCGATCGCCTGCAGATCGCCCCCGTGCGGATCGCCAAGGGCGCCTTCGCCGAGAACATCCCCAGCCGCGACCTGATCGTGTCGCCGCCGCACGCGATCTTCGTGGATGGCAAGCTGGTTCAGGCGAAGATGCTGGTCAACGACATGACCATCACGCGGGAAATGGACCTCCGTTCGGTGACGTACTACCACGTCGAACTGGAACGCCATGCCGTGATCCTGGCCGAAAACCTGCCGGCCGAAAGCTACCTCGACACCGGCAACCGCTCGTTCTTCCGCAATGCCCCGGTGACCGCCCTTGGCGCCGCCGAGTATCATGTGGATGACGCTTCGGAGATCTGGGAAGACAACGCCTGCGCGCCGCTCGCGATCGCGCCGAACGATGTCCGTCCCTACTGGGAAGCCCTGGCCGATCGCGCCGAGTCGCTCGGCTTCAGCCGCCCGGTCGTCGAAACCACGCTGGACGCCGACCTGCACGTCGAAGTGAACGGCCGCCGGATCGACGCCGTCGAGGTCCAGAACCGCACCTACCGCTTCGTCCTGCCGGCCGGTGCCGACATGGCCCGTCTGGTGTCGCGTGCGACGGCGCCGGCCGCTCTGGCCGCCTACCGTGGTGATGCGCGCTCCTTGGGCGTGTCCATCCGGTCGATCGCGACCAAGTCCGGCGGCAACGTCGAGGTCTTCTCGGCCGATCACCCGGCGCTGCGCGACGGCTGGCACACGGTGGAGCGTCTCGGCACCGCCATGTGGCGCTGGTCGAACGGCAATGCCGCCCTGCCGGTCGTGTCGAACGGTCAGCCGGTCGTGCTCGAGGTCCAGGTTGGCGACACCGCCACCTACGCCCTCATGGACATGGCTTCGGAAGTCCGCGTCGCGGCCTGATACCAGAAAGCCCCGGCCGAGCCTTATGGGCTTGGTCGGGAATGATGGGGAAATGGCGCCGGTGGGATATCCCACCGGCGCCATTTTCATATCAAATCAAAGAATAATCCGGCTCAGGTCGGCGGTAGATCAATCCAGGACAGATGCCCGCCCTTGCCAGCGCCGGTGTCCAGAAACACCGCGCTGCCACCACCGCCGCCACGACGCACGTAAGGGCGGCCGTCGATACTGCGTTGATCATGCCCGCAATACACGGTCCATCCCGGCGGAATGCGATCAATCCAGCGCAGGCTGCGCTCCGGATAGCCATCCTGCTGCGTGCGACCGGTCGGTTCACCGAACAAGGCGCGCGACAAAACGCCCTCGGCCCGGTTCAACCCGTGCTCGGGTGGCGCCTGTTCCAGCATCGCGGAATGGAACCCGCCATGCACGAACACCGCCTGGCCCCAGGTTACCCAGGCCGGGGCGCGCGCGGCCTCAATCTGAATGCGGGCCTTCAGGGTTTCGTCCAACGACTCGATCGTGGCGCGCAGGGCCGCATCGGTCCGCACCGACTGGCCGGACAGCGCCCGGGCGAGCTTCAGGTCGTGGTTGCCGAGCAGAAAAAGGCCCCGCCCACGGTCGATCAGATCAAACATGATCCGCAGGACGCCGGCGCTGTCGGGGCCATGATCGACCAGGTCGCCCAGCTGCACGACAAACCGGTCCGTCGCCGCCGCATAGGCAAACGCGGCGGAATCGCCGTGCACATCGCCAACGACGCGAATGGCGGCTTCGGGGGGGATTCGCGGGAACAAGTTTATCACGGGATCACTCTATCCCGCCCCGCCCGCTTCTGTCAGCGCCTACCCTTGATCGCGGCGAAAGCCTCCAACGCCCGGGACCGGCCAGCCGGCAGGTCGATGATCGGCGCGGGGTAACGGATACCGGCCCGGACCGCCTCGGGTGCTTCCCACGGGGCGTGCAGGAATTTTGTGTCCAGGGTGCGCAATTCCGGCACGAACCGGCGGACATAGGCACCATCGGGGTCGAATTTCCGTCCTTGCAACACGGGGTTGAAGATTCGGAAATAGGGCGCGGCATCGGCGCCGCAACCCGCGACCCACTGCCAACTGGCGGCGTTGCTCGCGAGATCGGCATCCACCAGCGTGTCCCAGAACCAGGCCTGACCCGCCTGCCATGGCAGCAGCAGGTGCTTGACCAGGAAACTCGCGGCAATCATCCGCACGCGATTGTGCATCCAGCCGGTCTGCCAGAGCTGCCGCATCCCCGCGTCGACGATCGGAATGCCGGTTTGCCCAGTTTGCCAAGCCCGCAGTTCCACGGGATCGTCGCGCCAGGGTATCGCGGCGAAAGCTGGCTTCAGCGGATCATCCGGCAGGGTCGGGTGGTACCACAGAAGATGGATGGCGAACTCCCGCCACAGGACTTCCCGCACGAACTTGTCGGCTCCGGTCGCGGCATGCCAGAGGCGTTCGGCCGCGATTTCACCGAACCGCAGATGGGGCGATAGCCGGGATGTGCCGTCCATCCCGACAAGGTCGCGCCGATCGGCATATCCGGACAGGCCGGTGCGGGCGAAATGGTCCAGCCGTTCCAGCGCCGCCGCCTCTCCCGGTATCCAGTTGGCGCGCAGGCCGCCGGCCCAATCCGGGCGAGTCGGCAGCAGATCCCAGTCCTCCAACCGGTCGGACCGGGGTGCAAGCGGGGATGGAATGTGGTCGGGCGCCGGCATCAAGGGCGGCTTGGGGCCGAAATCGAGGCAGGTGTTGGAAAACGGCGTGTAAACCGTGAACGGCCCCCCGGCCTTGGTGCGGATGGCATCTGGGTTGAACAGCATCGTCGTGCGCATCCGCCGGAGCCGCCCTGGGGGCAGTTTCTCGGCCACGGCGCGGTCCACGGCGCGTGCCCAGGGCTCCGCGGAACCACCTGTAAAGATCTCCGACTCTCCCATTTCGGTCGCCAAGGCGGGGATGATATCGGCGGCCCGACCGCGGCGCAGGGTCAGCGTTGCGCCCCGCGCGCGCAGGCTTTCAGCCAGGGCGGTCAGGCTATGATGCAGCCACCACCGCGCCGCGCCGCGGATTGCCCAGGGGCCGGCGGAGTCATCGTCCAGCACATACACCGGTAGGACGGGACGACCGGTGGCAAGCGCCGCCTGCAACGCCGGATGGTCGTTCAGACGGAGATCATTGCGAAACCAAAGGATGGCGGGGGCGTTGGGCATGGTCCGGACTATACGCGCCGGATCATGCCCCGGATCGCCTTATCGGTTCATCCCGCGCACGGCATCGACGACGGCCGCGGTCACTTCCTTGGTGGTCGCCTTGCCACCGAGGTCGGGGGAGAGGATTCCGGCGGCGCACACCTGCTCGACCGCCCGCATCAGCATCTCGGCCGCGGGCTTCTCTCCCAGATGTTCCAGCATCATCGCCGCCGTCCAGAAACTGGCGACCGGGTTGGCGATGCCCTTGCCGGTGATGTCGAAGGCGGAGCCATGGATCGGCTCGAACATCGACGGCGACCGGCGCTCCGGATCGATGTTCCCCGTGGGCGCGACGCCGAGGGACCCGGCAAGCGCGGCGGCCAGGTCCGAGAGGATGTCGGCATGCAGGTTCGTGGCGACCACGGTATCGATGGAACGCGGCTTGAGGACCATGCGCATGGTCATCGCATCGACCAGTTCCTTGTCCCAGGTCACATCCGGATAGTCGCGGGACACGAGGCTGGCGATCTCGTCCCAGAACACCATGCCGTGCTTCTGCGCGTTGGACTTGGTGACCACGGTCAGGTGCTTGCGCGGGCGGGCCTGGGCGATGTCGAAGGCGCAGCGCATGATCCGCTCCACCCCGCGGCGGGTGAAGATGGCGACTTCGGTGGCGACTTCCTCGGGCATGCCGCGATGGGTGCGGCCGCCCTGGCCAGCGTATTCGCCCTCGGAGTTTTCCCGCACGATCACCCAATCCAGATCCCCGGAGCCGACGTTGCGCAGGGGGGAGGTGACGCCGGGCAGGATGCGGGTGGGGCGCACATTCGCGTATTGGTCCAGCCCCTGGCAGATCGGCAGGCGGAGGCCCCACAGGCTGATATGGTCGGGGATGTTCGGATCGCCGACCGCGCCGAAATAGATCGCGTCGGCGGTGCGGAGCCAGGCCAGCGCGTCGGCCGGCATGAACTGCCCGTGCTTGCGATAGTAGTCCGAGCCCCAGTCGTAATGGTCGATCTTCAGCGTGAACCCGCCATCGCGGGCGGCGACCGCATCCAGCACTTCCAGGCCGGCGGAAATGACTTCCGGTCCGATGCCGTCGGCGGGGATGGAGGCGATACGAAGCTGGCGGGTCATGGGGCGTCTCCTCGGTTGAACGGTTGGTAGCGCCGGCGGGATCGGGAACCAAGCGCTGGTTTGGCAATCAGCCGCCAGATCAGGCCGAGGCGACGGTGATGCGTTCCGCGCCAGCCTCCGCAGGCTCCACGACCCCGATCTCGGCCGCCAGCAGACCGGCGGCTCGCAAGGCTGTCAGGCAGGCATCCGCGTGTTGATCGGGCACGCCGGCCAGCAACCCGCCGGAGGTCTGGGGATCGATCAGCAGATCGACCTCGGGGGAGGCGAACAAGGCCGGCGGCAGGGTCCGCAGATTATCCGGCGCGAGCGTGCTGCGTATCCCTTGGGCGGCAAGGTCCCGGGCGCCGGGCAGCACGGGCAGCCGCTCGGGCCAGAGACAGGCGGCGGCGTCCGATGCCTCCAGCATTTCCATCAGATGGCCGCCCAGACCGAACCCCGTGACATCGGTGCAGGCTGTCGCACCATGCGCCAGCAGGATGCGCGCGGCCGAGGCGTTGGTGATCCGCATCGACTCCACCGCGGCCCGCAGCCAGACCGCGCGGGTGAGGCCTCGCATATGCCCGGCCAGGATGATGCCGGTGCCGAGCGGCTTGGTGAGGAAGAGGCGGTTGGTGGGGCGTAGGCCGGATTTGCGGAGAAGCTTCCCCGGTTCCGCCAGCCCGGTCACCGCGAAGCCCAGTTCGGCCTCGGTGGCTTCGGCACTGTGGCCCCCGACCAGCGCGCATCCGTCGGCGTTCAGAACCTCGGTCGCGCCCAGCAGCATGGCTGACAGATCAGCGCGCATCTTGGCGCCAGGACCAAAGGGCACGGACGCGACGGCGAGCGCGGTCCAGGGCTGGGCGCCCATCGCGTGCAGATCGGACAGTGCGTGGGCGGCGGTGATTTGCCCGAAGACGTAGGGATCATCGAGGAACGCGCGGAAGTGATCGACCGACTGCACCAGCAAGCGCCCGGGTGGCGGCTGCATCACCGCCGCGTCGTCGCGGGCGTCCAGACCGATGATCTGGTCGGCGGCCCTGGAGGTCGGCAGGGATGCCAGCGCACCGGCCAGGACCTCGGCCCCGACCTTGGCGCCGCAGCCGCCGCAGCGCATCGGGTCGGTCGGATCGGCCGGCATGCGGAGGGTTTGGTACATCGTCATCCAGCGCCGGTCGATCCGGTCCTTCCAACGGGAGACCAGCCGGCCAGACACCGCGATCCCGTTCCGCCACGCCACCGCCTGCCCGTGCCCGAGGCCCAGGATCACCAGCGCATCGCGCTGCGGACGCCAGCGGGTGAGGCTCTGCCGCTTGGCCGAGCGTCGAAGGTTCTCGGCCAAGGGTGCGCCGGCTCGCACGGCCCAGACGCCGGCCTTGGGGCGGGGATCGCCTTCCAACGCGGCGCAGTCCCCAGCGGCGAAAACCGTTTCATGGCTGACACTACGCAGGGTCGAATCGACCCGCACGCAGCCCGCCGCGTCGCAGGTCAGGCCGGACTCCGCCAGGAAATCCGGGCCGCGCACGCCCGTGGCCCAGAGCGTCGCCTCCACATCCAGACTGCTGCCGTCGGACAAGGGCAGGCGTCCATCCGCCTGTGCGCCGGCACTGACGCCGGACACGAGTTCTACCCCGGCCTCCACCAGCGCAGCCCGCGCGACCCGACGCGCGCGCGCGGGCGCCGCGGCCAAGGGTTCGGCCGATTGAGAAACGAGGACGAACCGGAACCGGCCAGCGAAGCGCAAGGCGAGGGCCAGGACCAGTTCCACACCCGCCGGTCCGCCGCCGACCACCGCGACCCGGGCGCCTTGCGGCAGGGTCTGGTCGAGATGGTCGAGTCGATCCAGGAACCGCCCGATCGGCTTGACCGGGACTCCGCCATCCGCCGGCATGATCGGCGTGCCGCCAACGTCTATCGACAACAGATCGAACGGCACCGGCGGCCGTCCGGTCACCGTCACGGCGCGGGCGGCCAGATCGATGTCCGTCGCCTCCCCCAGGATCAGGCGCGCGCCTGCCGCCGATGCGATCGGGGCGAGGTCGATATGGGCATCGTCGAAGGCCCAGTCGCCACGGATCAGCCCGGGCAGCATGCCGGAATAGGGGGTGGCCGGCTCCCGTCCGATCAGGGTCAGCCGCACGCCGGGTTCCGGCTTCATGGCGAAGGCGCGCAGGACCTCCACATGGGCGTGGCCGGCGCCCAGCAGGACGATATCGGTCTCGACGGGGGCTGTGGGTTTCATGGCGGCAGGATAGCCGGTTGGGGCGAGTCGCGCGCGGGTCCCGCGCGGGTCCCTGGGCGAAAGCGATGCTTGCGGCCTGCCCGCCAAGCCGTGAAGGTATGGGCGGAGTTGCTGAGCAGGAGAACCAACGGCGCATGCCAGATCAGAACCCACCCGTTCGGCTTGCCGTCGTTCGCGATGCCGCGCTTGATGGGATCACCCATGGGCGCTTGCTTCCCCGGTTCTGCGCCCTGATACGTGCCGGCCGAGGGGACCCGCCGACCGCATGACCGCCTATCTGATCCGCCGCCTGTTGCTGGTTGTCCCGACTCTGTTCGGCATCATCGCGATCAATTTCGCGGTGATCCAGTTCGCGCCTGGCGGGCCGGTGGAGCAGATGATCGCCGAACTCAAGGGCCAGGGGGGGATGTCGTCCCGGCTGGGTTCGGCTGGATCGGATTTCGGCGGCAGCGGGGGGTATCGCGGATCATCCGGCCTCGATCCGGCGATCCTGGCGGACATCAAGGCGATGTTCGGCTTCGACAAGCCGCCGCTGGAGCGGTTCACCGAGATGCTGACCGGCTATCTGCAATTCGATTTCGGGTCGAGCTTCTTCCGCGACGCCACGGTCATCCAGTTGATGGCGCAGAAGATGCCGGTCTCGATCTCGCTGGGGCTGTGGTCGACGCTGCTGATCTATCTGATCTCGATCCCGCTGGGCATCGCCAAGGCCGTGCGGCATGGTAGCCGGTTCGATGTCGCGACCAGCGCGGCGGTGCTGATCGGCTATGCCATCCCCGGGTTCCTGTTCGCGATCCTGCTGGTCGTGCTGTTCGCTGGCGGCAGCTTCGTGCAGGTCTTTCCCCTGGGCGGCATGTCGTCCGAGGGTTCGGCGCGGTGGCCATGGCATGAGCGGGCGCTGGACTATCTGTGGCACATGGCGCTGCCGACCCTGGCCATGGTGGTGGGCGGCTTCGCCAGCCTGACCATGCTGACGAAGAACTGCTTCCTGGAGGAGATCGGGAAGCAATACACCGTCACCGCCCGCGCCAAGGGGGCCAGTGAGCATCGGGTCCTGTATGGCCACATCTTCCGCAACGCCATGCTGCTGATCGTCGCCGGGTTTCCTCAGGCCTTTGTCGGCATCCTGTTCACCTCGGCCTTGCTGGTGGAGATCATCTTCTCCCTGGACGGGATGGGGTTGCTGGGGTTCCAGGCGGCGATCCAGCGGGATTATCCGGTGATGTTCGGGACTCTGTACCTGTTCACGCTGGTCGGGCTGCTGCTGCAGATCGTGGGGGACCTGCTCTACACCGTCGTTGATCCGCGCATTGATTTCGAGGCTCGGGGGTGATGACCCTTTCCCCGGTCACGCGCCGGCGGCTGGCGATCTTCCGCCAGAACCGGCGGGGGTTCTGGTCGCTGTGGGTCTTCCTGATCCTGTTCGGGCTGTCGCTGTTCGCCGAGTTCATCGCGAACGATAAGCCTTTGCTGATCCGCTACGATGGTCGTTTCTTCGCGCCGGTCCTGGTCGACTATGCCGAGGACGCGTTCGGTGACGATCTGCTGCCGACCGAGGCCGACTACACTGACCCGTCCCTGCGCGATCGGATCGAGAAGGATGGCTGGATGATCTGGCCGCCGTTGCGGTTCAGCTATGCGTCCTCGGTCAAGGACCTGGACACGCCGTCGCCGTCACCGCCGAGCTGGCGGAACCCGCTGGGGACGGATGACCAGGCGCGGGATGTGATGGCGCGGGTGATCTACGGGTTCCGCATGTCGGTGCTGTTCGGCTTCACGCTGACGATCGTGACGACGGTGATCGGCGTGTTGGCGGGCGCGGTGCAGGGGTACTATGGCGGGCTGACGGACCTGCTGTTCCAGCGCTTCATCGAGATCTGGAACGGCATGCCGGAGCTTTATCTTCTGATCATCCTGGGCAGCATCATCACGCCCGGCTTCTGGGTGCTGCTGGTCTTCCTATTGCTGTTCCGCTGGATGAGCCTGACCGGCGTCGTACGGGCCGAGTTCCTGCGTGGCCGCAACCTGGAATATGTGCGCGCCGCCAAGGCCTTGGGTGTGTCGGACGCGGTGGTGATGTGGCGGCATATCCTGCCCAACGCGATGGTGGCGACCCTGACCTGGCTGCCGTTCATCCTGTCCGGGTCTGTGACGTTGCTGTCAACGCTGGATTTCCTGGGATTCGGCCTGCCACCGGGGTCTGCGTCGCTAGGGGAGCTGGTGGCGCAGGCGAAGGCCAACCTCCAGGCGCCCTGGCTGGCGATCACGGCTTTCGTGACGCTTGGCGGGGTGCTGACGCTGCTGATCTTCATCGGGGAAGCGGTGCGGGACGCGTTTGACCCGCGGCGGTTGCCGGGATGAGGGACGGCCCCCTCGTGCAGGTCACCGACCTTTCGGTCGCGTTCGGGGACAAGCGCGTCGTCGACCGGGTGTCCTTCACGCTCGACCGGGGGGAGACGCTCGCCCTCGTCGGCGAATCCGGTTCCGGCAAGTCCCTGACCGCGCTGTCCCTGCTGGGCCTGCTGCCGACCGGCGGGACGAACCCGACCGGGCGCATCGTCCTCGATGGCGCCAGCATGATCGGCGCCGATCCCGCCACGCTGCACAAGGCCCGCGGGGACATCGCCGGGATCGTGTTTCAGGAGCCGATGACCAGCCTCAATCCCCTGCACCGCATCGGGCGGCAGGTGGCCGAGGCGATCACCCTGCACCACACCCTGCCCAAGAACCGGCTGCGCGAACGCGTGATCCACACCCTGACCCAGGCCGGCTTCCCCGACGCGGAACGCCGGCTGGATGCCTTTCCGCACCAGCTTTCCGGCGGCCAAAGGCAGCGGGTGATGATCGCGACCGCCCTCGCCAACGACCCGGCCCTGCTGATCGCCGATGAGCCGACGACGGCACTGGACGTGACGATCCAGGCCCGGATCCTCGCCCTGCTGGAGAGTCTCAAGCAGGAACGCGGCCTGGCCCTGCTGCTGATCACGCACGACCTAAGGATCGTCCGCCGCTTCGCCGACCGCGTCTGTGTGATGAAGGACGGGGTGATCGTCGAGGCCGGCCCCGTCGCCCAGGTCTTCGAGACTCCCACCCATCCCTACACGCGCATGCTGATCGACGCGGAGCCCGCCGGCGCCCCCGCGCCTCTGCCCGCCAACCCCGCGCCGCTGCTGACCGCCGACGACGTCAAGGTCCATTTCCCCATCCGCCGCGGCCTGCTCCGCCACATTGTCGGTTATGTCCGTGCCATCGACGGCGTCTCGATCGCGGTGCGGGAGGGGGAGACGCTTGGCCTGGTGGGCGAGTCAGGATCAGGCAAGACGACCCTGGCTTTGGCGGCGCTGCGGCTGGAGACCGCGACCGGGCGGATCGTGTTCGAGGGCCAGGACATCCACGCGCTCGACCGGACCGCGCTGCGGCGGATGCGGGCGCGGATGCAGATCGTCTTTCAGGACCCCTATGGCAGCCTCTCGCCGCGTTTGCCTGTCGGCGACATCGTGGCCGAGGGGCTGCGCGTCCACGAACCCAACCTGACCCGCGCCGAACGCGACCGCCGCGTCGCCACCCAGTTGGAAGAGGTCGGCCTGCCCGCCGAAGCCGCCGCCCGCTATCCGCACGAATTCAGCGGCGGGCAGCGTCAGCGGATCGCCATCGCGCGCGCCATGATCCTGAAACCCCGGCTGCTGGTCCTGGATGAACCGACGAGCGCGCTGGACATGTCTGTACAGGCGCAGATCGTGGCCCTGCTGCGCGACCTGCAGCAAAGCCACGGCCTGGCCTATCTGTTCATCAGCCACGATCTGAAGGTCGTGCGAGCCCTGGCGCACCGGGTCGTCGTGCTGAAGGGCGGGGAGATGGTCGAGCAGGGGGACGCGGAGACGATCTTCGACCACCCTCGTGAAGATTATACGCGTCGATTGATGGCCGCGGCGTTTGATCTGGCGGACCGGTCCGATACGTAGCACCTTCATCCTGGGCCGCACCCAGGCCGAACACAGGAGGATGCTTCCATGTCCATCATCTCACGCCGGAGTATGTTTCTTGGCGGGGCCGCGCTGCTCGCCACGACCCGCTTTGCCTCCGCCCAGGCCCCGGCCGGCCCTTTTACCCTGGCGCCGCTACCCTATGCGCCCGACGCGAACGAACCGCATATCGACGCCCAGACGATGACCATCCATCACGGGCGGCATCATCAGGCGTATGTCACCAACCTCAATGCCGCGCTGAAGGATCATCCGCAGGTCGTCGCCCTGGGCCTGCCCGGGATGCTGGCGAAGCTCGGGGAACTGCCGGACTCGATCCGCACCGCCGTGCGGAACAATGGCGGCGGGCACGTGAACCACACGATGTTCTGGCAGGTGATGGGCGGCAAGGGCGGCGCGCCGACCGGCGACGTGGCCGCGGCGATCGAGCGGGATTTCGGGTCCTTCGACAAGCTGAAGGAGGCGTTCAACCGCGCCGGGTTGACGCAGTTCGGTTCGGGTTGGGCATTGGTGTCCGTCGACAAGACCGGCAAGCTGGCCGTCGTGGCGCGCCCGAACCAGGACACGCCGCTGATGGAAGGCGGGCGGGTGCTGTTCGGCAATGACGTGTGGGAGCACGCCTATTACCTGAAATACCAGAACCGGCGGGCGGACTATCTGGCGGCCTGGTGGAACGTGGTGAACTGGGATGAGGTGAACAAGCGCCTCGCCGCCGCCAAGGCTGGCACGTTGGAAATCTGACGGAGGCGAACCCCAACCCGTCGTCCAGAGGCCCCCCAACCGTCATCCCCGGCCGTGTGCCGGGGACCGATCGCGGCAGGGTGCTGGGGATGGTCCTCGGCACACGGCCGAGGATGACGGTGGGGCGGCCGCGGCGCCTCGGGGCGATCGGTGCATGGATCGCCCGGCCCCTCCCCTTGGTCGGTGCCGCAAACCCCCTTATCCTCTGGGTCAGTCAATGAACCCGAGGAAACACCATGACCGCCCCCGATCGTCTGCGCGCTTTGCTGGCCGAACCTGGCTTTGTCACCATGCCGGCCGTCTGGGACGGGCTGACCGGCAAGATGACCGCGGCGGCGGGCTTCAAGACCGCGTTCCTTTCCGGTTCCTGCGTTGCGGCCAGCCGTTTGGGCGGGCCTGACCTCGACCTGATCTCGTTCGCCGAGATGTATGACTCCTTCAACATGGTCCATTCCGCGGCGCCCGATCTGCTGATCCTGGCGGACGGCGACCATGGCTACGGCAACGCGATGAACGTCCAACGCACGGTGCGGGCGTATGGGCGGGCCGGGGCGGCGGCGATCCTCATTGAGGATAAGATTACGCCGCGCGCGTTGACGGCCGCCGGCAAGCCGTGCCTCCCGCGGGAGGAAGCGCGCATGAAGATCCGCGCGGCGGTGCAGGCGGCGAAGGACTCCGGCATCCTGATCCTGGCCCGCACTGACTGCCGCCCGACCCAGGGCATCGATGAGGCGGTGGCGCGGATCGAGATGTATGTGGAGGAAGGGGCCGACATCCTGTTCCTCGACTCCCCGGCCGATGATGACGAAATCCGGCGCGCCGTGGCGGCTGCCAAGGGGCGCCCGTCCTTTGCCGTGCTGTCCCCCGGGGCGCCGCGCGCCACGCCTTCGCGCACCCAGGCTGCTGCGTTGGGCTTCAAGATCGGGACCTATCCGACCGGGATGCTGTCGCCCGCGGCGGCTGGGATCAAGGCCGGGCTTGCGGCGTTGACGGCCGGGGAAGCCGAGGCTGCCTCCGCCCTGCCGCCCGCTGAGCTGCGTGCGACGCTGGGGTATGGGGACTACGACGCCCAGGCGAAGCAGTTCATCGTAGGAGGCTGACCCCGGGCAACACGACTCCCCCTCCCCCGGCCCCTCCCTCAAGGGGAGGGGAGTCGATCGTAAACCCAGACCCGCCTTCCTTCGTCACTCCCCCCCAATCCCCCCACCCAAGGCCCCCAACCATGACCGAAGCCACAGGCCCGTTGAAGGGCGTCCGCGTTCTTGATCTGACGGCCGTGGTTCTCGGCCCCTTCGCGACCCAAACCCTCGGTGACTGGGGGGCGGAGGTCATCAAGGTCGAGCCCCTGATCGGGGATACCGCCCGCAACTCCGGCGTCTTCCGCAATCGGGGCATGGCGTCCGTCTTCCTGCAGATCAACCGCAACAAGCGGTCGATCGCCCTCGACCTGAAGTCCGACGACGGGAAGGAGGTCCTGCGCCGCATCATCCCCACCGTCGACGTCATCGTCAGCAATATCCGCCCCGCCGGCATGACCCGCCTGGGCTTCGGGTATGAGCAGTGCAAGGAACTCAACCCCCGCATCGTCTATGCCGTGGCCACCGGCTTCGGGCAGGACGGCCCCTGGCGCGCCCGCCCCGCCTTCGATGAGATCATCCAGGCCGCCAGCGGCTTCGGCTCCGCCATGGGGTCCGACGACCAACCCGCCTTCGTGCCCACCCTCGCCGCCGACAAGCTGACCGGCATGGCCATGGTCTCGGCCGTCTGCGCCGCCTTGTTCAGCCGCGAACGCACCGGCGAAGGCCAGTTGATCGAGGTCCCGATGCTGGAGACCCTGACCGCCTTCAACAGCGTCGACATGATGGGCGGCATGAGCTTCGAGCCCAGCATCGGCCCGCCAGGCTACAAGCGCATGCGGGAGCGCAAGCCCGCCCGTACCAAGGACGGCTGGATGACCATGCTGCCCTACTCCGCCGCCAATTGGTGCGCCTTCTTCGAGGCCGTGGGCCAGCCCGAACTGATCGAGGAAATGCACGTCAACGACCCGGTCAAGCGCGCCCAGAATATCGATATCGTCTATGCCAAGATGCGGGAGATCGCCCTGACCCGGACCACCGCGGAATGGGAGGAACTGCTGCTGCGGATCGACGTCCCGCACACCTCCTTCACCCGCATGACCGAGGTAACCGAGCAGCCCCACCTCAAGGCCGTGGACATGCTGGCGGTCACGGAACACCCGACCGAGGGCGCGATTCGCGTCGCCCGCCCGCCGACCCGCTTCATGGGCACCCCCGCCAACATGCGCCGCCATGTGCCGCGCCTCGGGGAACACACGGCCGAAATCCTGCGCGAGGCAGGGTTCACCGACGCCGAGATCGCGGCGATGACGGAGCGGAAATCGATCAAGGGCGCCTAAATCCGCCGATACGACAGCCCCCGCGCGAGCCAGCAGCCGACCACGGCCTCGGTCACCCGGCCGGCATCGTCGCGCCGGAAGGCCAGGGTCCAGTCGCCCGGCGGCGTATGATCCAGGGCGCGCGGACACGGCAGCGCCCAGACGTCGCGGCCGATCGGCTCCAGCAATTCCATCCGCCCCTGCCCCAGGAAACCCGAGAACGCGCCATACAGCGTGCCCCCGGCGTCGGCGACAGTCAGCTCCGCGTCCAGTTCCGCGCAGCGATACCGGCCGGCGACGTCCAAAGCCCCCGCCGGGTCCAGCGGGATCAGCCGCGTCGCCTGATTATCCTGCGGCCGTTCCATCCGTAGCCCGCCATCGGTCCAGGTCAGCCGAGCGCCGCCGCCGGCCGACCCATCGGGGCGCAGATCCAGCGCCTCCGCCGAGTGGCCATACCGCAGGCGCACCTGGCCCGGCCCCGCCAGGTCGATCCGCGCCGACAGCCCCGTCTCCGGCTCCAGATACGCGCCAACCCAAGGCAACGCGGGCAGAGACCCATCCGGCCCCGCCCGATCGGCATCCAACACCGCGCCCAGCACATCCATCGCCGCGGTCGCCGCGTTGGACAGGTGGTTGAACATCACGACCACCGAAACCCGTTCCGACGGCACATACAGCCGATGGCTCCGCCAGCCTCGCAGCGCGCCGCCATGGCCGGTCAGCTGTCGGCCGAACTCCCGCCCACGCCCCAGCCCGAAGCCGTACCCGGCCGGGGCGCCATCCCCGAAGGTGACCGGCGCGGACAGGCGTCGATACAGCGACCCCGCATCGTCCCGGGTCGCGTCGATATGGCGTTCCCAGGCGATCATGTCGTCCAGGCTGGCCCCCAGGCCGGCATCGCCGGTCCAGACAATCCGGTTCTCCGCGGCACGGAACCCGGTGGCCGGAGCACCCTCATACCCCTCGGTCCCATCCGGCATCGCCCGCGTGTCGGCGGCCAGGATCGCGCTGTCCATGCCGGTCCGGTCAAAGATCCGATCCCGCAGCAATTCGGCAAACCCCCGCCCCGTCCGCTCTTGCAGGATGTCGGACAGGATACGGAAATTCTGGTTCACATAGGAAAACCGAGTCCCCGGCGCGAAATGCAGCGTGCGGGTGCCGGCGATCACCCGTTCCGCCTCCGTATCACCGAACGGGGCCTCGACCGGAGAGCCATGCAGCATCGCCACGGCCCAATAATCCCGCAGCCCCGATTGGTTATGGGCGAGGTGCAACGCACCGGGCGCCGCGCCCTCCAACAACGGAAGCCGGTCCCGGACGTCCTGATCCAGCACCGACGGATCGGGAAACGCATCCAGCATCACCGCGCAGGTGAACTGCTTGGTGATGGAGCACATGCGGAACAGCGTCTTCGGCGTGAAGCCGATCCGCCGTTCCGCGTTCGCCCAGCCCCAGGCGTGGCGCACCAGCACCGCGCCATCGCGCAGCACCGCCACCGCCCCGCCCGGTCCGGGGTAGGCGCGGGGCAAGGCCTCGATCATCCGGTCCAGCCGAGACCCCGCCATCGCGCTTCTCCCGCTTAGATCTTGTCCATCACGTTGATTCGGAACGACTTCATCGCGGCGATCGACGCCTCGGCTTCCCGGCCTTCAAAGTCGAAATCGATGGCGGTAACGCCCATCGCCTTCAGCGCCTTGGCGTCATCGATCGTATCGGCCAACGTGCCGGTGAACAAACGGCGGTGGCCGTCGGTGGCCGGCGGTGCCTCATACGCGAAGCGCTTCACGCGATAGACCACCCCAACCGCGTTCGGGTCACGCCCCGCCTCGGCCGTCAGCTTGCGCAGCCGAGCGATGCCGGCTTCGAGGCGCGGACGGGTGTCGAGCATGTTGGCCTGGTTCGTCCCGATCGGATACCACGCATCGCCCACCCGCGCCGCTCGGCGCATCGACGGAGCGCTCTCGCCACCCACCCAGATCGGCGGATGCGGCTTCTGCACGGGCTTCGGATCGACCGCCAGGCCTTCGATGTTGGTGTACTTGCCGTGGAACACCGGACGTTCCTGGGTCCACAGCACCTTGAAGGCGTCGATGAATTCGTCGGTCACCTTGCCGCGTTCGGCGAAGGGGGTCGTGCCCACGGCCTCCAGCTCCGGCTTCAGCCAACCGGCGCCGATGCCGACAACCAGGCGCCCGCCCGACAGCACATCGATCGTCGTCAGCATCTTCGAGGCAACGACGGCCGGCCGGTGCGGCACGACCATGACGGCCAGGACCAGGCGGATCTTCTCGGTCTTGGCGGCGATCCAGGCGGTGGCGGTCAACTGCTCCACGCGATGGCCGGGGTCGGGGGAATAGAACTCCCCGCTCTCGGAATAGGGGTAGCCTGGCGTGCTGGTGTCGGGCAGCGCGATGTGGTCGGTCAGGGTGAGGTAGTCGAAGCCCAGCTCCTCCCCCAACCGGGCAACGCGGGCCATGGTCTCCGCGGTGGCCATCGGGCCGCTGACGGGCAGGTTGAATCCGATCTGCATGAGAGTTTCCTTCCCCAGGAACATTGCGTGGATCGTCTTTTACGGGACGAGGCGGGCGGTCGGCCAGGGGCGGACGGTTCTCACGGTGCATGGGGTGTTACCGTATGCAAAATTCCGGGGGGATGGCGGTTTCTCACCGGACATGGGGTACGACCGTGTGAAAAAAGTTCGGGAGGGGTTGCCGGCTCCTCGATCGGCATACATCCGGGTATTTTACCCGGGCGGCCGCTTTTGAGGCAACAAAACCGTTGGGGGTCAGGGCGTCCGCCGTTCTGCTGGGCGATGGTGGGGTCGAGCCCGACCAGGACGGGTTGGCGTCGACCGTGCTCCACAACCCGAGCACCTGGTGGACCGCCCTACTTCGTGAGGATCAGCTTGTTCGATCCGGTCAGGCGCAGGTGGTAGGTCGCCTGTTCATGCCGGATCACCAGTTCCCGCGCGCCGGCCAGAAGGTCCTGGCTGTCGATGGTCCGGGGCGGCGGAGCGTCCTCGGGGCCCGGGGTGGTCGCGGATGAGGTCGGGGATGTCATCTTGGAACTCCGGTCTCAGGCCCACGGCCCGAAGCTGCGTGATGGCGATTTCTATCGCAAATGAGAGTCGTTCGCAATATCGGACCCGAGCCGGACACGCCCTATCCGTCGGCGCGGCCCTGGGACAGCAGGGCCCGCCGCACGGCCTCGATCACCGGCCCCCACCCATCGGCGTCCGCGCGAAACAGCCGCATCGTCGGATACCAGGGCGAGTCCCCCCGCCCGATCAGCCACCGCCAGTCCGGCGCCCGCGGCACCAGCACCCAGACCGGCTTGCCCATCGCCCCGGCCAGATGCGCGATCGATGTATCAACCGTGATCACCAGATCGAGCCGGGAGACCAGCCGAGCGGTTTGTCCGAAGTCTGACAGACCCTCCCCCAACCGGGCCACGGCGGGGCGGGCGGCCAGAGCCGGCTCATCCCCCGGGCGCACCGCGTTCTGCAAACTGACAAACCGAGCGTTCGGCGTGTCGGCGATCCGCAGGAAATCGGCCGCCGGCAGTGACCGCAGGTGGTCCTTGAGGTGCCGCGGGTCGCCCGACCACGCCAGGCCGACGCAAGGCCCCTCCCCCCCGATCGGCAGGTCGGGCCCCGCGCCCATCAGGGCGGGCGGCGGACGGATATAGGGGACAGCGGCCGGAATCGTCTCCAGCGTGGTGCCGAAGACGCCGGGCAGGTCGCCCGTCAGGCAATAGAAGTCCGGGGCGAAGTCGGGCGGCAGCGTGTCCACCACCTCGGCCAGTTGGGTGGAGGCCCGCAGCAACCCTGTCAGCAGCGGGAACGTGACCAGGACCACCCGTGCCGCGCCGGCCCGCCGCAGCATCGGGACATAGCGAAAGAAATGGATCGCGTCGCCGTAGCCCTGCTCATCCTTCAGCAGGATCGTCTTGCCGGTCAGGTCCTGGCCCTGCCACCGCTGGCCGGGCAGGCCGGCGCTTTGGCCGGGGAAGAAGAAGCCGATCCGCTCCCGTCGTTGGTAGGACAGCCAGCCCTCCGCCAACCGGCCCAGGCGCAGCAGACTCAGGCCATAGGCCATGTGCAGCGGGTCATAATCCGGGGCCAGGGCAATGGCCTGTTGCAGCGCCCGGTGCGCCGCGTCGAAGTCCCCTTGCGCCGTCAATGCCTCCCCCACCACGCCATGGGCGCGGGCGCGCATCAGGGGCGGCTGCCATTCCTGGGCCAGCAGTGGAGCGACCACCGCCTGGGCTTCCTCGGACAGGCCAAGCCAGGCGCAGATCTGGCCAAGGTTGACCCGGAACAGCGGATTGTTCGGCTGGATCTCGACCGCTCGGCGGGCTGGCGCCAGCCCTTCGGCCAGCCACCCGGCGAGCCACAGGGCCTGGGCGAGATGCGACAAGGCGGGGGCGAAATTGGGTTCCTAGGTCAGCACCAGGCTGGCGTGGCGAAGGGCGGCGTCGTGATCGTGCCGCTCGATCGCGCATTCCGCCGCCAGGGTCAGGCCGATCGGATGAAGCGGGTCCCAGGCGAGGGCTTCCCGCAACCGCGCCTCGGCCTGCCGCGGCTGGCCGCCGCGGTGCAGGAACGTGGCCTGCTCGACCAGCCGGTCAACCTCCGAGACGATCAGCCCCGCCATTGCCGAACGCCCGGCTGTGGCTTGGGTGGGATCAGGTGGAGGCTTGCATCTGCTCCCGCAGGCGACGGGCGCGGTCGAGCACCTTGTTCTCAATTTCGCTGGTCGTCAGCGCGCTGACCGGGGCATCAACCCAGTGGTTGCCTTGCAGAACCTGCCGGAAGATCGTGACCTTCACGCCGTCGCTGCGCAGATCCCTGGACAGGATATAGGCGGTCGCCTTGAACCGCTCTCCGGGTGAGGCCTGGGGGGTGTACCAATCGGTGATGATGACGCCGCCGAACGGATCAGCCGAGGACAGGGGCATGAAGCCCAGCGTGTCCAGCGCGCCGCGCCACAGATAGGCGTTCACGCCGATCCCGCCACCGCCGCCGCCCTGGCCGCGCTTGTTCTTGTCGCCGAAGAAGAACGACATCCCCTCATCCCCGAGCATGCTGCCCGTGTTGGGGCCCGGTTCGAAGGTGTAGTTTGGCGCCGTCGGATTGGGGGTCGAGTTTGCGCAGGCCGCGATGCTGAACACCAGCGCGAGGCCGAAGGCAAATTTGGCAAAACGAACGCGTGTCATGGATCGTCCATATCAGGCCTGCACGCTCCATAGTCTGTCCGGGAGAGTGCGCCAAGCCTCTAGCGCGCTCCACACGCGGTTTCCCATGGAAACGGCGGTCATCAAGCGAAAAAGGGCGGCGGAGTTTCCCCCGCCGCCCTTCCGGTCGTCGTCGTAAACCGGATTACCAGGTCATCTGGGTGCCGAAGACGACGCCCTGGCCCTGGACCGAGTTGTTCGCCGCGCCAGCCGTGCCGCTGGCGAAGTTCCAGCCGCTCTGCTTCCGGTTCTGGTACAGGTAGTCGGCGAACAGGACCATGCCCGGCGCCAGCGTGTAGCTGCCGCCGAAGCTGAACTCATACTCATGCCGCTGGCTGCGCCCGGTCATGGCGACCGCACCCTGCGAGTCGATCGAGGCGAACACCGCGCCGACCGTCATCGGAACACCGGGGACCTGGTACTGCGCGCCCACCAGATACGCGGTCGTGCCGGCGCCGCCGCTCGGGCGGGCCGCCATACGGCCGTTGATGGCGCCGCCGATGAAGTTACCGGCGACGGTGAAGCCCGCATACGTCAGCGCGACACCGGCCGAACCGAAGTTCAGGTTGTCGTACTCGCCGTTCCAGGTGCTGCCGGCCGGCGCACCCGCCGCGACGCGAGCCGCCGCCGCCGTGCCGCTGTAGTTCACGTGACCGGCATAGCTGTAGACGCCATAGGCGTGCACGCCCACGGGGCCGATCGTGCTCGAGTACCGCACGCCAGCCGCGACCATGTCCTTGAACCGCGCGCCGTCAGCCGCGGTGGCCGAGGTCGTGATGTTCGAGCAGGTCGAGGCAACCAGGCCGCAACCAGCCAGCGAGTTGCCAGCCGACGGGGAGTACTGCAGGCCGAAGTCGAAGCCCGAGAAGTTCGGCGACAGGTAGACGATCTTCTGGGTGTCGTATTCGTCACCCGAACC
>CAMCDA010000073.1 GCA_945873195.1 Asaia bogorensis
CGTCCTGAAGCGGTTGGCGGACGCGGAGCGGGATGGCGACAACATCCTGGGCATCGTGCGGGGCAGCGGTATCAATCAGGATGGCCGGACCAACGGCATCACCGCGCCCAGCGCACCCTCCCAGGCCGCGCTGGAGGAAGACATCTACCGCCGGCGCAACATCGATCCGGCCTCCATCACCTATGTCGAGACGCATGGCACCGGCACGCCGCTGGGCGACCCGATCGAGTTGGAGGCGCTGACGTCCTCATTCCGGAAATTCACGGATCGCGTCGGTTTCTGCGCCATCGGATCGGCCAAGGCGAATATCGGGCATGCGCTGACCGCGGCGGGAATCGCCGGGTTGCTGAAGGTGCTGCTGATGATGCGGCACCGCCGTATCCCGCCGATGGCCGGGTTCAGCAGCCCCAATCCGCGCATCGACTTCGCGTCCAGCCCGTTCATCGTGCCGACCGAGGCGCGGGATTGGGAACCGGCCGGGGCACGCCGAGCGGCGGTGAGTTCGTTTGGTTTTAGTGGTACGAACGCGCATCTGGTGATTGAGGAAGCGCCGGTTCGTCCGACGCGCGCGGCCGACGCGGGTCCGTTCCTGTTCCTGCTGTCGGCCCGGGGCGAGGCCGCGCTGCGGGCACGCGTGTCGGAACTGGCCGCGTGGCTTGAACGATCGGATGCGGACCCCACCGACATTGCGAGCACGCTCGCGGCCGGGCGGGAGCATCATCTCCACCGGCTGGCGGTCGTTGCGGATGATAGCGCATCGTTGTGTGTTCGGCTGCGTGGCTGGCTGGAGGGCAAACGACACGCCTCCGTGCTGGACGGAGAGGCGCGGGCGGAGGGGCCTGGTCCCGCGCTTATGGCCTTCGCGAAGACGATCGCGCGGGACCGGCCGGACCAGGAGTCGCTTTGCGTTCTAGGGGACCTTTACACGCAGGGCGCCATTTTCGACTGGACGGCCTTGCCTGGCGCGGCATCGGGACGCCGTGTCTCCCTACCGGGCTACCCGTTTGAGCGGATGGCTTGCGGCATCCCGCCCGGTATGGCTGCGTCCGATGCGACCGTCGAGCGCGCGCCCGCTCCGACCGATGGCATCGCCGCAGTCAAGACCGCGCTTGCGCGCCATGACGCGCCGGACCTGTCCGCACAAGCCGGCGCCTTCCGCGCTGTCGAGGCATGGGGGCGCAAGGCGCTCGCCGCCGCGTATGGCCGGATGGGGCTTTTCGCGCGCCATGTCTATACGGTTGCTGGCCTTCGCAAGGCACTGGCCATCATTCCGTCGAAGCACCGCCTGCACGACGCGCTGGTGGATATGCTGGCGCGCGATGGGGCGCTGCTGCGAGAGGGCGATTTGCTGCGCGTCCGCGCCCAGGCATCGGTCAATCTGGATACGGAACGGGCGAGGCTCGCTGCCGCGGAACCGGAACTGGCGCCGTTCCTGACTTTGCTTGCGCGCTGTATCGACGCGCTGCCCGATCTTCTGACGGGACGGGTGACAGCGACCGAAGTCATGTTCCCCGACGGTCGAACGGATCTCGTGGAGCCGATCTACCAGGGCAGCCGCCTGGCCGAACATCTGAACACCGTCCTGGCCGAGACGGTGGCGACGCTTGCCGCCGGTCTGGGCCGAACGGCGCGCGTGATCGAGGTTGGCGCCGGCACCGGCGGCGCGACGGCGTCGATCCTGCGGCTGCTGACGGAGCATGGCATCGCGGTCGAGTATCACTACACCGATGTCTCGCGCGGGTTTGCCCATCTGGGGCGGACGCGGTTCGGCGCGTCGCATGATTTCATGCGGTTCGATGTGCTGGATATCGAAAAGGACCCGACTGCCCAGGGGTTCGATGCGGGCGGGTTCGACATCGCCATCGCCTCCAACGTTCTGCACGCCTGCCGTCTGATTGGTGCGGCGCTGGAGCATGCGGGACGGTTGCTGCGGCCGGGTGGATGGTTGGTGCTGAACGAAGTCACGGCCTTGCAGGACTATGCCACCCTGACCTTCGGCCTGACCGACGGCTGGTGGGCGTTCGAGGACGCCGCCAGCCGCATCGCCAACGCCCCGCTGTTGGATGTGGCGGGCTGGCAGGCCGTGATGGCAGAGGCCGGTTTCTCGAGGATGGACGCGGTCGGCCTACCTGGGGAGGCGCGCGAGCGGCTCAGCCAGGCGGTGATGGTGGCGGAACGATCGACCACCGTGCATGTGATTTCCACACCGGCGGTCGCACGGACGGCCCAACAGCCTCCCGCGCTCTCGGCAAGCCCAGCTACCAGCGGCGCCAGCCTGCCTGAAACGATCGCGCGGGAGGTTGCCGCCCTGTTGAACATGCCGGTGGACCGGCTGGATCATCGCGGCCGATTCATGGATTACGGGATCGATTCGATCTTGGGCGGGCAGGTGGTGTCGCGGCTGAATACGGTGCTGGGATTGGACCTGCGGCCGATTGTGCTGTTCGACCACCCTTCGATCGGCGACCTCGCCCGCCACATCATGCGGGACTATGGCGATCGGGTACGGAAGCTCCCGCCCACGCCTACCGTGCCGCCCACCGCGCCAGACACCGTGTCCGCCGCCGCGCCAGCCACCGTGCCCGTCGCGACGACCCCGGCCCCCTCTCCCCCGTCATGGTCGGGCTTGACCCGACCATCGTTCGGCACTCTGCCGGTAGTTAGGAACCCGGAAGACTCGTCTCTCTTCTCACTGGCGCACCAGACCCGACCGCCGGTCGGCGGGAACGGCCAAACAACGCAGCCAGTGGCGATGGTCGGGTCAAGCCCGACCATGACGCGGGAGGGTCAGGCGGTGTCGGAGCCGGCGGGGGTAGGGCCTGCGTTGGCGGCGCCGGCCGGTGCGGCCACGCCAACCCCGTCCACCACCCAGCGCGACACCCGCATTGCCGTCATCGGCATGGCGGGCCGGTTCGCCGACTGCCCTGACATCACCGCCTTCCACGACATGCTCCGGCAGGGGCGCAGCGGCATCACCACCGTCCCGGCCGATCGCTGGTCCGCCGACGCCGCCTCCTTGCCCGAGGGCGTCAGTTCCGAGGCGCAATACCTCAAATGGGGCGGCTTCCTGCGCGACGCGGCGGATTTCGATCCGCTGTTCTTCCGCATGTCCGGCAAGGAAGCCGAACTGACCGACCCGCAGCATCGCGTCTTCCTCACGGAAGCCTGGCGCGCGCTGGAGGATGCTGGCTACGCCGAACAGGAACTCGACGGCCGGCGCTGTGGGGTCTTCGTGGGTGCCTATGGCGGTGACTATACGCACCGCATGACGGACCTAGGCATCGTGCCGGAGGCATTTGCCTTCATGGGCAATGCCGCGGCCATCCTGTCGGGGCGCATCGCCTATGTCCTGAACCTCAAGGGACCGTGCATGGCGGTCGACACCGCCTGTTCGTCGTCGCTCAGCGCCATCCACCTCGCCTGTCGCAGCTTGCTGGACGAGGAGTGCGACATGGCGCTCGCCGGCGGGGTGTTCCTGACCACGACAATGGGGTTCAACACCGCCGCGGCCAAGGCCGGTATGCTGTCCCCCAATGGCGCCTGTCGCGCGTTCGATGCGGATGCGGATGGGTTCGTGCCGGGGGAGGGGGCGGGGGTTGTCGTGCTGAAGCCCTATGCCCGCGCGCTGGCGGATGGCGATCATATCGAGGCGGTGATCATCGCCTCCGCCATGAACCAGGACGGCAAGACCAACGGGATCACCGCGCCCAGCGCGGACTCCCAGGCGGCCCTCGAAACCGAGGTCTACGGGAAGGCCGGCATCAACCCGGCCGCCATCGGCTATATCGAGGCGCATGGCACCGGCACCAGGCTGGGCGACCCGATCGAGGTCGAGGGCCTGACCCGCGCCTTCCGCCGTTGGACCGACCGGACCGGGTTCTGCGTGCTGGGCTCGGTAAAGACGAATATCGGGCATGCGGCGCATGCGGCCGGGATCGCCGGGTTCCTGAAGGCGGTGCTGACCCTGCGGCATCGCACGTTCTTCCCGTCATTGCATTTCCGGTCCGAGAACCCGGCGCTGCATCTGTCGGAGTCCCCCTTTGTCGTGAACACGGCGCTGCGCCCGTGGGAGACGAATGGCGCACCGAGGATGGCAGGTGTCAGTTCGTTCGGGTTCAGTGGAACCAACGTGCACATCCTGCTGGCGGAACCCGACGCGGAACCGGTGCGCGCCGTGGCCGACGAACCCTGCCTGATCACGCTGTCCGCGCGCAGCCCCGCCAGTCTGGCGCGCCGCATCGCCGATCTGCGGGCGTGGCTGGAGACTCATACGCCGGCCTTGGCCGATCTTGCCCGGACGCTGAATGCCGGGCGTTGCCACTTCGATCATCGCTGGGCGGCCGTGATTGGCAGCGTGGCGGACCTTCGGGCGGCCCTGGCGTCGGGGGAGCCCGCGAGCACCGGGCCCGCGTTCCTGCGGGAAGCCGCGGCGACGTATCTGCGGACGGGGGACGTGCCGGCCGAGGCGATCCCTGCCGGGGGGCGGCGGATTTCGCTGCCGACCTATCCGTTTGAGATGCGCCGGTATTGGCTCGACCGCGAAGGCGACACGCCGCCAGCGGTCCGTGCTCCGGCCCCTCTCACGCAGGCCATGCCCTCCCGGGCGAACTATCTGGTACCTGACTGGCAGGCGGATCCCTTGCCGACCGCTGCACTGCCAGGTTCAATCTGGCTGCTGGCCGATGGCGACGGACCCGGTCCGGCGCTCGCCGCCCTGTGGCGCGGACAGGGGCATCGGGTGACCGAGGTCGCTCCGGCGGACCTCGTGGAACGCCGCCGGCAGGACGGTGCCCCCGCCGGCGTCGTCAACCTGCTGGGCCTCAACGACCTGGGCACCGACCTGGGCCATGGCGAGCAGGCGGTGTTTGCCACACTACGGGCCCTGTTCAACGATCCGGTGCCGGTGCTGCATGTCCATCGTGGCGGTCCGGCGCGGGAATGCGTCCAGGCCCTGCGGCGGTCGGCGCGCTTCGATGGCGCGCGGGTCGATCTGCGTCTGCTGCGCCTGGACGGCGCCTTGCCCGTGACCGGCGCGCTGGCGGCCATGATCAGCGCCGAACTGACCGCGCCGCACGGTGCCGAAACCGAGGCTGCTATCCGGGACGGAAACCGGTTCGTCCGCCGCATGGTGGCGGCTTTCCCCGGGCCGTCCGTCCCATTGCGCCAGGGCGCCCATATCCTGATCACCGGCGGCGGCGGAGTCCTCGCCGGCCTGTTCGCCCGTCGCCTTGCGCGAGAGGCCAGGGCGCGGATCACACTGATCGGCCGTTCCCCCGCCAATGAGGCCGTGCTCGCGACGCTGGCGGCCTGTCCCGGCGCGCTTTACTGGCAGGCGGATGTCACCGACCTGGGGTCGCTGGCCGACGTGGTGGCGGAAGCGCGGGGCATCCACGGCCCCATCCATGGCGTAATCCACGCGGCCGGAGTGCCCGCCGTGACGTCGCTCCGCGACAGCGACTGGCCGGACGTGGCCGCATGCCTCGCGCCAAAGGTGGGCGGGACCGTGACCCTCGACCGCGTGCTGGGGGATGAGTCGCTCGACTTCTTCGTGCTGTTCTCCTCGCTGGCCGGGGAGTTGGGGGATTTCGGGCAGGGTGCCTATGCCTGCGGCAACGCGTTCTGTGATCGCTTCGCCGCCTGGCGTGACGCCAACCGCCCCGGTCGGACCATCGCGCTGGGCTGGCCGCTGTGGCGGGAAGGACGGGGCGTGCTGTCGGCCGAGGGGGAACGCATCTACCTCGCGACCTCCGGCATGCCCCATCTGGAAACTGAGCAGGGCTGGCAGGCGTTCCTGGATGCGCTGGCGATGGGGCAGCCCCAGGTGGCCGTCGTGCCGGGCGATGCCGCCAAGGCGCTCGCCCTGTTCGCGACGCGCCCGGTCGCGGCGGCCGGCGTATCCATGCAAGGCGCCCCGGTCCGTTCAACCGCGTCCCTGGCGCCCGCCGCCCCGTTGTCGGCCGGAGCCGAACCGGTCGCGGCCGACCCCGACCTGCCGGCGACTGTCCGGCGGGGTCTGACCGCACTGATCTCCCGCCTGATGAAGGTGGATGAGGATTTGCTGTCCCCGACCGCCGGCCTCGCGGAATTCGGTTTCGATTCCATCGCGTTGAAGGAGTTCAGCGTCCACCTGGGACAGGTCTACGGCATCACCGTCAGCCCCGCTGTCTTCTTCGCCCGCGGCACGATCGAGGCCTTGGCGGCCTACCTGGTCGAATCCCATCTGGCCGAGGTCAACGCCCACCACGCGGTCAGGGCCGAACCCCCGCCGGCGCCGGTCGCCGCCCCGCCGCCCCCGATCCGCAAGGCTGGCCGGGACGAACCGATCGCCATCATCGGCATCAGCGGCCGGTTCCCTCGATCCCCCGACCTGGACACGTTCTGGCAGCACCTGGAGGCAGGCACCGATCTGGTCGGCCCGCTTCCCGACGGGCGCGATCTGGCGTCCCGTGGCGGCTACGATCGGGGGGCGCTGCAAGGCGGATTCCTCGACCGGATCGACACGTTCGATGCGCCGTTCTTCCGCATTTCCCCACGGGAGGCCTGTTTCCTCGACCCGCAGCATCGGCTGGCGATCGAGGCTGTGTGGCACTGTGTCGAAGACGCGGGCATGAGGATGGGATCGCTGGCTGGCCGGTCGGTCGGTGTGTTCTTCGGCCCGCAGATCAACGAGTACGGTGCGATCATCCCTGACCGCGACGCCGCGCGCGCGCAGATCGCCCTGGGCAATATCGCGACGATGCTGCCCAACCGCATCTCCTATCTGTTCGACCTGAGGGGGCCGAGCGAAGCGATCGATACGGCGTGTAGTAGTTCATTGGTGGCGGTGAACCGGGCCATCCGGGCCTTGCAGGCGGGCGAGTGCGAGATGGCCCTGGCCGGCGGCGTCAGCCTGGTGCTGACCGCCGAGAGCATCGTCAGCACGATGGAACTCGGCGTCGTGTCCCCTGATGGGCGCTGCCACAGTTTCGACTCCCGGGCGAACGGCTATGTGAAGGGGGAAGGCGTCGGCGTGGTCCTGCTGAAGCCCCTGGCGCGGGCCGAGGCGGATGGCGACGTGATCCATGCCGTGATCCTGGGTTCGGCGGAGAACCATGGCGGGCACGCGCATTCGCTGACCGCTCCCAACGGCACCGCGCAGGCGGCCCTGATCGCGACGGCGCTGCGACGGGCGGGCGTCGCCTCCGACACGATCGGCTATGTGGAGGCGCATGGCACGGGCACGGAACTCGGCGACCCGGTCGAGGTGATGGCGCTGAAGGAGGCATTCGGCGCGACGGCGGAACCTGGCTCGGTGCGTGACCGGGCGTGCCTGCTGGGCACGGTGAAGACCAATATTGGCCATCTGGAACCGGCGTCGGGCGTGGCGGGGTTGCTGAAGGCCGTGCTGGCGCTGGAACATCGGATCCTGCCGGCGAGCCTGCATTTCCGCCAGCTCAATCCGTTGATCGACTTTGCCAATACGCCCTTCGCGGTGGCGGATGCGACGCGCCCCTGGGACGCGTTGATCGATCGGGATGGAGCCGCGCTGCCCCGGCGGGCGGGCGTGAGTTCGTTCGGGCTGGGGGGCAGCAATGCCCATGTGGTGCTGGAGGAATACGCGCCCCGCGTCGTCGCCGAACCGGACCCAGCGGCGGTGCTGCTGGTTGTCTCGGCGCGGGATCGGGACCGGTTGCAGGCGAGCTTGCGGCGGCTGGCTGACTTTGCCCGCCGGCATCCGCTGCTGCCGGCGCGGGACGTCGCGCATACCCTGGCTGTCGGGCGGGAGGTGATGCCGCATCGGGCCGCCATTCTGTGGCGGATGGGCGAGGTGCTGGCGGACCGGTTCGATGGTTCGGCGGGCGCGGTCGGATCGGGCAGCGGAACGGCTGGCGTATGGATAGGCTCGGTGACGAAGCCCGGGATCGGGCGCGCCGAGGCTGATCGCGGACCAGGCGTGATGATGGATCTGGCGGCGGCCGGTCAGTGGGATCGCGTGGCCGCGCTATGGGTAGAGGGCGCCGATCTGCCGGTGACCGCGACCCGGGGGCGGCGGATCGCGCTGCCGGGCTATCCGTTCGCGCCGTCGCGGTTCTGGTTCGATCGCGCGCCGGGGGGGGCTCCCGGGGCTCCCGGTCCAGTTGCGCCTGTGCAGGAACACGCGCGGTCCGCCAGACCGGTCGCGGTGGCTCCGGCCGAGCCCCGCGCCCCGGTTCTACCGGAGCGTCCGGAGGCAATGGCCGGCGCCGGGGACCAGGCCGTCACCCAGATATCACGCCCCGTGGCCGGGTCGATTCCCCCAACCCCCGTCGCCAGCCGGTCCGAGACTTCGGTGCGCGCCGTCGTGCGGCGGCATCTGGCGGCGGCGCTGTATCTCGACGAATCGCAGCTTGATGAGCATGCGGGTTTCGCCGACCTGGGCCTGGACTCGATCCTGGCCGTGGAACTCACCAAGAGCCTGAATGACGAATTGGGAACGGCGCTCCAGGCGACCCGACTTTACGACCACGCGAACATCGTGGAACTGGCCGCCTATCTGGCCGGGGAGCCTGGTCTCGCCCCGGTCGTCGAGGAGCCGTCCAACGCCATGCCCCTGGACGCCGTGCGCGACATCGTACGCCGGCAACTGGCGCAGGCGCTGTATCTGGATGAATCCCAGATCGACGACCAGGCGGGCTTCGCCGATCTGGGCCTGGACTCGATCCTGGCGGTCGAACTAACCCGCGCCCTGAACGACGAACTCGGCACCGACCTTCAGGCCACTCGCCTTTATGACCACCCGAACGCGGCCGAACTGGCTGTGTTCCTGCATGGCAGCCTCACGGACCGGGCCGCCACGACGCTCGATCCCGCGGCGTCCCCCGTGCTGGCGTTCCTGCGGGACAGGCTGGCCCCCTTCGGTGCCCCCGACCTGTCCGCCACGACCAGGCTGGACACGATCGCGCTGCAACCCGCCGAGGCGAAGGCGATCCTCGACGCCATCACCGACGAGTTCGGTTGCGCGCTGACCGAGGCGGATGTCGCCCGCTGCCGCGACCTGGGTGCTCTGGCCGCGCTGATCGTCGCCCGGTCAACGCCGGCGCCGGTTGTGACGGCCCCTCCGCCGCCTCCCGTGCCCGCCGCGCGGGAGGTTCCCCCGCCAGCGGTGGTGCCGGCGCCACCGACCCAGGCGCCAGTGGCTATCGACACCGCCACGCCCGACGTCGCGATCATCGGCTACGCTTGCCGCCTGCCCGGCGCCTCGGATGCCGACGCGTTCTGGGATCACCTCCGTGCTGGTGATGTGGCGGTCACCCCGTTCCCCCCCGAGGACTGGCGGCGGGAAGCCTATGCCGGCGCGCTGCGTGCCCTCGGATCGGACATGACGCCCTGGGGCGGCTATGTCGCCGGGGTCGACCGGTTCGACGCGCGGTTCTTCTCGATCCGCGCCGAACAGGCCCGCCTGATGGACCCGCAACAGCGGCTGTTCCTAGAAACCGCTTGGCACGCGCTGGAAATGGCCGGCCAGACCCGCGCCCTTCTGGACGGAGCGGCCTGCGGCGTCTTCGTCGGCGGCGGATCGAGCGACTACGGCCGCGTGCTGGAAGCTGACCACGGCCCCCCCAGCGGAGAGACGCTGTTCGGCAACATCGCCTCCATCCTCGCCGCCCGGATCGCCTATTTTCTCAATCTGCATGGCCCCTGCGTGGCGCTGGACACCGCCTGCTCCTCGGGCCTGGTGGCCCTGCACGCGGGGTGGCGCGCGATCCGCGATGGGGAGTGCGACATGGCCTTGGTCGGCGGGGTCAACCTGCTGCTGACGCCGCAGATGCATGTGCTGACCGGGTCCGCCGGGATGTTGTCCCGCGCCGGCCAGTGCCGGAGCTTCGATGACTCCGCCGATGGCTTCGTGCCGGCCGAGGGGATCGTGACCCTTGTGCTGAAACGGCTGGATCGCGCCTTGGCCGACGGTGACCCGATCCAGGGCGTCATCAACGGCGTGGCCATCAACCAGAACGGCACGACCGCCGGCATCACAGCCCCCAGCGCCAAGGCGCAGACCCGCCTGCTCCGTTCGGCCTATGCCCGCGGGGCGATCCCGCTGGATCAGGTCGGGTTGGTGGAGGCGCATGGCACCGGCACAAGGATCGGCGACGCGCTGGAATTCGACGCCCTTCGTACCGTCTTCACCGACGCACAGGTTCCGGAAGGGGCCGTTGTCCTGGGTTCCGCCAAACCGGCGATCGGCCATTCCTTCGCGGCATCCGGCCTGGCCAGCGTCGTCAAGCTGCTGCTTGCCATGCGTCACCAGGCCATCCCGCCGACCATCGGCGTCGACCGGACGAACGGGCACATGGCGCTGGCCGGTTCGCCATTCCGGATCAACAAAAGCCTGGAAGCCTGGCCCGCCCCGGCCGGCGGACGGCGCATGGCGGCGGCGACGGCCTATGGGCTGAGCGGCACGAACGCCCACGTCATCCTCTCCGAGCCGCCCCACCCGGCTCCCATTGCCCGGTTCGGCCGAACGGAGCACCTGCTGGTCGTGTCCGGCACAGACGCCGCGGCGCTGGGCCGCCAGATCGAGGCATTGGCGGCGGCCCTGGAACACGACCGGCCGGACCTGACCGACCTCGCGTATACACTGGGGGTGCGGCGAACCCACTTCGCGGCCCGGGCGGCGTTCGTGGCGCGCGATCTGGCGGATTTCCGGGCGCAACTCGCCGCCTGGCCCGCGGTCGCTCCGCTGACGGGTGCATTGGCGGACTTCGCCGCACGCTATCGCGACGGTGGGACGCTGGATTGGGCGGCATTGTATCCCGCCGGAACCGTATGCCGCCTGCCGCCCTACCGCTTTGCCTCCGATCGGCATTGGCCCGGGGCGTCGGATGTGGGGGACACCCCAAGGGATGTCCCAGGAGACACCCCAGTGGACGTGCCGGCGGCCGAGGCGCCGCCCGCGCCCGATGCGCTCCTCCCGACCTTGCTGCCAATCGTCGCGCGCGGCCTCTCGGTTGACCCCGCCCTCGTCACCTCCGACACCCCCTTCGACACCCTCGGCCTGACCTCGGTCGCGGCGGTGACCCTGATGCGGGACGCCGAGCTCGCGTTCGGCGTCTCGTTGCCCGTGATCGCCCTGTGGGACCACCCGACCCCGGCGCAACTGGCGGCCTACATCGCCGCCCGCCCCCCGGCCACGGCAGAAACCGCTCTTCTGGCACGGGCCGGACGCACCGCATCGGGCGAACATGACCCGGTCGTGCCCGTCCGTGCCGAGGGCGATGGTCCAATCTCCTTCTGGGTCCACGGCGGCCCCGGCGACACAAACTGGATCACCGAACTCGCTCGGCTTTTCCCCTCCTACCACCGGATTTTTGGCCTGGAAGCCCTTGGTCTCGACGGAGAGGCTGAACCCCTGCCAACCGTAGAGGCGATGGCCGATCACTACATGGCCGCCATCCTCCGCACCCAGCCGGTCGGGCCATACCGCATCGGGGGCTACTCCGCCGGCGGGGCGATCGCGTTTGAGGTTGTCTGTCGCCTGATCCAGACGGGCCACGGCGTCGAGCGGTTGACACTGCTCGATGCCAATGCCCCGGGTAACGCCGGCCTCGCGGACATGCAGGCGGCGTTCGGTCCGGGCTATGTCCATCTGGTGGTTGGCGGTTGGCTGGCCACGCGCTGGGGCGCCGACCATGCCCTGACGCTCGCGGACCTGGCGGGCCTGGACAAGGATGGCATGTTGGAACGGGTGCTGGATCACCTGTTCACCCACGCCCGGCCGCCGCTGCCCCGCGCGGATGTCCGGCGCATGCTCGTGGCGCTGGATCGCGTCGGCTGGACCGTCGGGCAGGCGCTGAGGGAGTACCGTCCCACCCGCCTCGACCGCCCCGTCGACGTCGTGATGATCACCTGCGTGGCGGGCATGGCCGGAGGGGAGAACCCGTTGGGCCTGCCGGACACCGCCGCCGCCCAGGACTATCGGGACGGGTGGGACGCTCTGTTCGCGGCCCCGATGCGCGTCATCCCGCTCGCCTGCGACCATTTCAGCCTGTTCCGAGGCGCCGCGGCCGATGCCCTGCGTGCTCATCTGGCCGATGCGCCGTCCGATCGCGTGACGGAGATCGTCCTGGCCCTGGTGCGGGAGACGCTCCCCGACGTGCCGGCCGATCTGGTGGTCCCGGCGCGGAGCATGACCGAACTGGGCGCGACCTCGATCGATCGGGTCGACGTGGCCACGCTGGCGATGGAGTCCCTCGGCGTCCGCGTGCCCAACGAAGCCCTGGCCGGCGTTGCCTCGATTGGTGACCTGATCGAGCTGCTGCGTCAGCACGCAGGGCATGGCTGAGCGCCGTCGCGTCATGGTGACCGGGGCGGCGGTCCTCGCGGGGGGCGTCGCCGATCTGTCCGGCTTCGACGCCATGCTCCGAGCCTCCCGTCCCTGCATGGACGCCCCGACCTGGGATTGGGATGGCTGGCTGGGCACCGCGGAATCGGCCGTGGCCGCCCGCGCCCGCCGCGTTGCCCGCACGGCCAGTCCGGCCCTGCGATCGTCCATCCGGGTCAGCGTGGATGCCATGCGGTCCGCGGCGCCCGCCGACCTGGGCGTGGTCGTTGCCGGCAGCAACCTCGCCCTGGGCCGAGGCTTCCAGGCCTTCGAGAAGTTCCAGGCGGAACCGACTTTCCTGTCCCCGCGCCATGGGTATGAGTTCTACGACACCCACGTCATGGCCTCGATCGCCGAGATCCTGGGCGCGCGCGGTCCGGGGATGACGGTGGGCGGGGCTTCGGGCAGCGGCAATGTAGCGATCGGCGTGGCGCTGGACCTGATCCGCCACGGCCGGACCCAGGCTTGTCTGGTCGTCGGACCGAGGCCCGATCTGTCGCCGGTCGAACGGCACGCGCTGCGCACGATGGGCGCGCTGGCCGACGCGGATCGCCCCTGCCGCCCCTTCGACCGTGCCGCGCATGGCTTCGTCCCTGGGGATGCCTGTGCGGCAGTGCTGCTGGAATCGGAGGCCTCGGCCCGCCAGCGCGGCGCCCCGATCATGGCCGAGATCGCCGGCGCCTGCTGGGTCCAGGGCGCGAACCATCTGCCATCCCCCGACCTGGACAGCGAAATCCGCGCCATGACCGGCGCGCTGGCGGACGCCGGGGTCGGCATCGACAGCCTGGATCTGATCAGCGCCCATGCCACCGGCACCCCGGCCGGCGACGCGGTCGAATGCGAGGCTCTGCGCGCCGTGTTGGGTCACCGGGCCGCACAGGTCCCGGTGAATGCCCCGAAATCCCTGTTCGGCCATGCTTTGCACGCGGCCGGAGTCGTCGAACTGGTCGCTGTGATCTGTCAGATCCAGGGCGGCTTTGTCCATGGCACCGCGGGCTTGGACGATCCGATCGCGGATAACCTGTGGCTGGTCGGTCCCGCGGCGATCGAGCGCTCGGTGCGCGTCGTCCTCAGCAATTCGTTCGGTTTCGGCAGTATCGCGGCCAGCATCCTGGTGCGCGATCCGGAGTGGGTACAATGACCGTCGGCATCGAACGCATGGGCGTCTATTGCGGCGCCGCCTTCATCGACGTGGCGAAACTCGCCGTCGAACGAGGGCTCGACCCGACCCGCTTCGCCAATCTACTGATGCGGCGGAAAAGCCTGAGCTTCCCGTTCGAGGACCCGGTTTCCTTCGCCGTCAACGCCGCCGCCCCGCTGGTGCGGGCCTTGTCGGCGGCGGAACGGGACTCGATCGAACTGGTTGTGGTGGCCACCGAGTCCGGCATCGACTGGGGCAAGTCGATCAGCAACTACGTCCATCGCTACCTCGAACTCGGCCGCCGCTGCCGGATGTTTGAGGTGAAGCAGGCCTGCTACGGCGGCACCGCGGCGTTGCAGACGGCGGCGGCGATGGTGGCCTCGGGTCAGGTGCGGCGGGCGCTGGTGATCTGCACCGACCTGGCCCGCTGCGTGCCGCATTCCTATGCCGAACCGGCCCAGGGCTGCGCCGCCGTCGCCATGCTGATCGGCCCCGATCCGGTGGTGCTGGCGCTGGAACCGGGCGCCTCCGGACTGCATGCGTATGAGGTGATGGATTCCTGCCGCCCGACCGCGGACATGGAAACCGGCGATGTGGACCTGTCGCTGCTGTCCTACCTCGACTGCATCGAGAAAAGCTTCATCGCCTATCGGGAACGTGTGGGGCCGATCGATTTCCAGGATCACTTCGCCTACCTCGCCTGCCACACGCCTTTCGGCGGCATGGTCAAGGGCGCCCATCGCAGCATGATGCGGAAGTTCCGCCCCGGCCCGCCCGCCGTCGTGGCCGAGGACTTTGAAAACCGCGTCCGCCCCGCCTTGGCCTTCTGCCAGGAGGTCGGGAACATCTATTCTGGCACCGTCTTCCTGGCCCTGGCCGGCGTGCTGGCGCGTGGCAGTTTCCCGGATCAGCGGCGGATCGGGCTGTTCTCCTACGGATCGGGCTGCAGTTCCGAATTCTACAGCGGCCTTGCCGACGAACGCGGCGCGCGGATGATCCGGGACCTGGACATCGACGGCGCCCTGGCCCAGCGGCGCGAGTTGTCGATCCCGGAATACGAAACCCTGCTGGTCGCGGAACGCCAGTCCCTTTTCGGCCAGAGGGAGGCGTGGGTGGAACCTGGCGCGTTCGAACCGATCCTCGCCAGCCACTTCGCCGGAACCGGCCGCCTGATCCTGGATGGCATCATCAACTACCAACGCCGCTACCGGTGGGTGTGATGACCGGGTTCGAGACCCTGCGCGTCAGCCGCCGCGACCGCGCCCTGGACGTGGTGCTGAACCGCCCCGAACGGCAGAATGCCCTGACGCGTACGATGATCGGCGAGTTGCACCGCGCGCTCGATACGGCCGAGGCCGATCCAGATGTCCGCCTGCTGGTGTTGACCGGAGAGGGCGACTCCTTCTGCGCCGGCATGGATTTCGTCGAGGCCGGCGCGACGGAAGCCGCCGCCGAAGCGCTGCGTCCGACGGTCGAGGATTTCTATCGCCTGCTGGAACGCTTCACCCAAAGCCGCGTTGTGATCGCCGCCCAGGTCACCGGCCGCGTCACCGCCGGCGGCGTCGGATTGGTGGCCGCGACCGACTATGCGATCGCCGGCCCCGCCGCGACCTTCCAGCTATCGGAGGTGATCTTCGGCCTGCTGCCGGCGACGATCGCGCCCTTCATCATTCGCCGCTGCGGCTGGCAGGCGGCGTTCCGGCTCAGCCTGACCGCGCAGCGGATCGACGCCCAGCGCGCCGCTGGCCTGGCCCTGGTGGATGATGCCGTCGACAACCCGGCCGATGCGATGCGCCAGTTCATGGTGCGCGCCGCCCGCGTGCCACCCCATTGCGTGCGGGACCTGAAGGGATTGTTCCGGGAGATGTGGATCATCAACGAGGACACCCGCCGCCGAGCGGTCGATGTCAGTGTGGAACAGATCATGCGGCCCGAGACGCATGACTCGATCCGCCGCTTTGTCCAGGGAACACGCCCGTCATGACCGAGGTCGTACATCTGCGGATGCGCGGTCCCTCGATCGCGGTGATCGAAATGGCCGACCGCGCCGGCCGCAACACCTTTACCCGCGCTTTGGTCGGCGGCCTGGGTGAAGCGTTGGGCCGGGTCTCCCGCGAGCCTGCCATCAAGGTCGTTGTGATCCATGGCTATGACACGATCTTCTGCGCCGGCGGCACGCTGGAGGAGCTGCTGACGCTCGCCGAACACAAGGTCACATTCGACGCGCATGACTTCTATCGCGCGCTGCTGGACTGCGAGGTCCCCGTCATCGCCGCCATGCAGGGCCACGCGCTGGGGGGCGGGCTGGTGTTCGGCCTGTACGCCGACCTGGTGGTGATGGCGCAAGAGTCGCTCTACAGCGCGAACTTCATGAAATACGGCATCACACCCGGCATGGGCGCCACTCTTCTGCTCCCCCAGAAGCTCGGCGTCCCGTTGGCGCATGAGATGCTGTTCTCGGCCCGCGGCTACCATGGCGGCGTGCTGCGGGACCGTGGCGTCGGTTTTCCGATCGTGCCGCGCGCGGATGTGATCACGACCGCGCTGAAACTGGCCGAGGACCTGGCGGACAAGTCCGACGTCGCGCTGCGGATGCTGAAACAGGCGCTCAATCATCGCCTGTTGCTGGACCTGCCGGACGCGATCGCGCGGGAAAAGGCGATGCATGAAACCAGCTTCGCCCAGCCCGACATCGCCGAACGCATCGCCGACCGGTTCGGGCGTTGAGCGGATGCTACCGCCGCAATTCCTCCAACCGCAGGCGCACGCCGCTGCTGGGCGTCATCATTCCGCCCATGCGCTTCACCGTCATCGTGCCCTCATCCAACAAGGTGTAGCGGGCACGCGTCAGCAGCGTCGCCAGCACGATCTTCAACTCGAAGACCGACAGATGGGACCCGGGACACATCCGTTCCCCGCCGCCGAAGGGCAGGTACTCGTGCGGGCCGAAGCGGCGATCGAGGAACCGTTCGGGCCGGAACGCCTCCGCGTCGGGATACAAATCGGGGTCGTAGTGCAGGATCGCGGAGGATGCGGCGATGTTCGTTCCCGCCGGCAGCTCATACCGATCCAACTGCATCGGTTGGGCGAGCACGCGGTTGATGTCGGTCACCACCGGCCACAGCCGCAACGTCTCCTTCACCACGGCATCCAGGTAGGGCAGGCGGGCCCAGGCCATCGGATCGGCGTCGGGGCCCAACGGCGCGAGTTCGTCCATCAGCAGGTCGAGGCAGCGCTTTTCCCGATGCAGCCAGTAAAGACCCCAGCACAGGGAGACGACGGATGTTTCATGCCCCGCGATCAGCGTGGTGATCATGTTGTCGCGGATGGCAACGTCGCTCATGGGCGTGCCGTCTTCATAGCGGGCGGCGACGACACGGTTGAGGATCGCGGCCCCGGCCAGGCCTTCTTCCCGCGCGCGTTCGATGGCGTCCTGCAACAAGGCTTCCAGTCGCTGGCGCGCGGTGGCAAAGCGGCGATACGGCGGTGGCCATTCCTTGTCGAAGCGCAGGGCGGTAAGGATCAGGAACGCGGGATTGCCGAAGCCCTTGCTGAAGGCGCGGACGGCAACCCGGAATGTCTCCCGCCGTTCGGGCGTGTCGGCGCCGAACACGGTGCGCAGGATGACGTCAAGCGCGACATCGATCGCGGGATCGCGCACCACGAAACTGTCACCCGGACCGAATCTGGTGAAGGCATCCAGCGTGGCGTCCCGGATCATGCCGCCCAGGGCGTTCAGAGTTTCCCCCTGGAAATGCGGCACGATCAGCCGCCGTTCCCGCCGCAGCGCCCGACCCGCCAGCCGCGTGGTCCCGTTCGTTCCCAGCACGCGGGCGGGGCCGGGTTCATAGTTCACGCCATACTGGTCGACGGGTGCCGAGATGATCTGCCGCACCAGGTCCGGGCGGCCGGTCATGACGCAAAGCCTGGCCGTGCGGACGGTGAACAGGTTGCCGTAGTGTTCGGCGTAGCCGCGCAAGGTCGTATAGGGATCGCGCAGATAACGGAACATCTGCAACAGGCGCAACGGCGGTCCCGGCGGCAGGCCGGCGATCAGGGCAGTCTCGGTCATCGCTCGACACTCCGGTCGGTCGCGTTCCAGGCTTCACTTTTGCCGACGCGATTCAACGGATAGATTATCACTTCACGCCGACGAAGGTGCAGCCATCATGAACCAGACCGCCAGCACAACGTCCAGTCCCATCAGCGCGTTGGGATTGCTCGCGCGCCTGCTGTTCACGCGGGGCCGGAACCGGGCCGATCTTTGTTACGAATTCATGGGCACACGGAACTGTCCGTCGACGGACTGCACCTACCTGAACCTCGGCTACTGGCGTGGCACGACCGACTACCGCGTGGCGGCCGAGGCCATGGTCGACCTGATGGGCACCGCCGCCGGGATCGAGGAAGGGGATGTCGTCATCGATGCCGGCTGCGGGTTCGGCGATCAGGACCTGCGCCTGGCGCAGACGAAGCGCCCGTCCCGCCTGTACGCGATCAACGTCACCGACTCCCAACTGGCCCACGCGCGCATCCACAACGCCGACCCCTGCATCGAATACGTGAACGGATCGGCGACCGACCTGCCGTTTGAGGCCGGGAGCGTGGATCGTGTTGTCTCCCTCGAAGCGGCGTTTCATTTCGACACGCGAGAGGACTTCCTGCGGGAGGCGTTCCGCGTGCTGCGGCCGGGTGGGCGGATTTCCATCATCGACCTGGTTCCGCTTGAAAAGAACGGCCGGGTCGTGACCGGCGGGTTGCGTGGCACGCTGGAACGCTGGGCCTCGCAAATCCCGACCGCCAATGTCTATGGCGTGACCCGCTACAAGGAAATCCTGGGAAACATCGGGTTCGAGGACCGGGACATCCAATCGATCCTGGATGACGTCGTGCCTGGCTACCTCGCCTTCATGCACACGCTTCTGGCCGATCCCGTCCAGGCGGCGCGCCTGCACCCGATGATCCGGCAGGCGATGCGGCATTCCGGCAATCCGTTCGCGATGTCGGATTATATTCTGGTGACGGCGCGCAAGCCCGCCTCCGGCTGAGCCGCGCGGGCAAAGGCGTTCAGGCGGGCCTCGAACACGCCCGCCGCTTCGGTCATCAGCCGTTCGGCCAATATGTCGGCGTGGCGGGCGCGCCAGTCTTCCAAATCGGTGCCCTTCAGCCAGCGGTTGGCGGCGCCCATCGCGGGGCCGCTGTGGATCTGGAAATTGGCGCGCTGGTCGGGCCGCCCCTCGATCGCGAGGCGGCTGGAGTGGATGAAGTACCAGCGGAACACCATCGCCATCTTCTTCCGGGGATTGGCCTCGGCTTCCGTCAGTTGTTCCGGGGCGCTTCGGGCATAGTAATGGGCGGTTTCTTCCCATACCGCGCCGATGCTTCGGCCCAGGTATCGTTCCTCGATTTCCTTCAGGACAGGACCCGGAATTTCGTGCAGCCCGGCATGGGTGCGATACAATTCATAAAGACGGTTGCCGCGCCCGGGAAACAGTGTGCCGCGCTTCAGGACCTGCACCCTGGCCCCGATCTCGAACATATCGCCCGCGGGGGCGATGTCGAAGTCAGCCAGGTCCGCCTGGGCGAGCATGTCCTTGGCCGTGTCCGAGATGCCGGCCTCTGGCGTGCATTGATTGATCGACCCGGTCAGGACGAAATCGGCGCCGAGCATGAAGGCGGCGGCCAGGGATTCGGGTGTGCCGAGGCCGCCGGCGGCGCCGATCCGGACCCTCTGGCGCAATCCGGTTTCAGTCGCAATGGTGTCACGGAGCCGCACGAAATGGGGCACGAGGGTGAAGGCAACGCGGCGGTCGGTATGGCCGCCTGAATCCGCCTCGGCGCAGATATCGTCAGCCAGGGGGATCGTGTGGGCCAGTTCGGCCTCCCGCGCTGTGATCCGCCCGCCCGCTCGCAGGGCAGCGACGATCGTGGGGTCGGGCGGGGCGAGGAACTGGCGCGCGACCTCCGGTCGGGAAACCTTGGCCATCACACGGTTGAGCGGTCGGGGGGGTCCGTCCAGCCCATCCAGCAGCCCGGTCAGACGGTACCGTACCAAAGCCGGGGTGACGCGGATGAAGGCTGAAGCTTCGATCCGGCGGACGTCGCGGGCGAGCAGGATGTCCGTCAGCACATCTTCCTGTGACGGGACCAATTGGTTGTGCAGGAAGTTGATGCCGAAAGGATCGTTCGGCCCGATCGACGCCTGGATCTGATCGATTGCCGATGCGATGCGGGACGGTTGCAGCCCGCCGGCGCCGAAAAAGCTCAGGATCCCGGCACGGGCGAGGCGGATGACCCAGGCCTCGGATGCGATCCCCTTTCCCATGGCGCCGGCGACATAGGCGAAGCGAACGCCATGGTCGACCACGAAGCTTGGGTCACCGAGGGGAAACGGTACGGGCATTATCGGATGGTGGGTCCGCCATGCTCGGCCGGCAAAACGAGAAAACGACGCCTTGGGGGCGTCGTCGTCCGTGTCGTGGAGCTGACTGTGAGCGGTAGGCTGCCCTCAATCGTCATCATCGTCGTCGTCATCATCGTCGTCGTCACCGTCATCGCTGAAGACGCTGCCGAAATCGGTTTCTTCGCGAACGACCACGACGACGGTCTGCGCGCTGGCGCCAATAATGCCTTCTTCCTTGAGGCTGACGATCGCGTCTTCGACCTTGTCCATCAGGCGACCTTCGCCGCGCCGCAGACGGCGGACGGAACGTCGGCTGTGTTCGCCGAGGTCAACAACGCAAAGCTCAGAAATCGGGCTTGTGTCCGCGGGGGCGGATTCTTTCGAACTGGTCGCGGACCGTTCCGCGGTATCACCGGCAGCCATGTCTCGCTCTCCTGGTTTGAGGGTGGATGAGGGGTTGGCGCTGGTGTCAGTCGCGATCGCGATTTGACCGGAACAGCCGCAGCAGCTTCCGCGGCTTGGCTTTCTTGACCGAACGAACGACGTTGGTGCTCATATCGTTCATCCAGCCATCGCGCCGCTTTTCATTGGAACGATTGTGGCGGCCGAGATAGCCGTCCAGCACGCGGATCTGGAATTCGACCAGTTCCCGCACGCCGCGTTCGAACGGGCGCATACGGCGGGTTCCGCGCTTGCGGGGCCGCTCACCCTCATACGAATCACGGGCAACGATGCGGCCGTGGTCGTCACGGCGCACAACCGTCACACGTTGAATGGGATGACGTTCATGGTCATCATCGTGCTGGCGGTAAACCTCGCGCGTGGGGCCCGCCTCCCCTTGTTTCAGAACTGTTACGCGCCTGACGTCGCGATCCAATTTCAGTGCCATGAGCCATTCCCTTCGGCTTCCCGCTTGCCACCACTGTAAATGATCCTGCGCGGGCGGGCAATCAGGAGTCAGCGCCCGCGCCGATTTCTTCCCTCGGCCCGGGTCAGTTCCGCGAGGATACGGCGAAGCACCAGAAGCGTGATGACAGAGGTGAGAATGCCAAACAGCCATAGTTCCTCCTTCGGTGACTCCGGTGACCCGATGAGGTTTGGAGAGGCCATCACTATTCTGTCGATCATGGAAACCTGCACCCCGGCATGGATGGTCGGGTGGGCCTCCATCACATAGCGATAGCCGAGGCCCGCGATGACAACCGCGATCCCCACAAGCCCCATCCGCACCACCAGCGCGAACACGCGGGAGGCCTTGGACTGTAAAACAGCGTGCAAATCTTTCCAGATTCCGGGGGTAAACAGCGTCCAATAGTTTCCACCCTGGTCCGTGCGATCATCCGGCATTTGCGCTGGAGAATCTGGGGTGTTGTTCATGGATATGATTGCCGAGATCCGGCGCCGTCGTT
>CAMCDA010000074.1 GCA_945873195.1 Asaia bogorensis
GGTGGGCCAAAATTGGCCAGCACTCCTGGGCCAAAATTCGGTAGCAGAGCTACGAGCGCCCTCACCGCTACGGACGGTCCCGCAGCCCACCACCAGACAGGCAATTTACAGAAGGGATGTTGCGCTAACGTTAAATCCCGGAGCATCCGTCGAATTTGAGTGCGTACAGCTATCATCTGACATGCACCGTCGTCTCCGCAAAGCCTCGTCGTGAGCTGGTATCGCCGACTTTATATTCAACCACTAGATAGTCACCCGAAAGCCTCCCCTCACACAAAGGCCTCCCATGCCCCGCATCCACCACGTCGTCACCGGCCTCGGCCACCCGCCCATCGTCTTCGTCCACGGCTTCTGCTGCGACCACACCGACTGGGACGCGCAGGTCGCCCATCTCTCCCCCCGCCACCAGACCGTCGCCGTCGACCTCCGCGGCCACGGCGCCAGCCCCGGCTCCCCGGCCGATTGCTCGATCGAGCGCTACGGCGCCGACGTGGCCGAGGTGATGCGCGCCCTCGCCCTCCCTCCCGCGGTCCTGGTCGGCCACAGCCTCGGCTGCCGCGTGATCGTGGAAGCCGCCCTCCAGGCGCCCGAGCGGACCGCCGGCCTCGTTCTCCTCGATGGTAGCCAGTTCGCCTCCGCCATGGGTCCCGTGATGCGCGCCGCCTTCGCCCAGCCCAACGGCTTCGCCACCATCACCCAGGGCATGTTCAAGGACATGTTCACCGCGAAGAGCGACCCCGCCACGGCCAATGCGGTGGTGGCCCGCGCCGGCCACATGTCGCGCGCGGTGGGGGAGAAGATGCTGATGGACCTGCAACGCTATGACGTGACGCGCCTGACGGCCTCCCTGTCCCTGCTGCGCGTTCCGGTGCTCGCCCTGCAAGCCACCTACAGCAATGAAAAGCGCGAGCGGCAGACGATGCAGGCGGGCCAGACCTCCCCCTTCCTCGACATGCTCCGCCAGGCGGTCCCGGCCGCGATGATCGAGGTCATCCCCGACACCGGCCACTTCCCCCAACTCGACGAACCCGCCCAGACCAACGCCGCGCTCGATCGCTTCATGGCCGCCATACACAAGGGGATGCAGAGGGTATGACGCGGCCCACCCCTGGGCTATAGGGGCGCATGGTTGCGGCCCGCTCGCTGATTCGCATTGCCGTTAATGTTGCCGTGGACGGTGGTCTGGCAGCGGCTTCGGTCCCCGTGGCGCGATGGATCGCGGACCCGGCGAACGCGCTTGACGTCCCTTGGTGGCTCGCGCCTGTCGGCGCCGCGACGCTCCTGCTGGCCGGCCTGCCGTTCCGCCTGTCGCTGCAATACTGGCGCTATGCGGCGATGGGAGACCTCGTCACCGTCGTCGCCAGTTCGGCAGGCGGCGCCGCCTTGTTCGCGCTGGCCGGCCTGGTGCTGGGTCATGCCTCCGCCAACCCCGCCTTCCCCATCGTCCACGGCCTGACGCTCCTCCTCCTCCTCGGCACGCCGCGGGTCGCCTATCGCTGGCTTCGGAATCGCGGCAACGCCCCGCCCGCGGAAGCCGAGGCCGCCGCCGCCCTGCTGATCGGCGACGCCGAGGACGCCGACCTCTTCCTCCGCGCCCTGGCCCGAGACCGGCGGCAGTCGTTCCGGGTGGAGGGCATCGTCTCCGCCAGCCCCCGCCAGGTCGGCCGCCGCATCCAGGGCCAGCCAATCCTGGGCGGCATCGACACGATCGACCAGTTGCTGGAACGCCTGCGCGACGAGGGCCGCCTGCCGGGGATGCTGGTCATCGCCACCCCCGACCTCGCCGGCCCCCGCCTTGCCATCGTGGTCACGCAAGCCGAACGCTTCGGGTTGCAAGTCCGGCGCGCGCCCCGCCCGACAGCGCTGGACCAGGAAGAACGGCGCGGCTCCGTCGACCTCAAGCCCGTGGCGATCGAGGATCTGCTGAACCGCCCGCAGGTCCCGCTGGACAGAGACGGCATGGCGCGCCTGATCCAGGGCCGGCGCGTGATCGTGACCGGCGCGGGCGGCACCATCGGCAGCGAGCTCGCTCGCCAGGTCGCCGCCTTCGGCCCGGCCACGCTCGTGCTGCTCGACAACGGCGAATACGCGCTGTGGCAGATCGACCTGGAGCTCGCCGAAACCCATCCGCATGTGAACCGCAAGACCGTCATCGCCGATATCCGCGACAAGGACCGGATCGCCGCCATCTTCGACGCCTACCGCCCCGAACTCGTGTTCCACGCCGCCGCCCTGAAGCACGTGCCGATGGTGGAGGCCAACCCGCTCGAAGGCCTGCTGACCAACGCCGTCGGCACCCGCCACGTGGCCGACGCCGCGCGCTCGGTCGGCGCGCTCGCGATGGTGCTGATCTCCACCGACAAGGCGGTGAACCCTACCAGCGTCATGGGTGCCTCCAAGCGCCTGGCCGAGATGTATTGCCAGGGCCTCGACGTCGCCGAACTGCCCCACCGCGGCATGCGCTGCGTCACCGTCCGCTTCGGCAACGTCCTCGGCAGCACCGGCTCCGTCGTGCCCCTGTTCCAACGCCAGCTCGCCAAGGGCGGCCCGCTGACCGTCACCCATCCCGACATGCAGCGGTACTTCATGACCGTGCGCGAAGCCGTCGGCCTCGTGCTGCAAGCCTCCGTCCTGGGCGTCGGAGGCGCGGATCTGCCGGCGGGCCGCGAAGGCGGGATCTTCGTGCTCGACATGGGCGAGCCGGTGAAGATCGTCGACCTCGCCCGCCAGATCATCCGCCTCGCCGGCCTCCGCCCCGAGGAAGACGTCGAAATCCGCTTCACCGGCCTGCGCCCCGGCGAAAAACTGTATGAGGAGCTGTTTCACGGCAAGGAACCCCCCGTCCCCACGGGCTATCCCGGCCTGCTCATGGCCTCCCCCCGCACCGCCGATCCCGCCGATGTCGGCCGCTCCCTCGACCGCATTGCCGTGTCCTGCCACGACGGCCAGGAACGCGCCGCCCTCGCGCTGCTGAGCGAACTGGTCCCCGAATTCGAACGCAACGGCGTGGCCGCGGAACCACCCTCGGCCCAAGCCGCCAGACCGCAAGAGGTTCCATGACCGACGCCCCTCGCTTGTCCATCCCCTTCCTGGACCTCAAGGCGCAGCAGGCACGCATCGCGGCTGACCTGCGGACACGCCTCGACGCCGTGCTGGCGCATTGCCAGTTCATCCTGGGACCGGAAGTGCAGGAGCTGGAAACCGTGCTCGCCCGCTATTGCGGGGCCGCCCATTGCGTGTCGGTCAGCTCGGGCACCGACGCGTTGCAAATCGCGATGATGGCCGAGAACATCGGCCGCGGTGACGCCGTGTTCCTGCCGGCCTTCACCTATACGGCGACGGCCGAGGTGCCGTTGGTCCTCGGCGCCACGCCCGTCTTCGTCGATGTCGACCCGCGCACCTTCCAGATCGATGTCGCCCACCTGGAACGCCGCGTGGCCGAAACCCGCGCCGCAGGCAAGCTGAACCCCAAGGCCATCATCGGCGTCGACCTGTTCGGCCAACCCGCCGACTGGATCGCCCTGGCCGCCCTGGCGAAGCGGGAAAACCTGTTCACCATCGATGACCTCGCACAGAGCTTCGGCGCGTCCCTGCACGGCCAGAAGCTGGGCATCCAGGCCGATGCCACCGCAACATCCTTCTTCCCGTCCAAGCCGCTCGGCGCCTACGGCGATGGCGGCGCGCTGTTCACGCAGGATGCCGACCGCGCCGCCCTGTATCGCAGCCTGCGCACGCATGGGGAGGGCACGACGCGGTACGAGGTGCTGCGGACGGGGATGAATGGACGGCTCGATTCAATCCAGGCCGCGGTGCTGCTGTCAAAAATGACCGTGTTCGACGAGGAACTCGCCGCCCGCGAACACATCGCGCGCTACTACGACGCGCGGCTGGGCAACGCTGTGACGATCCCGGCGCGGGTGGCCGATAGCACGAGCGCCTGGGCCATCTATGCCGTGCTGCTGCGGGATGGGGCGCAACGGACGGCGGTGCAGGACAGTTTGAAGGCCGCCGGGGTGCCCACGGCGATCTACTACCCTCGGCCCTTGCACAAGCAGCCGGCGTATCGGGACCAGCACGACGGATCGGCGCTGCCGGTGTCGGAGGATCTGGCCGAACGGATCATGGCGCTGCCGATCCATCCTGATCTGACCGAGGAAGCGTTGGATCATATCTGCGCCTCGGTGCTGGCGGCTGTTGGTGAAGCCCCGGACGCCTGACCATTCCGTGTCCTCGGTACAGGGCACGAACTGGCCGGCGCGGTAGGCAACCATGGTAGCCAATTCTGTCAGAAGATCCTTGATCCCGGGGACGCAGTACCCCCGGTCAGCCTAGGATGCTCGACGCCGCCGCACTCTGCAGACGGCCACACCGGCCAGACCGGCGCTCAGAAGCGACAAGGTCATTGGCTCCGGCACGTCGGTCTGGCTTGCTTCAGCCGGGTCGCTCAATGACCTGAGGAAACCACTGGGGATGGGATTGGATGTTTCATCACCATCCATGAATTCCAGCGTCGAGTCGGCACCCTTGATGAAGTATTGCCGGTTGGCCCGATCCGGCGCGTCCGACGTGAGCCGAACGCTGTAGGTCGTATCCTCGCTCAACTCGATGGGAGACCTGAACAGGAACGAAATCGGTTTGAAGGACTGCGAGAAAGCGGCGTTGGTCAGCGTCCGTGCAGCAATAAGGCTGTTCCCCCCGTCATAGATCGATAGTGTGATATCGGCGTCGGTGGACGGACCGTCCTTCATCTCGAACGTCCCTCCGCCGAAGACCCATGCCTTACCGGTCGTGAAGGTCCACGTACTCGTATGATCCCGGTCGATTTGGGTCTGGCGACCCTGCATACCTGTCTGCACGGTATAGTAGACAGCAGCGGCGTTGGCTGAAGACGCCGCCGCGACGATGGCGACGAAGCCTACCAAACGCATTGCAAAATGCAGTGTAAAGCGCATGTTCATAAGCCCTCAGGTTAAAGCTGGATGCATCCACGCAATCGCCGTGCCATATCTTTATTCGAGGAATATATTATTTTTAATGCTTTTTCCTAAAATCGCGCTGCGGAGGAGACGGCACCTCGGCCCAGCCGCCCCACACCGGTAAATCCGACGCAATATCTCGCGATGTCGTCGTGAGCGGGGTTGGGAACAGGTCAGATTGGCCACCGCTTCGACCGGGTAGAGGCCGTCGATGAATTCCTCTCCGATCCTCGACATTGCTTCAGATGCATCATCGCTGGCGTGGGGAGACCGGGAATTCACACATGCTCCGTGCGTCCATTACCCCTCCCGTGGCCCGCGTCGCGACTCAGCCCCTCAGGGGGAGCGGGGAGACAACCATCGCATCCCCAAAAATCTTGACATTATTCCTATTTTTTGCTACCCGCCAAGGTCCCGCCACCCCTGAACGGACCACGCACCCATGGCCTCCCAGTTCCCGCCCAAGACCGACACCGCCATAGACGGCCCCGACGGCAAGCTGCCCGCCTTCTTCTCCCAGGAAGTCATGCGCCTAGCCGCCGCCACCACCGTCGATGATGAGAAAATGACCGACACCGAACGCCACGACCGCTGGGCCGCCGCGCGGGAAGCGTTGATGTCCTTTGTTCCCAGCGAACCGGTGGAGGCGATGTATGCCGCCCAGGCCGTCGCCGCGCATACCGCCTCGCTCGAATGCCTGCGCAAATCCATGATGCATTTCCAATCGGAAACCACCCGCATCCGCCTTCGCTCCAACGCCACGTCGCTGATGCGCAGCTACGACACCATCATGCGCGCGCTGGAACGCCACCGCGGCTGGGCCGCCGGCAAGCAGCATTTCCCGGGCTGACTTTTTTCCTGACGGTCCTACCCCATGTCCGGTGAGAAATCCGCCACCCTGAGGAACGGCAACCCCCGCCGAGACCTCGCCACCCTGCCCTGCTGCGGTGCCCGCACGCGGCAGGGTCTGGCCTGCCGCCAGCCCGCCATGCGCAACGGCCGCTGCCGCTTTCACGGCGGCAAAAGCACCGGCGCGCGCACGGAAGAAGGCAAGGCCGCGCAGGTCAAGGCCAGCACCACGCATGGGATGTATGGCGATGCCGGCCGGCGGCTACAGGACCTGACGCGGATGCTGCGCCTGGCCGCCCATCTCGCCAACCACGGCATTCATCCGCGGCCGAAGGACGGCACATTCGGCGCCTGGATCACCAGGCAAATGGCGGCCGACCCCGACCGGATCGAGGACCCTCCGCCGGAGGAACCGCCGCCCGTCCGTCCGCCGCCGCGCCCCCTGCTGCACGCGGTCAGCCCGCCGCGCTGCACCTGGCGCGCGACGCCCCGGCGCCGCTGGACGGAACCATCCTGCCTGCGCCACCGCTGGACGCCGGTGACCCTGTCCGGCGTACCGCCGCCGTCCGGATGACGCCCGCGCCTACAACCCTTTCAACACCGAACAGACCTGTTCCACCTGCGCATCCGTCAACTCCGGATACAGCGGCAGGCTCAGCACTTCGCGCGACGCGCGTTCGGTATGCCCCAGGCCGGAATTCCCCATCGCCACCCGCCCGTTATAGGCCGGCTGCAAATGCACCGGTGACGGATAATGAATGCCCGATCCGATCCCGGCTTCGCGCAACCGCGCCTGCAACGCATCCCGTTCCGCCGACCGCACAACGTAAAGGTGGAACACGTGATCGGCCCCGGCGCGACGGGCCGGCGGGGTCAAGGGCCCACCCGACAAGGCGGCGTCATAGGCCGCCGCGATCGCTTGCCGCCGAGCGTTCTGGGCGTCGATGTGTTTGAGCTTGACCCGAAGGATGGCGGCCTGGAGTTCATCCAGCCGGCTGTTTACCCCAGCCGAGTCGCTGATGTAATGTTTATGCCAACCATATTGCCGCAGCGCGGCGACTTTCTCGCCCTGGGCCGGATCGTGCAGCACGACGGCCCCGCCATCGCCCAGCGCGCCCATGTTCTTGGTGGGATAGAAACTGAACGTCGCGGCATCCCCGAACGTGCCGACAATCTGCCCACCCTGCCGAGCGCCATGGGCCTGTGCGCAATCCTCGATCAACGCAATGCCATGCGCGCGACAAAGATCGCGGATCGCGATGATATCCGCCGGCTGTCCATACAGATGCACCACAATGACGGCGCGGATCGGTGGCAGGCCGGCGGGCGGGTTCGCCAGCGCCGCGGCCAGGGCCGCAGGGTCCATCGTATAATGCAGCGGATCGATATCAATCAGCAACGGTGCCGCGCCGGTCATCTCGACCGCGGCAACCGTAGCGACAGCAGTATGGGAAACCGTCGCCACGGCGCAGCCCGGCCCGATGCCCAGACCGCGCAAGGCCAGCGCGATGGCATCCGTTCCGTTTCCGCAGCCAACAACCCTCCCCTTCCCCAGCCACTCCCCAAACTCCCCCTCAAACGCTCGGCCTTCTCCCCCCAGGATGTACCAGCCGGACTCCAAGGCCCGCGCCACCGCTGCGTCGATTTCACCCTTCAAGGCCCGATAACCGGCGCCCGGATTGGCCTGGGGGATCGTGATCGTTCCGCTCATGCTCGGGTATCCTTACAGATAGTCAACCAGACGAGACCGATACCATTCCAGGGTCCGACCGATGCCTTCTTCCAACGAGACCAGCGGCGCCCAGTCGGCCGCGGCACGAAAGGCGCTGTCGTCGGCATGGTAGCTGCCGATATCGATCTGCTTGCGATCGGCGGGGAATTCCTTGGTGATGTAATGCGCCGGCGGCCCCGCCAACCGTACGGTCAGGTCGGCCAATTCACGCAGCGAAGCCGGCGGTGCGCCACCGATATTGTATATATTGCCGTGACACGCCTTGGACTCGGCTGACCGGATGAAGGCTTCCGTTACGTCATCGACATAGGTCATGTCGCGCAACTGATCGCCGCCCCATACCTCGAACGGCCGGCCTTCCAGCACGCAGCGGATCCAGATGCCCAGGAAGGTCTGGCGGGCGTCGCGGATTCGCAGGCGGGGGCCGTAACAGTTCGTTAGTCGCAATGAGACGACGGGCCGGCCGCGGACGCGATGCTCCAGCATCCAGTACTGCTCTCCGGCGAACTTGGAGACGCCGTTGGCGTCGGGCGGGGCGACCGGCTGGGTTTCGTCGACCGGCAGCTTCTCGACCTTGCCATAGAACTGGCGGGTGGAGGCATGGACGACGACCGCGTCGGGCGCGGCTTCCCGGGCGGCCTGGATCAAGCGGACCTGTGCCACGGCGTTCACCGCGATGTCGGCCAGCGGGTCGGCCTGCCCGCCCATGTGACTGGTCTGGGCCGCGAGGTTGAAGATCGCGGCCGCCCCCTCACACAGCGGGCGGAGGTCGATTTCCCGGATATCGCCCCGAACCAGCTCGACCGGGGCGCCGTCGAGGTTGAGCGGATTGGCCCCGCCGCCGAACAGGAACCCGTCAAGGGCGGTGACCTTGGCCCCGCGGCGGGCCAGGGCGTGACAGAGATTGGAGCCCAGAAACCCGGCGCCGCCGGTGACCAGAACCCTACGACCAGACCAATCCATGGAAACTCCTCCGTCCAGGCCCACAACCTGGGCGCGCATCATGGCAAGACTATGGGGATTCCCGTTCGGAATCACGGCGGCGATGGCGGGGTTCATGAAGGCCGCTGTCGGGGCCGGCGTTGCGCATGACCTCACTGAACCCGAACAGGAGCATGAGGATGCCGGACACGATCTCGAACCCGGTCAGGGCGCGGACGAGCATGGAGTCGGGGGAGATGTCCCCATACCCGACCGTGGCCACGGTGACGACGCTGAAATACAGGGCCTCGACAAACAGGATCCGCCGGGCCTCCCCATGGATCAGGAACTGTGGGGCGAGGGTCGTCATGTCGGCGATCCGGTAGAGGCAGGCGAAGACGATGACCAGCAGGGCATAGAAGGTCAGGAAGGCGATCATGGGCATGAGCAGCCGGTCGAGCCGGCTGGCCAGAAGCTCAAACACCATGGCGATGTCGACCATGACCAGGACGACATCATGGATGGCCAGGGCGATGAAGCCGGCGATCAGGGCCATCGCGGCAATCAGATAGAGCCCCTGCTCGGTTGGATCGATCGACACCTGGGGGATCGCGAAGGATGCGGCGCCGATGGCCATGGTGGCGAAGAACCATCGGCTGAGGCGGGGCAGCTGGGCGATCTCCCGCAGGCGGCGGGCGTGGATCAGCCGGGTGATCGTGTCCCGCCGGATGAAGCAACTGATCAGGAAGCTCGCCACCGGGAGGGCGAGGGACAGGAGGATGAGCGGCCTTGGGGCATGGGCGAAGTTGGCATGACGAAAGAACTCGAACATGCAGGCATAGATCGCGAGCAGGTTCGCCGTGACGATCCCGAAATGGCCACCGCCGGGGAAGACCAGGTAGAAGAACCCGAACGCGATGGCCGAGGTCGCGATCGATGCCCACATGACGATCTGGTCAGCGTCCGACGCGATGGCCACGAGCCCCACGAGGACGATCGTGAAGACGAACGACCGGATCCAATGCCGGTCGAGCCGTTGCGGCGCGGCCTCGGGTGCGCGGGTCATGCGATCAGGCCGGCCGCCGTCTGTCGGATGCTGGGGCATCAGACCGGAGGCCATCCGTCAGGTCGGGCCAGCCGGAGGTCACGGCAGGGCGGCGATGCCGGTGATCTCCACCGCCCAGCGCGGATCGACGAGCTTGGCCTCCACCGTCGCGCGGGCCGGGGGATTGGCACGGTCGAGCCAGGCGTCCCAGGCCCGGTTCATGCCGTCCACGTCCCGGATGTCCTTGAGAAACACCTGGCAGGACAGCAGGCGGGACTTGTCGGTTCCGGCCTCGGCCAGCAGGGCGTCGATCTGGCGCAGGATGTCGGCGGTCTGGCCTTCCGCGTCCAAGGTCGGGTCATCGGCCACCTGCCCGGCCAGATACACGGTCTTGCCGTGGACCACGGCACCGGCCAGCCGGCCTTCGGGTTGCAGTCGTTGGATCGTCATCCGTGCCTCCTGTTTGGGTGCCGCAGTCTACATGAGACCCGAGGCCGGGTGCAGCAGGCTTGTTCGGGGTCCGAACCCAAGGGACAGCAGCCAGATCCCTCCGGCGGTCAGCACCACGGCCGGGCCCGCCGGCAGATCGAGATGGAAGGCCAGCAGCAACCCGACCACCGACGATACCAGCCCGACCAGGATCGAGGCCAGGATCTGACCCGACAAGGAATTGGACCAATGCCGAGCGGCGATGGCTGGAAGCATCATGAGACCAACGGACATGAGGGTGCCGAGGGCCACGAACCCCGAGACCACGCAAAGCACCACCAGGGACAGGAAGGTCAAATGCCACAGGCCGCCCCGACCGCCGGTTGCCGCCATGAAGCCGGGGTCCAGGCTCTCCAGGATCAGGGGCCGCCAGATCACGGCCAGGAGGATCAGGGTCACGCTCGCCACGCTGGCCATCCCGATCAGGGCCGCGTCATCCACCGCAAGGACGCTCCCGAACAGCAGATGGGTCAGGTCCACGCCCCGCTGCATCGAGACCAGGGCCACGCCCGCGGCCAGGGCCAGCAGGTATACCCCGGCGAGTTGGCTGTCCTCCCGCCCTCCGGTCCGGCGGGACAGAAAGCCGGCCAGGACTGCGATCAGGATGCCGGCGATCACCCCGCCCGCCCCCATCGCCCAGATCGACAACCCCGCCGCCATGGCCCCGACGGCGATGCCCGGCAGGACCCCATGCTGCAGAACGTCGCTCATGAGGCTCATGCGGCGCAGCACGAGGAACACCCCCAGGGGCGGGCCGGCGACGGACAGGACCAGGCACCCCACCAGCGCCCTCCGCATGAACGCGAGGGCGAAGGGCGCCAGAAGGAGCTCCTCCATCAGTCGGCGTGCTGACGGGCCAGTGCCCAGCCTTGGCGGGGAAGGCCGGCGCGATGGCGATTGGCCTCGGTCAGCGCGGCGGCGGTCGGCCCCCAGGCGACGAGCCCGCCATCCAGCAGCAAGGTCCGGGGGAAAGCATCATGAACCAGATCGAGGTCATGGAGGACGGTGACGATGGTCCGGCCCTCGTTATGCCAGGCGCGCAGGATGCCCAGAAGGTCCTCCATCGTGCTGGCATCGACGGCGCTGAATGGCTCATCCAACAGCAGGACCGGGGCATCCTGGACGATCATCCGGGCAAACAGCACCCGCTGGAACTGGCCGGCGGACAGGGCGCCAATGGGACGCCCGGCATGGTCGGGCAAGCCGACCGCGGCCAAGGCCCGTTCGGCGGCGCGCAACCGGTCCGCCGGCATGGCACGGAATGGCCCGATCCGGCCAGACAACCCCAGCGCCACGACATCGCGGCAGGAGATCGGGAAGCTCCGGTCCAAATGCCCGCCCTGGGGCAGCAAGGCGATATCGGTCGCGGTCAGCCAACCCCGGTCGATGGTGCCTCCGGCCAAGGGGTGCAGACCGGCCAAGGCCCGCAGCAACGTGGATTTGCCAGCCCCATTCGGCCCAATCAGCGCGGTCAGGCTCCCCGGCGCAAACACACCCGACAGGTCCCGGACCGCCGTCAGCACGCCATGGCGCAGCGTCACGTGGTCCAATTGGATCGGCGGTGGCCGGGTCATGCCAGCGCCCAGGCAACCGCCAGCCACAATGCGGCAATCAACGCTCCGGCCAGAAGAAGCCGAGCGCCCAGGCCTGCGGTGGGGGCGAGTGGGTCAGTCATGGTTATCTTATAACATTGCAACCGGACGGACGGAAAGAGCCGAACCAGTATTCTCCCCCTGGCCCGCCCCCGGCTGTAAGCTGCGCGCATGAGCGATTCTGATCCGGACCAGGCGGCGCGGCGGGAACTGACATGGCACCGCGGCCTTGCCACATCGTTGCTGGCCCTCATGGGTGGCCTGACCCTGGGCAGCTATGCCCTTCCGCCCAGCTATGGAGCGAGCCTGTTGCAGGCTGCCTCCAAGGCCGGATTTGTCGGGGGCATCGCCGATTGGTTCGCCGTGACCGCCCTGTTTCGGCATCCTTTGGGCATACCAATTCCTCATACCGCCATCATCCCCCGACAGAAGGAACGGCTGGGTCGAGCGCTGGGGCGGTTCGTGGCGACGAGTGTGTTTTCGGCGGCGGATGTCTCCCGCATCCTGGCCGGGCTGGATGTGCCTGCCATCCTGCGCCGGTTCCTGGCTGACCCCGCGTCCTCCCGCCCCGCCGCCATCGCGCTGGCTGGGATGCTGCCCCGCCTGCTCGCAACGATCGAGGACGGTCGCGCCCGCCGTGTCATGGCGCGTCTGATCCCGCGGCTGATCGGGGGCCAGACCTCGGGCCAAATGATCGCCCGCGCGCTGATGGGGCTGGTCGATGGCGGCAAGCACCAGGAAGTGTTCGGCTTCATCGTCGGCCAATTGCGGACCGCGCTCGCCGCTCGGGAGGAAACCCTCCGGATCGCCATCGAGGAACGCGTCCGCGAGCAGGGCGGCCGGCTGATCGGCTGGGCGCTCGGCGCCTCCATCGCGAAGCGGGTGCTGGCGCAGATCAACGCCGAGCTCGACCGCATGAGCCCGGACGGGTCCGAACTGCGGGACGCCTTCGACGAATGGGTCCGGCGGGAGATCGACCGGCTCCGTGACGACCCGGCCCGGGTCGCGGAACTCAGCGCCACCATCCGCCAAGTGGTCTCGCATGAGACGGTGCAGGCCTGGCTGTGGGATGTCTGGGCGCGGATGCGCCTGGCGCTGGAAGCCGATGCCGCCAAGCCGAATGGCCGGACGATCAACCTGCTGGAAGGCGCGCTGGGGAACCTGGGCGCGATGCTGGAAAGCGACCCCGCCGCCCGCCAGAGGGTGCAGGACGCGGCACAGGCCGTGGCCGCGTCCCTGCTGCCGGCCGCGCAGGACCAGTTGGCCGATTTCATCGCCCGGATCGTGGCCGGCTGGGACACGGCGACGATCACCGACCGGCTGGAACTGCGGGTCGGCAAGGACCTGCAATATGTGCGGATGAACGGGACCCTGGTCGGCTTCCTGGTGGGTGGGGCGCTGTTCGCCGTGCTGCATGCCGTGTTCGGGACGGTAAGTTTCTGATCCGAATCAATGCGAAAACGTGCCCCGGGCCATTTCCAGATGGTGCGGCTGATGGTGGTCGCCGCTGGCCATGATCCCAATGAAGCCAAGGCCGCGGATCACCAGCGTCTGGCGCTGGTCATCCGACACAACCGTCAGGCGCACGCCGTCCGGCAGAGCCTCGGTTGCCAGCGTCCAGCCGCGCTTACCGTTCATCATCGCGGCATGGGTGGGCACCATCCGCCCGATGGCGTCACGCGTCCGGCCTTGACCGGTGACCCTGGCCGAGAAGCCGCCGGGGATCGGCTCCACGACAACCAACGCGTTCAAGGTGACCTCGTGCATGTCGATCAGGTGGTCACGTAGGCGGTCGAGGCTCACGCGGGACCAATCGGTCTTGGGGTCGGCCAGCAGGATCCGCGCCACCTCGGCCACCGCCCCGAACGCATCCTGTCCTGGGGACGTCGGTACTGCCCCTCCCGGCGTTCCCCCGGAATGGTGATGGGCATGCTGGGCAGCGGCGGTGCCAGCCCAAAGGGTCACGGTCAACATCAGCGCCAGTCGGAGCATGGGGATATCCTGGGTCGTCGATTGAGCAGGGTTATGCTTCTGGCCTGGCGAGCGCCGCACACCCTATGATCTAAATCATGCACACATCACCCGATCCGACCGCCTGGCTGGGAATCACCCCACCGACCCCGCCCCAGGTCCGCACGCTTAGCGCGGAGGAGACGTTGTTTCGACAGGGCGACCCGGTCGTATCGCTGTTTCATGTCACGGCCGGCACGCTGCGGCTGACGCGCCATACAGAGGACGGCTCCCGCGTCCTGATGCATACGGTCCGCGCCGGAGACACGCTCGCGGAACCCAGTCTTTTCGCCGCGACTTACCATTGCGATGCCATCGCGGCGACCGCGGCACGGATCCATGCATTCCCCCGCGCCGCCGTCCTTGCCGCGATGGCGGCGGACCCCACTCTGGCGCTCCGGTTCGCCAGTCACCTTGCGCATCAGATCCGAGACCTGCGGGCCCAGCTTGAATTGCGCGACATCCGTTCGGCCAAGGATCGCCTGCTCGCCTGGCTGTGGCTGCGCGCCTCGGGTGACCCACCCGTGGCCCGCATCGACCAGGATTGGACCACGATCGCCGACGGGATCGGATTGCGGCGAGAGGTCGTTTATCGCGCGCTGGCTGCGCTGGAGCGCGCCAACCGCATCCGTCGCGATGGCGATCAAGTGCACCTGACGCCCCACGCATAATCAATCACGCACGCACCGCCGGCGGCCGCCGCAGGGTCCAGAACGCCACCGCCCCGCAGGCATAGAACGCGATCGAAAGCCAGAACGCGACCCGATAGCTGCCGGTGATGTCGAAGACGAAGCCCGCCAGCCATGCCCCGCCCGCGGCCCCCAGCCCGGTGCCGATCGAAATTACCCCCAGGATCGTGCCCAGGTTCGGCCCCGGGAACAGGTCCGCCGTCTTCGCCGTGATCGCCGGCCCCCTCGCGCCCCAGGTCAAGCCGAAGAAACACGCGTGCAGCCACAGCAGCATGTGATCCTCGGGCCCCGTGATCAGCAGGCCGCAGGCGACCCCGATGATCGAGGTGCCATAGGTCAGCACCGCCGAAAGCTCCCGCCCGATATAGTCCGACACCGTCCCGGTCAGGATCACCCCGGGCAGGGACAGGAATGCCCCCATCCCCAGCACGCTCGCGGCATAGAGCGTATCGAACCCGACATCGACCGCGAACGCCAATTGATGCAGCGCGACCAGGAAGCTGCCCAGGCCGGTGAATACATAGACCAGGGTCAGCAGCCAGAAATGCGGGGTCCGCATGGCTTGGCGAACCGTCCAGCCCTCGGCCGCCACGACCTGGCGTTCGGCACGGGTGGAGCGCTTGGTGTCGGTGCCCCGGAACAAGGCCGCCAAGGGCAGGATCGCCGCCGCCATCGCCAGCCCCTGCCACAGATAGGCGCCGCGCCACCCCAGGCCGGCGATCATCAACGTGGCAACCGGGGCCGAAAACGCCCGCGCGAACCCGTTGGCCGACTGCACGACCGAGACCGCCATGCCCCGGTTGCGGATGAAATACTTGGACAGCAACGGCACGAAGACCACGAGCCCCAGGCAGTTGGCCCCCAGGTTCATGACGATCCCGTACAGGACAATCATGTGCCAGAGCTCGGTGGCATAGGAACTGGCGACCAGCCCCACGGCCAGGATGATGCCCCCCATCAGCACCAGGCGTCGGGGGCCGAGGCGATCCACCAGGATGCCGACCAGCGGCGCCGTCCCCCCATGCACCAACTGCCCCACCGCATACGCCACCGAAACGTCCGCTCGGCTCCACCCGAAGGCCTCGATGAAGGCCACGAGAAAGACGGTGTAGGAATGCATGAAGGCGGCCCCGACCGAGAAGGTCAGGAAGGCGGCGCCCAGGAGGATCCATGCACGGGCGGGGGAAAGCGACGGAAGATCGGACATGGATTCGCTTGTGCCCGGTCCGGGGGCCGTTGGCCAGGATGGCGGGGGCTTTGGGGGGGCGTTCTGGGGCGGATTTCTCACCGGACATGGGGTAGGACCATGTGGAAATTTCCACCTTGGTCCCTCCCCCCTTGAGGGGGAGGGTTGGGGTGGGGGGTAGACACCCCACGGTCCGTGCCGCAATGCCCCCCTCACCCCGACCGTCTCCCTCAAGGGGAGAGGGAAACCCTTGAGCTCACCAGGCATGGTCCCTGACGCCATGCCGCTGCCCCAAGCACCACCCGCAAAAGGACCTATGTTCCTCATTCGTTCACGGTAGCGCGGGTGGCCCCTCAGAGGCAATCGTGAAATCCATCCGCCCCGCCCTGGACGGATCGCCAAATTCGCGTTTTCTCCGCCAAACGAACCGTGGGGCGCCGGCACAACCAACCGCCGGCATCCCCCTGCCAGGACGGAGTATCAGCGCCATGGGTGCCATCGAGATCGTGACCACCGCCCGCCGGCCCGACCTGATTGCCGTGATCGCGCCCTGGCTCTGGCGCGAATGGGCTCAGGCGAAGGGGCGTTCGCTGGCGCGGGTGACCGATCGGCTGGCCTCGCGCCAGGCCGAGGTCGGGCCGGAGCAGACCTTCGTACTGCTCGACGGCGGCGTTCCCGCCGCGACGGCCAGCCTGGTGCATCACGACCTCGATCCACGGCCAGAACTGACCCCATGGCTCGCCAGTGTCTATGTCGATCCGCTGTTTCGTGGCCGCGGGCATGCCGTTCGCCTGGTGCGCGCCGTGGAGACAGCCGCAGTGGCGGGCGGGGTGCGCCGGCTATGGCTCCATTCCGAGCATGCCGCGGGGCTGTATGCCCGGATCGGCTGGATCGCCGACGGGCCGGAGGTCGATCACGGCCATGCGGTGACCTTGATGCACCGCGACCTGGGTTAGGCCATGCGCGCGCCCCTCCCCGGCCTGTCCACACCGCAATGCATCCTGCATGGGATCAACCACACGCCGGACGCGGTCGCGGTGATCGAGGGGACCCGCCACTATACCTACGGCGACCTGGGCGTGGGCATCGTGCAATACGTCAAGGCGCTCCGGGCCACCGGATTGCGGCCGGACATGCTGATGGGCGTGGCGTGCGCGAATCGTTACCTCGCGTTGCTGGTTCTGTTCGCAAGCGAGATCATCGGCGCGACGACCCTGTCGCTTTCCCCGGCCGAGGTCGGAGCGAATGACCCGATACTGGTGCGGTGTGATCTGCTGTGCGTGGGGCAGGAAGGCTCGGTGCCGCCGGATCGGGGCGGCGTGCTGCATCTGACCCAGGACGTGATCGACCGGATCGGGCGCACGCCGGTCAGCGCGTCGGATTTCGCCTTGCTGGATCATCGCCCCGCGGACGATGCGGTGGTAACGATCGTCCGAACGTCCGGCTCCACCGGGCGGCCCAAGGTGATGGCGATGACATACGCCAATACATGCACGTTGATAGAGCTTACGGCGTGGCAGCCGAGCGATCCGGGGTATGAATGGCATTTTTTGAACCTGTATGGGTTTTCGAACAGGTCGTCTTATCAGGAATCATCGATTGCCCTGCGGTCCGGCTGTACTGTTGTTTCATCCACGCTCGGGTCCATGTTCACCGATATGGAACGGTTCGCACAGTTTCGGACGACCTTGGTTTCAGGGGATGCCGTCAAGCTGGCGCATATGATCCCGCCAGGGTGGGTCGGGCCAAAGACGGGTCTGATCCACATCAAGGGCGGCGCGGTGCCGCCGGCGATCCGCGCGCGCTTGCTGCGCGATGTGGTTACTCATGTCTATCATAACTACGGTGCCAACGAAACATCCCGCATGACCATCATCGGCGACGACGGTGTTGGCACGGTGCTTCCAGATGTCACCATTCGTATCATGACGGAGGATGGGACGGAGGCCGCGCCGGGGGAAACCGGGCTGATCGAGGCCCAGGCGCGGGGCATGGTTGATGGGTATCTGTGGGATGAAGCGGCGACCAGGGCCGCGTTCCATGACGGCTGGTATCGGACCGGCGACATGGGGTTCATGCCGGCGCCGGACCAATTGGTCGTGCTGGGGCGGGCGGATGACTGGATCAATCTGGGTGGGATCAAGTTCTCCCCCCAGGCGATTGAGCAGCGGATGAAGGAAATCGCGGGGGTGGAGGACGCGGTGCTGCTGGCCTTGCCCGATCCCGCGGGGCATGACCGACTGCATGTCGTGCTGCAATCCCGCGATGCCAGGCTGGCCGATCGATGCCAACAAGCATTGATCACGATCCTGTCGGGCCATGTCAGCCTGTTCATCCCGCATGTGCTGGCGGACCTGCCGCGCACCGACACGGGCAAGGTCCGCCGCATGGTGTTGCGGCGCCTGCTTGCCGAGGGCCGGCCGGAGATGGCAGGTTAGGCCAACACCTTCACGAGGAAACGCCGTCATGTCGGGCCTGATTCACGACCACTCCCAATGGGGTCCCACCGACCAGCTTGGCGCTGGCAACTTGCTGACCTCGGAAACCCGCCTGTCGGCGCTGGGCCTGGTGAAGCATGGCCGCGTCTATGACGTGAGCCACGAGATCGACATGAGCGCCCCCTACATGGCGCCGAACCAGACCCCGTATCTGATGTCGATCTGGGCGTCCTGGAAGGACAGCATCAAGCGCCGTCGCGGCATGGGCATGCGCAACGACGCCGGCACGAACCTGGAACGGATCGAGATGACGACCCATGTCGGGACTCATATCGACGCGCTGGGGCATTTTTCGACCGGCGACCGGCTGTATAACGGCTTCTGCGCGCCCGAGGTCGTGACCGATTGGGGCCTGACGGCGCTGGGGATTGAGAAGTCTCCGCCGATCATCACCCGCGGGCTGCTGTTCGACGTGGCCGGGTTTGATGGCGGGCAGCATTTGAACCCAGGACGCGTGGTGACGCCCGATGACCTGGAACGCGCGGCGGCGGCCGGCGGGTTCAAGGTGCGGTCGGGCGACGTGGCGCTGATCCGCACCGGTTGGGGACGGTATTTCGGGATGGACAACGCGAAGTATCTGACCGGAGAGCCGGGGATCGACGTGCCGGGCGCCAAGTGGCTGATCGACCAGGGGATCGCGGCGATCGGCACCGACAACATGGCGGTGGAGGTTCTGCCCAATCCCGATCACACGCTTGGCCTGCCGGTGCATCAATATTCGCTGTCGCAGCGTGGGGTTTATCTGATCGAGAACCTGGCGCTGGAAGAAATGGCGAAGGACGGGGTCTCGGTTTCCTGCTTCATCCTGCTGTCGACGAAGTTCAAGGGCGCAACGGGGTCTCCGGTTCGGCCCGTGGCGATGGTTTAAGGTTTTCGGCCCGTGGCGGTGGTGGCCGCCACGGGTTCTTTCAGGCGAACGAGTGCGCGGCTGGTTCCGGTTTTGCCCAGCAATAGCCTCGGATGGCGCGGATGAAGGCCGACAGGGGTGATGACCAGCGGCGGCCGGAGACGGTTACCAACGAAACCTCTCGCTGAACCGCCGGATCGGTCACGGGCCGGCTGATCACGCCAGGCACCGTGTTGGAATATTCCGGCAGGAAGCACACGCCCATCCCAGCCGCGACCATCGTCAGCACCCAATCCTCCCGCTCACTGCCGTAGGAGTTGACGACATTCGCGCCATTGGAAATACAGAGGGCCGTCAAATGGCCGTCGTATTCACAGTTGAGGCGCTGGAGATAGCTCTCACCGTCCAGATCGGCGACACGCAGGGCGTTCGCACGGGCGAAGCGATGACCCGCGGAACAGGCGATGACGAAACGTTCCGGGTACAATGCTTGGGCCTGCAGCGGGTCGGGAAACCCATCAGGGCTGGCCATCAGCGCGGCGTCGATTTCTCCCTTGTTCAGCAGGCCGGTCAATTGCGCCGGTGTCTGCTCCACCAAGGTCAGGTCCACGCCGGGGTTCTGCTGACGAAACCGCGCGAGGAAGCTGACGAAGCGCACCGGCCCGATCGTACACATCACGCCCAGGCGTAGCTGCGCGCTATCCAGACGCAAAAACCGGCTGGCGGTTTCCTTCGCGAGGTGCGTGCGGTTCAGGACCTCCGACAGATGCGGTTCCAGCAGGCGGCCGAGTTCCGTCAGGTGCGTATTATTACGTTCACGTGAAAACAGCAGGCCGCCGAGTTCGTCTTCCATCTTCTGGATGGCGCGGGTCAAGGCCGGCTGGCTCACGTTGCAGGTCTCGGCTGCCTTGGTGAAGTTCAAGGTCTTGCCGAGCGCAAGGAAGTAGCGGATCTCGTGCAGTTCCATCGCTGATCTTCCCATTCGTCAAAGGTGTTCGCGGTTCTGACTCGGGCACCGGCGCGGTGTTACAACGGTTCACGATAACATGGGTGCATCTCCCCGATTGCCGATCGGTATTGGCGCCGGCCGTCGCAAGCTGGGCAGCATCGCGCAGGGCCGGTCCGCCGGTGCGTCTTGATGGATGGATGCCGACATGATGAGCACGCTGACATCGGCCGGCCTCGCCCGGGGTGGAGCGCCGCGGGCGCTCGACGGACGGGTTGCCTTGATCACCGGATCAACGGAGGGACGTGGCCTGGCGATCGCGGCCGGATTGGCGGCGCGCGGTGCGATGATCGCTTTGGCGGGACCGGGTGATCCGGCGGCGATCCGGAGCCTGTGTCAGTCCCTGGGCACGGATTTCGACGTGCCGGTCTGGCACGATGATGCGGATATGTCCGACGCCGCCGCGCTCGCGGACATGGTTGAACGGATCCAGCGTGGGCTCGGGGCGGTCGATATCCTGGTCAGCCAAGGGGATCAGCGCCTTAGCGACCCGGCGGCGGAGCCGATGCGCGATCTGGCGGTATATTTTCATGCCACCGCGGCCGTGCTGCCGGGCATGCAGCGGCGTGGGTTCGGGCGCATTATCAACGTTGCCCCTACCCTGCCTGACACGGATCCGCGCCACCGCGTCATCCACGACATCCTCACCCACCTGACCGAGGCCACCGCTCGGCGGATCACCGGCCACGGAATCACGTGCCACGCGCTGCTTCAGGTGCGGGATTCGACCGCCGCGGGGCCGCCCCCCCTGCTCCTGGTCGCCGCGGATACGCCGAGCCTGCCGCCGTTGGCGCTGGTGTCGCTGGTGGCGGGCCTGTGCGGGGAGGAGGTCGCCTCCGTCCCCGGCCTGCACTGGACCGCGGTCGGAATTGACGGCCCGCCGGACCATGCGTGACCGGTGCGCGGGCGCTCCGTTCGCACGATGCCTCGGCTTTGCATACGCCGGCCGCATCAACACGATACCGCACCGGCATTTCTGTTCCCCGTTGCTCGGCAATACCTTGTGGTAGCTGGAAAACAGCAAAGCCGCAGGAGAGAAAAATGAAACTTCTTTCGACAGCCTTCGCCGTGACCGCGTTGACCTTGGGCCTGGCCGGACCGGTCATGGCACAGCCCGCCTCTGGCAACATGATGAAAGACGTCATGACGGCAGACAAGAGCATGCGCAGCAGCAAGCTGATCGGCGCTGTTGTCTATAATGAGGAGGGCGACAAGATCGGCTCCATCGTCGACATCCTCGTGCGCGGTGGGGCCGTTGAGTCCGTCGCGATCGTTTCGGTCGGCGATTATGTGGGTGGCGGCACCAGGGCTGTTGAATTCTCTATGCCTCGGTGCTGAAAGAGTGAGTCTGCGCCGCAACACAATGGGAAAATCGTATCGACGCGCGGGGCGGATGGCTTCCGGCGCGGCACAATGTCCGAATCTATGCACGGCAACCCAAGCGCCCGGAGG
>CAMCDA010000075.1 GCA_945873195.1 Asaia bogorensis
TCGGTTCAGGAAATCCGCCGCATCACGCAGCGTCTGGCGCAGCAGCGTATCGCGCCGGCTTTCGTTATCGCTTGGTCGTGCTGGCGACGGGCCCACCAAGCGGCGGCGAGAAAGGCGCATCTCAAACAAAAACTGCAACTGTAGTGCTAAGGCCCAACCCGTCCGGCACCCTTCAACCAATCCATGCCGTCCCGCCGGGGGCTGCGCGCCACAACCGGCCGGAGGCACTTTGCGCGCGTCGTGCCCGCACCAACCGGCCGCGCGGGGGGCACGGAGGCCCCAGACCCAAAAACCCGCTCTGGACGCGCCGGTTCATCCCGAACGGATTCAGTTAGGGGCGGGGAGGCCAGCCGCACATGCCGCATGGAGACCCAAAGCCCGCCCTGCCCGGCAACGCTCGCCCAGCTTTGCGCGATCCGGCCGCCCGTTCGCCTGGGAGCGAAGCCACCGCAGACAGACGCCGCCGCGACGGCCATGCCCTCCGAGGGGCTGCCCCTGCTACCGCCGAGGGGAGGGTGCGGAACCCCTAAACGTCCCCTCCGGCCCGTTCCGTCTGTCTGGCGTCTGTCTGGGAGGGCGCAAGGTATCGGCCGAGGGTGTGGGCGGAACCACCCGTTGCCAAACTCGCAGTGTATATCAGGGGAAAATGGTGGGCGCACAAGGACTCGAACCTTGGACCCGCTGATTAAGAGTCAGCTGCTCTACCAACTGAGCTATGCGCCCGCGCGATGACCGCCCGAAGACGGTCAGGCACCACCAACGCGGCGGGTCATACCAAGACCCGCCGGTATTGCAAACCCCTTTTCTACGCCCCGGCCAAAATGGCGTCGGCCACCTTCTCCGCCGTCATCAGCACAGGGAAATTCGTGTTCGCACACGGCACCTGCGGGAAGATCGAGGCATCGACCACCCGCAGCCCGCCCACGCCCTTGACCCGGCCGGCCGGGTTGGTGACCGACATCGGATCGTCCTCGGCCCCCATGCGGCAGGTGCAGGAGGCATGCCACACGCCCACGGATGCCTTGCGGACGAAGCCTTCCAGCGCGTCGTCGTCGGTCAGCATGTCCTGGATGGTCACGCCTTCCATCACGTAGTTCTTGATCAGGTAGTTCCGCAGCGCCGCCGGCCCGTCCAGCATCTTCGCGAACACGTCCGTCAGCAGCTTGTTCTTCTTGTTCAGCAACCCGACCTGGCGAACCTTGTCGCTGTAGCTCGCCGGGAAGGGGCTCTCTGTCACCGACTTCATCACATCGGTCAGGTGCATGGCGCTGAACCGGCGCACACCGTCCATCATCCGCTCCAGATCCCGCTGGTCGGACAGCAGGTTGAAGTCGACCGACGGCTCCGCCCGCCAGTCGGGGGAGTTCAGCTTCACCTCCCCGGTCTCGGAGTAGGTCTTGTAGACGGTGATGATGAAGGACCCGATCTGCTCCCCCACCTTGTGCCAGGACGTTTTGTTGGTCACGACCGTCATCATGTCGCCCGCGGGGATGCCCGGCAGGTTCGTGGAGTAGCGCAGCGCCGTGTAGATGTGCCGGCGCGAGTAGTCATGGATGATCCGCGCATGCGGCTTGAGGAAGGCCGCCACCGCCGCCGCCGGATGGTCCTGCAACCGCTGCCCCACGCCAGGCAGGGCCTTGCGGACCTCGATCCCCATCTCCCGCAGGTGTCCCGCCGGGCCGATGCCAGCCCGCATCAGATGCGCGGGGGAATGGATGGCGCCCGAGGAAAGGATGACCTCCTTGGCGCGGAACTCCTGCTCCCGCCCGTCCACCATTGCCTTGACGCCGACGCATTGCATGCCGTCGAAGATCAGGCTGGCGACGGTGGTGCCGGTGGAGATCGTCAGGTTCTCCCGCAGCCTCGTGCCCGGGTCGAGGTAGCCGATCGCGGCGGAGACCCGGCGTTCGAAGGCGTTGGAGATGGTGATGGGGAAATACCCGTCCTCCCACTCCGCGTTCTGATCCAGCAGGTATTTCCAGCCGGCCTGCTTGAAGGCCTCGGCCACCGCCTTGGCATGTTCCGGCCACAGGTCGGGGAAGATGCGGCGGACGGGGATGCGGCCTTCCTTGCCGTGATAGGGGCCGTCGAAATCCATGTCCCGCTCGACTTTCTTGAAGTAGGGCAGGACGTCGTCCCAGCGCCAGCCGGTGGCGCCGCGCTCCTCCCATTCGTCATAGTCGGAGGGGGCGCCGCGGTTGGCGAGCTGGCCGTTGATCGAGGACCCGCCGCCGAGGATGCGCGCCTGTTCGTAGGTGCGCAGCGGTGGGCGCTTCTCCTCGGGGTTGTTGTGGGAAATGACCTCGGTCGTGACCTTCAACTGGTTCCAGGTGAAGGCAGGGTTGAGGTAGGCGGTGCCGGGGTAGGAATCGAGAACGGCGGCCGGGACCTTGCCATGCGGCGTATCCTGTCCGGCTTCCAGCAGCAGGACCTTGTTGGCGCTGCGGGCCGAGAGGCGATTGGCCATGACCGACCCGGCCGAACCGCCACCGCATATGATGTAGTCGTAGATCATTCCGTTTCTCCCCAGGACACCGACGTTCCGTCGAACAGCGGTTCGATGGTATTTCAGGGATTGCGGTCCGGATCAACACAGCCGAACGGGGTCACCGCGACGCGGTGACCCCGGATGTGGTTACAATGTCTTCAGATACTCCAGCAGGGCCCGCTTCTGCTGCGCGGTGAGTTCGATCCCATACTCGTGCCCGCAGCGGCTGTTGCCGGAGTTGCGGTCGGCGCAATCAGTCGTCCGCAGGACCTGGTTGAACCGGGTCTGGTTGACGGCCAGGCCGACATTCACCGGGTCATACTCAGGACCGATCTTGAATGAGGCGGGACGTTGGGTCGCCGGCTTCAGCAGGTCCGCCAGGGTCGGAACCGAGCCGTTGTGCAGATAGGGCGCGGCGGCCCAGATGCCTTCCATCACGCGGGATTCATATGCGGCGGAAACGGTGGGCGTCTGGTAGGCCCCAAGCAGGGTCTGGGCCGTCTGGGAACTGGCCAGAACGCGCTGCTGTGTCGTGGCCGCGGCCGGTGCCTGGATCGTCGTCTGCTCCAGCGTCGCCACCGGCGGCGCGGCGGCCGCGTCGCGGCTGCCGGTGCGGAAGTCGAACAGCTTCTGCAGGATGCCGCCGACCACCGCCATGCGGAGCGTGTTGAACGCGGTGTCCTCCGGCTTCAGGGGCGGGATCAGGAAGGGCACGCCGGCGCCGCTCAGGGTGCCGGTCTTCACCGTGGTGGCCAGCACGTCATATTGCCGCGTGTCGCTGCCCACATCGATGATCGGCGTCTTCCAGGTCGGCTTTGCCTCCAGGAACCTGTTCGCCCCGGGCATGATCCCGTGGCAGCCCCAGCAGGAGCCTTCGGCGTTCGGCCCGGTGCCATAGATCGCCTTGCCCTGCGCGGCCAGGGTGGGGTCCACCGGCCAGGGGAACTTTGGCGGGTCCAGCTTCTCGATAAGCCGTTCCAGTTTCATCAACCCGTCGAGGTTGGCCGAGTTGTTCGCGATGTAGTTGACGTTCAGCAACTTCTTCTTGTCGCGGAACGGGTGGAACTCGGCAAACACGCCATAGACTTCCCCGACATTGCGGGCCAGCGCCAGGATACCGTCGCCGTTATCCGCGAAGCCCGGCCACTGCGTCTTGTCCTGGCGGGAGGCATTCCACAGGAACGGGTACCGCACCGGGGCGTCGGCGGCGCGGATGTTCTCGGGGATCATGTCGTTCGGGCCCTTGGGGCCGATATCCAGCCCGGTCAGGCGGTTGAAGATCATCGAAACGGCGTCGAGCCGCCCCGGACCCCAAAGCGGCGTCGGCAGCGACCGCGTGATCAGCGTGTTGAACCGCGTGTGCCAGACCGTGACGTCGGCCAGCAGCTTCGCCTTCTGGTCCTGCGTCCCGCTGGCGCCCAGCACCGAGAGGGCAAAGGCGTCGAAGGCGGCCGGCTGTGCCACCACGGTACCGACAGAAACGTTGAGGTCGATCAGGAACGATTCGAAATCCACGATCGCGGGACCGCCATCGATGCGGTGGCGGGTGTTGTTCACCTGGATTTCCCGCGTGTGGCAGGCTGAACAGGTCATCCCGATCGCTTGGTCGGGGCCGACACCGTTGGTGGTGAAGCCGATCGGCAGGATGCTGGTCTGATCCAGCTCATTCGACAGGTAGCCATAGCGGTTCAGCTGATCGCCGAGGAAGGGCTGGCCGTCGGGCCGCTTGAGCGCGACCATCCAGCTCGTCTTCATGATCCGCGACCCCTGGTCGCCGGTGTAGAACTGGTTTCTCTCGGAATCTGTCCACCCTTGTGCGGTGGTTCTACCGCCATTGGGATCCGAGGTGCCGCAACTTGCCAGCAGGGCAAGTGCCAGGGTCAGGAAAATGCGCTTCATGGACGTTCCCCAAGCCATTTACGATGTGGTTTCCTGACCCTGGTCGTTCCTTTCGGCTAATGTCAAGCGCGAAGGCTACCTTGTTTCCGTGTGAAATGTCTTCGACACGATCTTCCACCCGTCCGCCAGTTTCACGAACGTCAAATAATCGGTAAAATACCGAGGCGGGATCTGACACTCCACCTTCGCGTACGCCGTCGTCGGGCTCGAACGATCAATGTGCACGATGAAATCCCGCCGCTCCAGCCCCTGGGCCTTGGCGGAACCGCGGCTGCGGACCAGATCAAACCACTTCTCCCGCGGCAGATCGTTCAGCTTGCCGTCCGAGACACTGAACAGATGCGACACATCATGAAACAATGAGCCGAGCTTTTCGGCATCCCCTTCATGCAACCCATCAAAATAGGTCTGCAAAGCCGTCTCAAGTTCGTCCAGATCGCTTGGCATGCTGTTCTCCTTCATGATCCGGGCAGCTTCCCCCCGATCGGCACAGCCGACAAGGGCGCCTTGCCCCGACCCCGTCCGCGTGTTGGAATACCCGCCATGGTAGCGTGAACATCGCAGCCGCGGGGAACGTCATGAAGATTACCAAGGTCGAGACGCTGCGCGCCGATGCCGGCTGGCGCATGTTCTCCTTTCTCAAGATCGTCACCGACGATGGCATCGTCGGCTGGTCGGAGTTCAACGAGAGCTTCGGCTCCACCGGCCTCGCCGACGTCATCAACGGGCTGTCCCCGGTCCTGATCGGCCGCGATCCGCGCATGTATGAGCAGGTGACCCAGCACCTCCACGTCCTGACCCGCCAGTCGCGCGGCGGCATCAACCAGCAGGCGATCGCGGCGATCGAGAACGCGCTGCTCGACGTCACCGGCAAGGCCTATGGCGTGCCGGTCTATGCCCTGTTTGGCGGCCCCCTGCGCGAACGCATCCCCGTCTACTGGTCGCATTTCGGCACCTATCGCGTCCGCAGCGCCGAATTGATGGGCGTGACACCCATGCGGTCCTACGACGACCTCGCCCGCCACGCGCAGGAAGTGAAGGCGCTGGGCTTTCGCGCCCTGAAGACCAACATCATGCCGGAAGTGAACGGACTGCTCACCAGCTATGTCCCCGGCTTCGGTCGCGCCGCCGGATGGCCGGAACTGAACTGGGATAACCGCCTGACGGCGGGCGTGACGCGCCAGTTGATGGCGATTCGCGACGCGATCGGACCCGAGATGGGCATCCACCTCGACGTGAACTTCAACTTCAAGACCGAGGGCTTCAAGCGCATCGCCGAAGCCGTGGCGCCAGCCAACCTGACCTGGCTGGAAATCGACACCCACGACGCCCCGGCCCTCGCCGAGATCAAGCGCGGCGCCCATTGCCCGATCGCATCATGTGAAACGCTGCACGGACGGCGGGAATTCAAGCCGTTCTTCGACAACTACGCGACCGATGTCGCCATCGTCGACGTGATCTGGAACGGGCTGAACGAATCCCTCAAGATCGCATCAATGGCCGATGTGTATGAGGTGAACTGCGCGCCGCATAACTTCTACGGCCACCTGTGCAGCTCGATCAGCGCCCATTTCAGCGCCCTGATCCCCAATTTCCGCGTCATGGAACTGGATATCGACAGCGCGCCCTGGCGGGATGATTTCTATACGGTTGTCCCGACAGTCGAAAACGGCGACTTCATCCTTCCGAAAGGTCCCGGCTGGGGCATCGACGTGAACGAAAAAGCCGTCCGCGCCCGCCCGCCGAAAGGCTGACCGCCACCACACGCCTACCCACACCCATACGCCTACCCACGCAAGGAGACTCCACTTGGCTAAATTCAAGATCGCGACCCCCGCCGGGGCCAGCTTCACCACCGCCGGCGGCGGATACGATTACGAAATGGAACCGCTCGAAGGCATCAACGCCGAGATCGTCGAAGGCCCGGCTACCGAGGACGGTTTCATCGCCTTCGCGCAGGACGCCGACGCGGTCTATGCCAAGGGCATGCGCTTCTCCAAAAAGGTGGTCGATGCGCTGCCGGATCGCTGTCGCGCCATCGTGCTGGGCAGCGTCGGCGTCGACAGCGTCGATGTGAAGGCCGCCACCGAACGCGGCATGCCGGTCACCAACTGCCCCGATACCTTCATCGAGGAAGTCGCCGACCACGCCTTGACCCTGCTGCTGTCCAGCTTCCGCCGCGTGATCGAGCAGGATCGCATGGTGCGCGAGGGCCGCTGGTCCGAGGGCCGTCCCGCCCTTCTCCAGATCCCCCGCCTCATGGGCCAGACGCTCGGCCTGATCGCCTTTGGCCATGTCGCCCGCGCGGTTGCCAAGCGCGCCAAGGCGTTCGGCCTGCGCGTCATCGCCTATGACCCGTTCATCGAGGAGCTGGTGATGGTCGAGCACGGCGTCCTGCCGGTGACGCTGGAAGAAGTGCTCAGCCAGTCCGATTTCGTTTCGATGCACGCGCCCGCGACGCCCGAGGCCGAGGGCATGCTGATGGAGAAGCACTTCCGGCTGATGAAGAAGACGGCGATCTTCATCAACACCGGCCGCGGCCCGACGGTGCAGGAAGCCGGCCTGATCAAGGCGCTGTCCGAGGGCTGGATCGCCCATGCCGGCCTGGACGTGCTGGAAATCGAGCCTCCGGGCAACAACAACCCGATCCTGGGCATGCCGAATGTCACGCTGTCCGCCCATACGGCGTCGGCCTCCGCCCGGTTTGATCCGGCCCGGAAACGGCATGTCGGACGCGAGCTGGCGTTGGTCCTGAACGGCAAGTGGCCCATGAGCTGCGTCAACCCGGCGGTCCTGCAGAACGGCACGAAGCTGCGCCGCTGGCAGCCGATCTCGATGGAACGCGGGCCGAACAGCTAGGACGACGAAGCCCTCTCCCCTGGTGTGGGGGAGAGGGTTGCTACTGCCCATACAGCAGGATCGGCGACGGCCCACCCACCTGCAACAAGAGGTCCATGTCGGCGATATTGCCGCTGATCAGGGTCATCCCCGTCTCCGCCGCCGTCACGAATAAGGCCGCGTCGACAAACAGTTCCCGCCGGCGATCCAGCGCGAAGCCCTGCGTCCGGGCCAAAGCACCCGCCAGCACGCCCGCGCGCGCCCAGCCTTCCGGGCTCAGGTCAACGACCGTGTCGGCTGAAATCCGGGCCAGCAGGTCCAGGATGACGGCTTGGTTGCCCGCCGTTTGGCCATGGGTGGGATCGAGCCGGCCCAGCCCGAACGCCAGTTCCCCGATGCAAAGGCCGGAGTGACGGATGGGATGATCCACCAGCAGCCGAGCGATCGGCGCGGGCAATCCCGCGCGTTTGGCCCCATCGATATAGACCGTCGTGTCCAGCAGCAGGGTCGCGTCGCGGGGGATCGCCTCCGGGTCCATCGGCAGGGCAGACCGAGGTCGGTAGGCCAGCGTGCGGGCGCCGACGGGCAAAGCCAGCCGCGCCGCCTCCGCGATGTCCATCGAGTCAGATCCCGATGTCGAAATCTTCCGACAGCCGACCGCGCTGGCTGATCAGCCAGGCGCCGAAGTCATCCTGCGCGGCAAGCAAGGCCAGCCCCGCCGTCACAAGCTCGGATTCCGTTTGCAGCCCGGACCGCTGGCGCGCGGCCTCCAACAGTCGGTCGTGGACGCGAACGGTGACCCGTGTGTTCTTCGCGCCCTCAAGGATACCGGCGCGGGCCAGGGTGTCGCGGGCGTGGCGCACGCGGAGTTGCTGTGTCTCATCCTGGGTTTGCATCACGCGCGTTCCTGCGATCGATTTGTCGTACATATGGACAAAATCCGTCTGACGCAATATCCGTCACCGCGAGATTGACACCCCACCCCACCCCCGACACCTTCCGCGCATGTTCTCCCTCGCCAATCGCATCGCCTTCGTCACCGGCTCCTCCCGAGGCCTCGGGGCCGCCATCGCCCAAGGCTTCGCCGCCGCCGGGGCCAGCGTCATCCTGCACGGCAGGGACCAGGCGCGCCTTGATGCCGCCGTCGCCGCTATGCCTAACTGTCTGGGTGGGCATGCCTTCGATGTCTCGGACACCGACGCCCTGGCCGCCGCCTTTCGCCGCATCCAGGCGGATCATGGGCGGCTCGATATCCTCGTGAACAACGCCGGTGTCATCCCCCGCAAGCCGCTGCTGGAAACCACCGACGCCGAGTGGGATTCCGTCATCGACTCCAACCTCTCCGCCTATTTCCGCTGCACCCGGGAAGCGGCGCGGATCATGGTCCCACAGGGCAGTGGGCGGATCATCATGATCTCGTCCATTCTGGGGATTCTGGGCCGAGCGACGGTGAACGGGTATGTAACGGCGAAGGCGGGGGTGCATGGGATGACGCGGTCGCTGGCGTTGGAGCTTGCGCCGCACAACATCACCGTCAACGCCATCGCCCCCGGCTACTTCCCGACGGATGCCACGGATGTGCTGCACAAGAACCCGTCGTTCAACGAATTCGTGACCAGCCGCACGCCCATGAAGCGCTGGGGCAACCCGGCGGAACTGGCGGGGCCGGCGGTGTTCCTGGCCTCGGACGCCGCGTCCTATGTCACCGGCCACGTCCTGGTGGCCGATGGCGGCCTGACCGCGGCGCTCTGACTCCCAAGCGCCGCCGCGCTCTGACCCCCAAACGCATCCGCGTTATGACCCGAAAGCGCATGGGTGGCCGGCGATGCCCGAGGGTGGTCCCCCCCCGCCAACTGATTTAAGCTGATCGACTGACCCGCCCCAAACGCGGGACCGGGGAGCGTCAGCACATGAGCGCCACCACCGCCCAGGGCGGTCTGTTCACGATTACCGGGCGCCAGTGGCTGATCCTGCTGATGGTCCAATTGTCGAACCTGCTGTTCGGCATGACCATCACCATCGCGAACGTCGTCCTGCCCCAGGTGCGCGGCAGCCTGTCCGCCACCCAGGACGAGATTTCCTGGGTCATCACGCTCAATCTGGTCGCCACCGCCGTGGCCACGCCGATGACTGGCTGGCTGTCGAACCGGATGGGCTGGCGGAACATGATGCTGTTCTGCGTCGGCGGGTTCACCCTCTCCTCCTTCCTGTGCGGGATCGCCAACAGCCTGGAAGCGCTGATTGTCTACCGTGTCGGCCAGGGGCTGTTGGGCGCGCCGATCATGCCGATGGGGCAGGCGATCCTGCTCGCCAGCTTCCCCCGCCACTTACAGCCCACCGCCCTGGTCATTTGGGGCGTCGGAGCGGTGTTCGGCCCGGTGCTGGGGCCTATCTTCGGCTCCCTGATGACCGAGGCTTATGACGACTGGCGCGTCGCCTTCTACATGATCGTTCCGCCCGGCATCTGCGCCATGGTCTGCATTTGGTTCGCCCTTTCGGACCGGAACGAGAGCAAGAAGACCTATTTCGACTGGACCGGCTTCCTCGCGCTGTCGGTCGCCATCATCTCGGCGCAGTTGATCTTCGATCGTGGCCCGAAGATGGATTGGTACGAATCGAACGAGATCGTTCTGCTGACCGTGACCGGCGCGGTGGGATTCTGGATCTTCGTCGTGCATTGTCTGACGGCCGATAAGCCGTTCCTGGATCCAAAACTGCTGCTGGACCGGAATTTCTCGGTGGGCATCACGATCGCCTTCGTGATGGGGATGCTGAGTTTCACGACCCTGGTCCTGTTCCCAACCCTGCTGCACGATTTGCGGGGCTACCCGGACAGCGCGATCGGCTTGCTGCTGGCTTCTCGGGGGGTAGGAAACTGGACCGCCTTCCTGGTGATCTCAACGATGACCCGGCTCGCGCCGCGGACTTCCATCGCGGCCGGGCTGGGGTTGCAGGCCTACTCCGCCTGGGCGATGGCGCAGTTCGACATCAACCTGACGCCGTTCGACATCGTCTGGACAAACTGGATGCAGGGATTCGGGCAGAGCATCACTTTCACGCCCATGACCGTGATGGCCTTCGCCACCCTGCCCAAGCACCAGATCACCGAGGGCAGCGGCGTCTTCACCCTGATGCGGAACTTCGGGTCGAGCCTGTTCATCTCGATCACCGTCGTCACGCTGATCCGGTCGACCAAGATCAACTACGCGACGCTGGCGGAACTCGTGACGCCCTATAACAAGCTGATGCTGATGCCATCCTGGCCCGAGGCCTGGGACGTGCAGACCACCCGCGGGCTGATGCGCCTGGGCAATGAGGTGCAAAGGCAGGCCGCCATGATCGGCTATGTGAACGCCTTCTACCTCATGGCGGTCGCGGCGGTGGTGGCCATGCCGCTCGCAATGCTGCTGCGCCGAGCGGCGCGGGAGGCGTAGGAGGCCGGTCCCGATAGAGAATATGAACAAGCTGCCACTGGACAATTCCGCCGCCCCCGGCGCATAGGGGCGGCGTCGGTTCGCCGGCCACCAGATCCCCAAGGGAGCGCGGTCCCAAAGCCCATGTTGTATTTCAGCCGACTGAAGATCACCGCCATCCTCGGCGCCTGCGTTCTTGGGCTTCTGCTGTGCATTCCCAACCTGATGCCGGCGCCCGCCTCCTGGATTCCCTGGCGGACGGTCAGCCTCGGGCTTGATCTGCAGGGCGGCAGCTATCTGCTGCTGGAAGTCGATATGAAGACCGTCGTCAAGGATCGGCTGGAAAGCCTGACCGATGGCGTCCGCCAGGAACTGCGCCCTGGCCAGATCTTCTATCAGACCCTGGAAGCCCAGCCGGACCAGAACCGCATCCTGCTGCGCCTGCGCGACGCCACCAAGACCGATGTCGCCGTCGCCGCCCTGCGAAAGCTGATCCAGCCGACCGGGCCATCCAACCTGCCGGACCTGGCGATCGCCTCGACCCCGGATGGGACCATCACCCTGACGCTGTCGCCCGTCGCGCTGGCGGCCCGCTCCAAGGGCGCGGTGGAGCAGTCGATCGAGATCGTCCGCCGCCGCATCGACGAAACCGGCGTGGTGGAGCCGCATATCGCCCAGCAGGGCTCCGACCGCATCATCGTCCAGCTGCCTGGCATCAACGATCCCAACCGGATCAAGCAGTTGCTCGGCAAGACCGCCAAGATGACCTTCCGTCTGGTGGACGAAACCGCCAACCCGATGTCCAATTCGCTGCCCCCGCCCGGCATCGAGTTTCTGCCGATGCAGGAACGCCCCGGCGAACGCGTGGCCGTCCGCAAGCGGGTCGATGTCGATGGCGGAGAGCTGACCGACGCCCGCGCCGGCACCAATCCGCAGAATGGCGAATGGGTCGTCAACTTCCAGTTCAACTCGGTCGGTGCCAAGCGGTTCGGGGACATCACCCGCGCCAACGTCAACCGCCGCTTCGCCATCGTGCTGGATGACAAGGTGATCTCCGCCCCGGTAATCCGGGAGCCGATCACCGCCGGCCGCGGTCAGATCAGCGGGTCATTCACCGCCGCGACGGCCAATGAGCTTGCTGTCCTGCTGCGTGCCGGCGCCTTGCCCGCGCCGCTGACGGTGGTGGAGGAGCGCAGCGTCGGCCCGGAACTCGGCGCCGACAGTATCCGCGCCGGCGCGCTGTCGCTGGTCATCGGCTTCCTGTTCGTCATCGCCTTCATGGGCGTGTTCTACGGGCTGTTCGGCTGGTTCGCGAACATCGCCTTGCTGGTCAACGTCATCCTGATGCTGGCCATCATGTCGGTGATCGGCGCCACCCTGACCCTGCCCGGCATGGCCGGCATCCTGCTGACGCTCGGCGTCGCGGTGGATGCCAACATCCTGGTCAATGAACGCATCCGGGAGGAGTTCCGAGCCGGGCGACCACCGCTATCCGCGCTGGAACATGGCTTCAGCCGAGCGTTCAGCACGATTTTCGACTCGAATGCGGCGGCGTTCCTGTCGCACGTGATGCTGTTCGCCTTCGGTTCCGGCCCTGTCCGGGGCTTCGCCGTGACGATCACGATCGGCATCGCGACGACGCTGTTCACCAACTGGATGCTGACCCGGCTTCTGGTCGGAACCTGGTACCTTCGCACCAGGCCGAAAACCCTGCCGGTCTGAGGCCACGATCATGATGAAACCGATGATTCGTTTTGTCCGTGATGACACCCGCGTTCAGTTCATGCGCGGGCGCATCTTGGGCTTGGCCGTGTCGGCCGTACTGTCGATCGCCTCCGTGATCGTGTTCTTCTATCCCGGGCCGCATCTGGGCATCGACTTCGCCGGCGGCGTGGTGATGGAAATCCGCACGCCCGGGCCGGCCGACTTCGCGCTGATCCGCACATCCTTGGCCGCCGATGGCGTCATCGCCCAGGGCGTGCAGCAGTTCGGCGATCCGACCGACGTGCTGATCCGCCTGGAAGCCCAGCCGTCCGAGGCCGCGACGCAGCAAGCCGTGACCAAGGTCCGCGCGGCGTTGGAAAAGGCCATCCCCGGCACCCGCGTGGTTCGCACCGATGCCGTGGGCGCCGCCGTTTCGTCGGAGTTGTTCCGGCAGGGCATGCTCGCGTTGGGCGGCAGCCTGCTGATGATCCTGGTCTATATCTGGTTCCGCTTCGAATGGCAGTTCGCGGTGGGCGCGGTCGTGACGCTGATCCTCGATCTGACCAAGGCCATCGGCTTCATGGTGGTGGCGCGGTTCGAGTTCGACCTGGTGATGGTCGCGGCGATCCTGACGATCCTGGGCTACTCCACCAACGACAAGGTCGTGGTGTATGACCGGATGCGGGAAAACCTGCGCAAATACAAAACGATGCCGTTGCGGGAACTGATCGACCTGTCGATCAACGAAACCCTGAACCGCACGCTCGTCACCTCCATGACCATCTTCCTGGCCGCCCTCCCGCTGGCGCTGTTTGGCGGCGAGTCGCTGTCGGGCTTTGCCTGGGTGATGCTGTTCGGGATCATTGTCGGCACGTCGTCGTCGATCTTCATCGCAGCCCCGATCCTGCTGTTCCTGGGCGAGCACCGGCTGAGGCGCGATGCAGCCGCGCCGGTCGTCCCGGCCGTGGCGGAGCAATCTCCCACGCCATGATCACCCGCCGCGCCGTTCTGGCCGGCCTGTCGGCCCTGGCGGTGCCGGTGTCCGGCGCGCGCGCCAACCGGCGGACCACGGTCCTGCTCGGCGCGACGTTCGGGTCCCGGCTGGATACGACGACCCGGGCGATCCTGCCGTTCATCGCGCGCCAGGGTGGGGCAGGGGACTTTGTCCTCCGCAACATTCCCGGAGAGGGCGGGCTGAACGCAATCAACGCCCTGGCCGACGCCCCACCGAGTGGCGTGACGCTCGGGTGGCTTTCCAGCCCGACGATGTCCGCCCGCATGGTCGATCGTGGCGGGGAAGGCGTTCTGACCCGCCTGTTGCTGCTGGGTGCGGTGATGCGGGAGCCGATTGCCTTCGTGTCGCCGGCCGCCGCGCCGCTCGAATCGGTACAGGATGTAATCCGCCGAGCGGGGGATGACGCCGATGCCTTTCCGCTGGGCACGCCGCCGCCGGGCAGCCCGCCGCATCTTGCCGCGCTGCGGCTTCAGGCCGTCGCGCAGACTCGGCTGAGCATCGTGACCTTTCCCTCGGCCGCCGCGGCGCGACAGGCGGTGCTCAGCGGCAATGTGTCCGCCGCTGCCCTGGGCCTGAGCGACGCGATCGGCGCGCTGCGGGACGGACGGCTGCGCGGGATCGGCCTGGCGTCGCGCAACCGGTTCGGGATGCTGCCGGATATGCCGGTCTTGCAGGAGGCGGGCGTGCCCTTGGCGGCCTCTATCCGTCGGGGACTGGTGGCGCCGGCAGGCCTGCCGGTTGATATGGCTGGGCGCTTGATCGATACGCTGCGGGCCGTGGTGCAGGACCCCGCGTTCCGCCAGCACGCGGATGAGACCGGGTTCGTGCCGGCTTGGACCGACGGGGCGGCCTGGGGCCGGTTGGTGGAGGCGGAGCGCGCGGATCTGGCCGCGTTGTGGCGCACCGATCCCTGGCTGCCGTCGTCTAGCGGGTGATTTCGGCGCAGGTGCGCCGGCGGCCGGCCATCACATCCGGTTCCGCGACGTCTTGGCCGGGCTTGACCCGGCCATCGCCCGGGACTCCGTTGATGGTATTTCGCATGAATTCAATCGCCCGCGTGCCTGGCGATGGGCGGGTCGAGCCCGCCCAGGACGAAAAGCAGTCTGCGAGATGGCCCTGAACGCCAACCGCGCACGGAGCAATGATCATTCCGGGGAGTACGTGCATGGGCGAGATGACACGGCGGATCAGGGCTTCGGGTGGCCTCGCGCGGGAGATCGCCGTTGACGGGCCCCGGCTGACGGCCTTGTGCGATGGCTATCTGGACATGGACCTGTCGCGCTTTCCCGATGTCGTGCGCGGCGTTGGCGACGACCTCGCGATGGCTGATGGCCAGGACCTGAACGACATGACGGTCTCGGTGAACGCCTTCCTGATCCAGACCGACGATCGGCTGTGTCTGGTGGATGCCGGCGATGGATCCCGCCGAGGCGCGCATCTGGGGCATCTGCTGACGGCTTTGCGCCAGGCCGGTTATGCGCCCGGGGACGTGACCGACCTGTTCATGACCCATCTGCATGGCGACCACGCCGCCGGGTTGGTCGCGGACGGACGCCCGGTTTATCCCAACGCGGCACTGCACGTGGCGGCCGAGGAAATCCGGTTCTGGCGCAATCCGGCCGAGATGGACGCCATCCAGGCCTCCCAGGCGGCGGTTGCCGTGGCCGCGATGGAAACCTATCGGGAGCGACTGATCGCCATCCATCCCGGCGACATGATCCTGCCCGGTGTCCTGGTGCGGGCGCTGCCGGGTCATACGCCGGGGCAGGTGGGCTATCAGTTGGGGCAGCGTGATCCGGTGCTGATCTCGGCCGATGTGCTGCATCTGCCGGCCTTGCAGGTGAAGCATCCGGAATGGGGATTCCTGTTCGATGCCGACCGCCCGCGCGCCCAGACCATGCGGCTGGACCTGCTGGCGGAGACCTCCGAATCCGGCCTGCGCCTCGCCGGGGCGCATATTCCGTTCCCCGGGGTCATCCGCGTCGGTAAGCGGGACGACGGCCTGGCGTTTGAGGCAACCGACGGCTGAGCGCCGCCCTCAGGCCGCCAGCAGATCGGGCTGCTCGCCGAACAGGAAGTCGATGTCCTCGGCGTCCATCGCGCCCAGGCCCATCCCATCGCCGTCCCCGCCGAGCGCGATGCTGGCCAGTTCGGCCTTGCGTTCCTGGAGGGCCACGATGCGTTCCTCCACCGTATCCGCGGCGATCAGCTTGTAGACGAACACGGACTTCGTCTGTCCGATCCGGTGCGCGCGGTCGGACGCCTGATCCTCCACCGCCGGATTCCACCACGGGTCATAATGGATTACCGTGTCGGCCGAGGTCAGGTTCAGACCACGTCCGCCGGCTTTCAGGCTGATCAGGAACAGCGGCACCTCCCCGGCCTCGAACCGGCGCACCGGCGCCGCCCGGTCGGCGGTGTCGCCGCGCAGCTCGACGAACGGTATGCCAGCTTCCGTCAGCGGCGGCTTCATCAGGTCGAGCATCGAGGTGAACTGGGAGAACAGCAGGATGCGCCGGCCCTCGGCGATCATCTCGCCCACCATCTCCAGCAGGTCATCCAGCTTGCTGGACGTGCCGGTCAGACGCGCAGAGGGCAGCTTGACCAGGCGCGGATCGCAGCAGACCTGCCGCAGCTTGAGCAGCGCATCCAGCACGAGGACATGGCTTTGTCCCAGGCCGCGTTCGGCGATCCCCTGGGTCACGCGTTCATGCATCGTGGCGCGGATGGTCTCGTACAGCTCGCGCTGATCGGGCGCGAGGGTGATCCGGCGCAGGATCGTGTGCTTGGGCGGCAGCTCGGTCGCGACGGCGGATTTCGTGCGGCGCAGGATGAAGGGCCGGATGCGGGCGGTCAGCTGGCGGCGGCGGACGGGGTCGCCGTCCTTCTCGATCGGCCCGCGGAACCGGCGGGTGAATTCCTTCCGGTGGCCCAGCAGCCCGGGCATCAGGAAGGCGAACTGGGACCAGAGCTCGCCCAAATTGTTCTCGATCGGCGTGCCGGAAAGGCACAGGCGATGGCGGGTATCGAGCCGGCAGACCGCGTGGGTGGCCTTGGCGGTCGCGCTCTTGATCGCCTGCGCCTCATCCAGGACAACGATGTGCCAGGGCAGGGCGGCCATTTCCTCGATATCACGGGTCAGCACGGTGTAGGTCGTGATCACGACATGCACGCCGGTCAGGTCGCGCCGGCGTTCGTGCCGGTCCATGCCGTACAGCACGACCACGCGCAGATTGGGGGCGAAGCGTGTCAGTTCGGCGGTCCAGTTCGGTACCAGCGTGGTCGGCACGACGACCAGCACGGGCCGATCGAGCCGGCCGGCGGCTTCCTCGATCACGATATGGGCGATGGTCTGCGCGGTCTTGCCCAGGCCCATGTCGTCGGCGAGCAACCCGCCCAGGTCGTTCGCCCGCAGATGCTGCAACCAGTTGACGCCCTGCTGCTGATACGGCCGCAGGCTGGCGGTGAAGCTGGCCGGCACCGGCGCCTCCGGGATTTCATCATTGGCGCGGAACCGGGCGATCTGGGTGGCGATGGCCGTCCCGTCCTGCCAGCGCGTGGTGACGATATCCTCCAGGTCCAGCACTTCGGCGGCCTGCGTCGCGTCCAGGACCAGCGTTTCGGCCGAGGTGCGGCTGGCGGCCTCAATCAGGTCCTCCACCACCGCAAGCAGGCGGGCGATCCGGTCCGCCGGCAGCTTCAGGATGCGGCCGTCGTCCAGGCTGGTGATGAGTTCGCCATCCAGAATCCGCGCCGTCGCCATGCCGCCGCGATCGCGCAGCCGCATCAGGATCGGCAGCAGCTTATGCCGGCTCCCATCGATCTCAATCCCCAGATCCAACGAGAATCCGCCGCTCGGCCCATCCCCGACGCGCATGTCGCAGAGGCCGACGCTGTCCACCATGCGGGGGCCGAAGGCGCTGTCGATCATGTTGCGCCAGCCTTGCGACTGAAGGGCGGGCAGGCGTTCGGAGACGAAGCCGGTCCAGGCCTCGGCCGCGTCGCGGCCACGGAACAGGAAGACAAGCCGGCCCTTCTCGGCCTTGCCGGTGGCCATCCGCATCTGCACCAGGCCGTCCTGGCGGAGCGCGGTCTGCGCGGCGGCCTCGGTCTTGGTGTCGTGCCGGACGAAGATAGGGCCGCCGGGGGCGTTGACGCGGACGAACTGCCGGTCGTCATCGAAGGGGACCATGGCGCCGTCGTAGTCAAACTCCAGCAGCAGGGCGTCGAGCATCTGCATCCGTCCCCGCTCATCGGGGCAAGGGAAGCGGGTCAGGCGCAGCACGGGGGTCACTGGCCGTTCGACGATCACCTGTTCCGTGATGGTGGGGACGTCGGCGCGGCGGCGGGGTGGCGCGGCGGAGGGACCACGCGCGACCGGCGGCGGGGTGTAGCGGGGCTGCGGCGGCGCGACGGGGGCCTGGATGCGGACCCGGCCGACCGCGCCGGTCGTCGCATCGACGTACCACAGGCCCTTGTCGCCCACGATGACGCTGGATCGGGGCGGCAGCGCCTCGGCCGTCGCGGCGGTCAGGGTGCGCGTTTCCCCCGGCATCAGGCGCCGCCCGCCGGCGTGCCACCGGGCGTGGCCGCAGCGGGCGAGGGCGTCCAGCGCCTCCGACACCAGATCGGGCGCCACTGTCACGCGGGAGTCGGTGCCGTCGCCAAGCAGGTAGGCGAGGTCGCGCAGCTTCTCCTCCACCGACTGGTCGGAGGCGATCTGGCGGGGCGTCGTTGGCGCGATGGTCCCGGTGCGGTCGCCGATCAGGATCGTGGTGACGGCGCAGGCATGCGGCGGGTCGGCGGGCGAAAGCTCGAACACCAGGCGCTGGCGTTCCTTCTCGGGCGCCGCGGTGACCAGGGTGTCGAGGAAGGTCTGCTGTTCGGACGCGCGCAGTTCGGGGAACTGGTCCAGCGCGGCAAAGGCGGCGGCGGCGAGGTGGGCGCAGCCGCGCGTGCCGCAGCCGCATTGGTTGTCGAAGACCACGCGGCGGCCGAACAGAGTGGGCGTGATCTGGATTTTGTGGGGTGTGTGCCGGTCCTGCACGACGCCGGTGATGGTGTCGCCCTCCAGCTTGACCGTCACCCCGCCGGCCAGCCCCAGGCCACGGCCGCGGGTCAGGCTGCGCGCGTCGAACACGCGGCTGAGATCACGGGAGGAGAACGGCGTCGGCATCGGGGTGCGTCACCTGGGGTTGCGGTTGAGGTAGCCACAGGTGGCCGATTCGGGAACGGCCGCGCGGAGGCTGTGACACGCCCGAAACCGGGCGCGGATGCAAGGTTTGAAAATGGGGGAAAGCGGGGATGGGCGGGCTATCCGAATGGAGCCGCCGATGGACTCCATTCGGTTGCATGTCCCGCGGGTCTGGTCGCGTCAGGCGATGGGGTCGAGCACCACGACCGGAATCTCGCGATCGGTCTTCTTCGCGTAGTCAGCGTAGGGCGGCCAGAACTTCAGGGATTCCTGCCAGAGCGCCGCGCGTTCGGCGCCACTGACCGTGCGCGCCCGGGCCTTGATCTTCTGGGTTCCGACCTGAACCTCGACTTCGGGGTTGGCTAGGAGGTTCTTGTACCAGCCCGGATGCGCGGGGGCGCCGCCCTTGGACGCGACGATGATGTAGCTGTCGCCGGTCTTCCCGTAGAACAGCGGGAAGATGAATTTCTCCCCCGACTTGCGCCCCGTGGTGATCAGCAGCAGGGACGGCACGATCATCTCGGAATAGCCCGGCGGGGTGACCTTGTACATGTGCCCGTCGGTCCCGCCGCTGCTGAGGTAGCGGTTGGTGTGGTCCAGCATCCAGCCGGGCAGATTGGGGGCGAGCTTGGCTTCGGTCATCCTGTGAACTCCTGTTGTGTTGCCGGGGCTATAGCACATTGGAGGGGCTGGGTGGTGGTCCAAGGCGTTGTCAGGCAGTTTGCATGCGTCGCAGCGCCCGGAGGCCCATCATGCATCGTTCGATCGTTCCCCTGCTTGCCGTCGCCGTCCTGGCAGCCCCGTTCGGCGCATCCGCCGGGACGCTGGACCAGGTGAAGGCGCGCGGGCAGGTGGTCTGCGGGGTGAATTCCGGGGTTGCCGGGTTCTCGGCGCCCGACACCCAGGGTGTCTACAACGGCCTCGATGTCGATTACTGCCGAGCGCTGGCGGCCGCGGTGTTGGGGGACCCGGCGAAGGTGAAGTTCGTGGCTACGACCTACTCCACCCGGTTCGTGCTGTTGCAGTCCGGGGAGATCGATGTCCTCGCCCGCAATGTCACCATCACCCTGACGCGGGAGACCTCGCTGGGCCTGCTGGGGGTCGGGGTCAATTTCTATGACGGGCAAGGGTTCATGGTGCCCAAGAAGACCAACCTGACCAGCGCCAGGCAGTTGGATGGGGCGACGGTGTGCGTGCTGCCTGGCTCCACCACCGAACTGAACCTGGGTGATTTCGCTCGGCGGAACAATCTGAAGATCCAGCCGGTGATCCTGGATTCTATGGATACGATGGTGCAGGCCTATCAGAGCGGCCGCTGCGACGCGATGACGACGGATGCCAGCCAGCTTGCCGCGCTGCGGGTCTCGGCGGTCAGCGATCCGGCCGCGCATGTGATCCTGCCGGAGCGTGTGTCGAAGGAGCCGCTTGGCCCGATGGTCCGCCGGGGTGATGAGCAGTGGGCGGTGATCGCGAAGTATGTGCTGATGGCCTGGATCTCGGCCGAGGAGCTTGGTGTGACCCGGGCCAACCTGGATGAGAAGAAGACCGGCACCGATCCTGATATCCGCCGTTTGCTGGGCGTTGAGCCGGGTCTGGGCAAGGCCCTGGGCCTGGATGAAGCCTGGGCCGAGCGGGCGTTGCGGGCGGTAGGGAATTATGGGGAGTCGTTCGATCGGAACCTGGGCAAGGGGAGCCCGATTGGGCTGGAGCGTGGGTTGAACGATCTTTGGACGAAGGGCGGGCTGATGTACTCGCTGCCGCTTCGGTAGTCGGGGTTTGGCGTGGGGGGGGAGGATGGTGCCGACCATCCCCACCCGTGGTCCGGCTAAAGGATGAAGGCGGCCGCGCTCAGTGTGTGCGACCCGACCAGCTTCACCGCGAAGTCCGCGCCAAGATCCGAGTCCACGTTGCCAGACACGATCGTCCTTCCGGCAAGGTTCTCGGTCCGGATTTGACCCGCGGCCGAGAACGCCGCATTGCCGATGAAGGTGAACGCCTGGTCTCCTCCCAGGGTGATGTCGCTATCCAGCGCGCTCAGTCCAATCAGATCTCCCTCCAACGCCGAGAAGTCGGCGATATTGTCCCGGGTTCCGGCAAATACACTCGAGTCGTCCAGGGCCAGTAGGGCAAACACATCCGCGCCCGCGTGGCCCCACAGTTTGTCGCCACCGCCCGCGCCCGTGATCGTATCGTTTCCGCTCCCGCCCACGATGGTGTTGTTGAATTCGTTGCCGGTCAGTTCCAGGCCAGTCGTAGCCGTCTTTGCGTTCAGGAACTCAATCCCGGAGTTATCCGCCAGCGTGTAATCAGAGAGCGAACGGATGAGATCGCTTCCCCCTCCGACCGCTTCCGTTACGCTATCGCCAGGGTTATCGACCCAATAGGTATCGTCACCGCTTCCTCCGGCCATGGTGTCGACGCCATGGCCGCCTATCAGGAAGTCGTCACCATTGCCGCCTGTGATGTCGTCGTCGCCAGCAAGGCCGTACAGCCTATCGCGGCCATCAAGACCAGAGGTGGCTGGGGAAATCCGCACAGGGCCATAAGTGGAATTCCTGCCTGAACGCGGCGAGGATCGCCGCCGAACAGGAGTTCACATGACGAAACGGCCTCGCCGGAACCACACCCCGGCTTTCAAAGCGAAGGTGGCTCTGGCCGCTCTCAA
>CAMCDA010000076.1 GCA_945873195.1 Asaia bogorensis
CCCCCCGTCCCCCTCCCTCAAGGGGAGGGGGGGCATCGGTACCATTGCCAACCGACACCCCCGAACAAGCAGTCCTCGACACCGTCTGCGACTTCCTGAAACTCCCGCGTGATCGGTTCACGGAAGTGTCCGAGTTCGCGGCCTTTGGCATGGACTCGATCAAGGCGCTGCATGTGGCGGAACGGCTGCAGAAGCGCCTCGGCGTCACGGTCGATCCGACAATGTTCTACGAGTATCCAACCGTCGCCGCCCTGGCCCAGGCCCTGGCTGCCCCAGGAACGAACCGTCCCGCGAGGATCCGGCCATGAGCGCATCGCGGCAGGACCTCGAACACCGCGCCGTTCGGCTGTTGCGGGCGCGAGGGGAAGGGGCGTTGCGTCCGGCCGCCTTCGCCGCGCGGATGCGTGCGACCGCGGCCGCGCCGGTCCCCTCAACGCGCCAACGGACCGCCGAGAACCTCGACTTCAGCCTGATGTTCTTCTCTGCCGTCGCGGGGGACACCGCTCGGCCCGACCTCTACCGCCTGGTGCAGGAAGCGGCGCGGTTCGCCGACACGCACGGATTTTCCGCCCTCTGGCTGCCCGAGCGGCATTTCCATCCGTTCGGCGGTCCCTATCCGAACCCGGCCGTGCTCGCCGCGTCCCTGGCTACCATCACCAGCCGTGTCCGGCTGCGGGCCGGCAGCGTTGTCCTGCCGCTGCACCAGCCCGCCCATGTGGCTGAAACCTGGTCGATGGTCGACAACCTGAGCGCCGGCCGGGTGGAGATCGCTTTCGGCAGCGGCTGGAACCCGAATGACTTCGTCCTGTCCCCCGACACCTTCGCCGCCGCCCGCGACATCACGCGCGAGCGGATCGAGGCGGTGCGCAGCCTGTGGCGCGGCGACACTCTGACCCTGCCGAACGGCCTGGGCGAACCCGCGCCGACCCGCATCTATCCCGCCCCCGTGCAGCCCGAACTGCCGGTCTGGATTTCCGCGACCGGCAACCCCGAGACCTTCGTCTGGGCCGGCGCCAACGGCTTCGACGTGCTGACCATGCTGCTGGGCGGGGACCTCGACGACATCGCCCCGAAGATCGCGCTGTATCGCCAGGCCCGCCGCGATGCCGGGCTCGACCCCGATGGCGGCCGGGTCGCTCTGATGCTGCACAGCTTCGTCCATCCCGACGGCGCCTATGCCCGCGCCACCGTCCGCGATCCGTTCATGGAGTATGTCCGCGGATCGGTCGACGTGCAGCGACACGGCTCGGAGGAAGGCCGTGGCATGAGCGAGGCGAGCCGCGAGCAGGTCGTTGCCTATGCGTTTGAGCGTTACACCCGCTCCGCCGCCCTGTTCGGCTCCCCCGAGGAATGCCGCCCCATGCTGGATCGCGCCGCGGCGGCGGGGGTAGATGAGATCGCGTGCCTGATCGACTTCGGGGTGGAGGACTCTCTTGTCCTCGACTCGCTGCAACACCTGGCGGCCCTGCGCCCGAACCATGTCCCCGCGCCGGTGCGGGTTGCCCGGACCCAGGACGAGCCGATCGCGATTGTCGGCATGAGCGGCCGTTTCCCAGGCTCCCCCAACCTGCGGACCTTCTGGGACAACCTGCGCGCCGGCCGCAGCCTGCTGACGCCGCCGCCAGTCGGGCGGGGCGGGCCTGGGGTGCCTCCGTTGGGCGGCTATCTGGACGATGTGGAGTCCTTCGACGCTGCCCGGTTCGGCATCGCGCCGGCCGAGGCGGCCGCCATGGACCCGCACCAGCGCATTTTCCTCGAACAGATCGCGGCGGCGATAGAGGATGCTGGCTACCAGCCCTCGGCCTTGCGCGGCCAGGCGGTGGGGGTGTTCGCGGCGGTCTACTCCCATAGCCATGAGTCCGCCTTGCGCGCGCGGGGGCAGGAACTGGACGGCCTGGCGGTCGCCGGGGCCGTGCTGTCGATGGTGCCGAACCGGGCGTCGTTCCAGTTCGACTGGACGGGGCCGAGCGAGGCCGTGAACACCGCCTGCTCCAGCGGCCTGGTCGCCGTGCATCGGGCGGTCAGTGCCCTGCGTGGCGGGGAATGCGCGATGGCCGTGGCGGGGGGCGTCAGCCTGTTGCTCGCGCCCGAGGAAACCGCCGCTTTGGCCCGCCTGGGCATCCTGGCCCCGGATGGGGTGTGCCGAGCGTTTGACCGGGCGGCGGGGGGGCAGGCGCGGGGCGAGGGGGCGGGGGTTGTGCTGTTGAAGCGCCTGTCCGATGCGGTGCGGGACGGAGACCAGGTGCATGCCCTGATTCGGGGCACGTCCGTCAACCACGGGGGCGCGCGGGCGAGTTCGCTGACCCTGCCGAACCCGCGCCTCCAGGCGGCGTGCATGGTTGATGCGATCCGGCGCTCCGGGGTCCAGCCCGACCGGATCGGGTATATCGAGGCGCATGGCGCCGGCACCGCGATCGGCGACATGGCGGAACTCAGTGCCTTCACGCAGGCGTTTACGCAGTTGGAGGGACGACCGGCCGACCCCTGTGTCATTGGCAGCGTGAAGCCGAACATCGGTTCCCTGGACGCCGCAGGGGGGATCGCGGGCCTGATCAAGGCGGTGCTGGCCCTGCGGCACCGGGAGGTCCCGCCGATGGCGAACCGGCGGGATGATCCGGACGGGTTCGATCCGAACGGTCCGTTCCGCTTCGCGGATGGGGCCCGGGCCTGGCCGGCGCCTTCGGGGCACCCAAGGGCGGCGAGCGTGCATGCCTATGGTCTGGGCGGCACCAACGCTCATGTGGTGCTGGAGGAAGCGGCGGCGCCGCTCCGGTCGGTTGCGCCGTTCCCACCCGAGCCGACGCCTGCGCCGTTGCCAGCGCCCACCAACGTCGTCGGCGCCTTCTACGACTTCGTCACGCGCGCCGAGGGCCGGGACGAGGACATCATGCTGACCCTCGCTCCGTTCCCCGAGATCGTGCCTGGGTTCTCCTGGACCCGCGCCTTCCAGGACCCGGCGGCTCATCCCGCGCACTGGGCCGCCATCCAGGCGGCGCAGCGGGAGATGCGGGAGGTGCTGTTTTCGGGCGTCGACTGGTCGCGGGTGGGCCGCGTGCTCGATTTCGGCTGCGGCGTGGGAACCGATGTCTGTGCCCTGGCCCGCGCGCATCCGGGGGTGGAAGCGGTCGGCTACACGATCTCGGCCCGTCAGGCGGGGATTGCCCAGGCCCGGATCGCGGCCGCGGGGCTGGCGGGTCGGGTCTCGGTCCATCACCGCGACAGCGCCCGTGATCCCTTCCCGGGGACCTTCGACGCGGTCATCGGGTTGGAGGTCGGGCACCACATCGCCGACAAGGACGCTCTGTTCGGCAACATCGCCGGTCATCTCGCGCCGGACGGCTGGCTGCTGCTCGCCGATTGCGCCGCCAACACCGTGGCGCCGATCGAACTGCCCGAGGTCGGGTCCTACACCAGCACAAAGGCCGACTATGCCGATCTGCTCGCCCGCCATGGCCTCGCGATCGAGGAATGCGTCGACCTGTCGCAGGAGATCGCCAATTTCCTGCACGATCCCGGGTTGGATGCGATGATCGCGCGGGAGGAAGCGGGCGGCGGCAAGGACGTGGCCCTGATGGCCGTGGTGCAACGATCCTGGGACGGGTTCGGGCAGGGGCTGCGGTTGGGGCTGCTGTCCTATCTGCTGATCACGGCCCGACAACGGCCCGGCTTGCCCGGTCTGGCCGAACAGAATCGCCGGCCTATGGGGGTCGCATGATCACCTACGCGCAGAAACTGCGATCCCTGCGGCAGGCCGAGGCGCCTCGGCCGGTACCCAGGCTGGTGCCCACGCCGGCCGTTCCGGAACGTGTGGAGTCCCGCGTTCTCGCGCTGCTCGCCACCACGCTGGGCGTTGATCCGGTGGGTGTTTCGGCCGGGACGCCGTTTGTGGAACTCGGGCTGAGTTCCCTGCTGGGGGTCCGGTTCCTCGACGCCGTCAACCGCGCCTTCGGCCTGCGGCTGGGGGTGGAGGTTCTGTTCGGCGCGGGGTCCGTGACCGCGCTGGCGGCGCATGTCGCCCGGTTGGTGCCGGCAGAAGCGCCAGCCCTCCGTGAGGCCCCCGCCGAGGAGGCACCCGCGGTCGCCTCGGTCCCGGCACCCGCGCCCGCCGTTGCCCCCGCTCTGGCCGTCGGCGACATCGCGATCATCGGTATGGCCGGTCGTTTCCCCGGTGCCCCGGACCTCGACAGCTTCTGGCGGGCGCTTGCCGCCGGCGAATGCCTGGTCTCGGAGGTCCCGGCCGAGCGCTGGGCCGCGGCGACGTTCTATGATCCCGATCCCGCCGCCGCGGGCCGGACCATCAGCAAATGGGCCGGCTTCCTGGATGGCATCGACCGCTTCGACGCGGGGTTCTTCAACATCTCGCCCCGGGAAGCCGCGGCGATGGACCCGCAGCACCGGCTGTTCCTCGAACAGGCTTGGCTCGCGTTCGAGAACGCGGGCTATGCCACCGATCGCCTGAAAGGCAGCGCGACCGGGGTGTTCGTCGGCGCGTCCAACTCCGGCTATGACGCGCTGTTGGAACCGGACGCCAAGGCCGCACAGTCCTATGGCCTGACCGGCAACCTTGTATCCCTGCTGGCGTCACGCATCAGCTACTTCCTCGATCTCCGAGGCCCCGCTTTGGTCGTGGACACCGCCTGTTCGGCCTCGCTCGTGGCGCTCGACCTGGCATGCCAGGCGCTGCGGCGGGGCGAGATCGGGATGGCCCTGGTCGGCGGCGTCAGCCTGTTCCTGGACGAGAAGCCGTTCGTGGCGATGACCCGCACCGGCATGCTTTCGCCGGACGGCCGCTGCCACACGTTCGACGCCGCCGCCAACGGGATCGTGGTGGGGGAGGCCGTCGCCGCGATCGTGCTGAAGCCGCTGGCCCAGGCGCTGGCGGATGGCGATCGGATCGATGCGGTCATCAAGGCCACCGGCACCAACCAGGACGGCCGCAGCAACGGCATCACCGCCCCGAACCCCGACGCCCAGACCGCCCTGCTGCGCGCCGTCCACGCCCAGGCCGGCATCGACCCCGCCACCCTGACCTATATCGAGGCCCACGGCACAGGCACGCCCTTGGGCGATCCGATCGAGATCGCCGCCCTCCGCACCGCCCTTGGCGACCGCCCAATCAACGCACCCCCCTGCGCGCTCGGCTCCGTCAAGAGCAACATCGGGCACACGGCCGAGGCTGCGGGGCTCGCGGGCCTGATGAAGACCGTGCTGTGCCTGCGGCACGGGGAACTGGTGCCCTCGGTCAACTTCGACACGCTGAACCCGAAGATCGATGTCGCGGCATCCGGTCTGTCGGTCATCACCGAGCGCCGGCCATGGCTAGCCCCGGCCGGCGTGCCGCGTCGCGCCGGCGTCAGCGCCTTCGGGTTGAGCGGGACGAACGCTCATGTGGTGCTGGAGCAACCGCCATCCGCGGGGCCCCGCATCGCGGATGGCGCACCGCAACTCCTGCTGCTATCCGCCCGTGACGCCGATGGGTTGACCCGTCGCGCGGCTGACCTGGCCGCGTGGCTGCGGGGGACGGGAGAATCCTTGGCCGACGTCGCCGCCACCCTCGCGCTGGCTCGCACCCATTTCGATCATCGGCTGGCCCTGGTGGCTGGGTCCGTCGCCGATGCGGTGGAACGGCTGGACCGGGGCGACTGGCTGTCCGGCGTGGTCCGTGGCGGCGCGCGCGCGCGTGGCCCGATCAGCGACGATCTCGACCGGCTGGCCGAACGCTATGTCGGCGGTGAAGCGCCCGAGTGGCCCCATGTCTGGGCCGGCCAACACCGTCCTCTCCCTCTGCCCCACTACCCCTTCACCCGCGCCGTCCACTGGGCCGCTCGGCGTCCCACCCCGGCGGCGCACCCGTTCGCCCGGGTTGGCGACGATGGCGTCGTCTCCCATCGATTTACCGCGACCGACCCGATCGCGCGGGACCACGAGATCGGGGGCGTGCCTCTGCTGCATGCCTCGGTGTTCCTGGAGATGGCGCGGTTCGCCGCCGCCCAGCGCGGGAACGGCACGGTCCGAGGGCTGCGCGACGTCGCCTGGGCACAGACCATCAGCGTGCCGCCGGATGGGATCACCGTCCGGATCAAGGTCGATGGGGCCGCCTGCGCCATGCTGCCCGGAATCTCCGACACGCCGGCCGCGCGCTGCGTGGCGGTGTTCGACCGCGGGGCCGAACCACCCGCGATCGACGTGGCGGCGGTGAAGGCCGAGACCGACCAGCACGCCTCCCGCCGCGAACTCGACGCGCTGGATCGCGGCGCCGTGCGGTTGGGGCCGAGCTTCGCGGGGTTTGATGAGATTTGGGTGGGGGATGGGGTGGCGCTGGCCTGGGTCGGCCCGACCGATCCCGATGATGGGTGCGGCCTGTCGCCCCGGCTGATGGATGCGGCGATCCAGACGGGAGCCTCCCTGCTTGCGCGGGGCGATGGCGCGACGCCCCGGTTGCGCTACCCGACCGGGGTGGAGGCGATCGACATCCTGACGCCCCCGCCGTCGACCGGGTGCTTCATCCTGGCGCGCCGGACGGGGGCCGATCGCGTCGATCTGACGATTGCCGATGCGGCGGGGAAGTCGGCCATCCATTGGACCGGGTTCCAGATGCGCGGCGCGGCGGCCTCGCGCGCGGCCGAACCCGAAGCCGTGGCGCCGAGAAGCTTCCGCCCGGTGTGGGTGGAGCACGCGGCCGAAGCGGGTCCCGCCCTTGAACCCGACATGGTGGTTGGCGCTGAGAGCCTGGCAAGGTTGCTGGGCCAGACTGGCGCTGTCTTGGCGGACGGATCGCGCATCGTGTTCTGCGACGCCGGGACCGGCGACGCGGCAGACCTGCTGCGTCTGGTGCGTGACCTTGCGGCGCGGGGCCTTGGGAAGGCCGCGCTGGAACTGCGGGTCGTGACCTCCTGCGCCCAAACGGTGACCGGCTCGGAATCCGCCGTGCATCCGGCCGGTGCCACGGTGCAGGGCCTCGGCAAGGCGATCGGGCGGGAGTTCCCGTCCTGGCGGGTCGTGATCCTCGACATCGATCCGGCCGAGTGGACCCCAGCCCTGCGCCAGGCCGTGCTGTCCGCTTCGCCATCACCCTCGGGCGAGGTCGTTGCCCTCCGTGGCGGGGTCCGGTTCGATCGGGTCCTGGAACCGATCGCCGATGCCTCCACGAGCGCGACGCTGCGTGACGGTGGGGTCTATCTGCTGGTCGGCGGCATGGGCCGCGTCGGCCGCGGCGTTGCCCGCCACCTCGTCTCCCGCCACCGCGCCAGGCTGTTCCTGGTCGGGCGCCAGCCGTTGGACGCCGACCGGCGCGCCTTCCTCGATGAACTGCGTGCCCTGGGGGCCGAGGCGGAGTATCGCGCCACCGACATCACCACCGCCGACGGCGCCACCTCCGCCCTGACCGCCGTCCGTTCCCGGTTCGGCAAGGTCAACGGCGTCATCCAGGCGGTGTTCGATCCACTGTTCGCCCCGCTCGAACGCACCGAGGATGCCGCCTTCGCCGCGGCCATGCGTCCGAAGGTCGAGGGTCTGACCGCGCTCTCCGCCGCCACGACCGATGACGCGCTGGACTTCTTCGCGGTGTTTTCCTCCATCGGCGCCTTCGCCGCGTTCCCCGGCAATGTCGGACAGGCCAGCTATTGCGCGGCATGCAGCTTCGAGGCCGCCTTCTCCGAACGGCAACGGGCCCTTGGCCGTCCCTTCCGCCTGATCCAGTGGGGCCTTTGGGAAAACGAGGCCTTCGTCGGAGAGGGGCTGCAACGCCTGCGCCGCCAGGGCATCCATCCGATGGTCGCGGCCGATGCCGTGGAGGCCTTCGCCGAGGCACTGTCGGGACCGGACTCGCAGATCGTCCATGCGAGCCTCTCCCCGCAGGTGTGGCGGGCGATGGGTGCGCCATCGCCCGCCGGATCGGTCCACGCCGCCGCGGCCGCCGCTCTCCCCCTTGCGGGCCTGGAAGCGGAAGCGGTGGACGCCGCGTTGCATCTGGCCGTCGACGCGTATGCGCGGCATCTGATGGCCGAGATCCTGCGCGAGCGCGGGATGCCCCATGGCGGCGACGGTCTGGCCGAGCGTCGGACCGTCCTGCCACGCCATGCCCGCCTGTTCGATGCGGTGGTAGACCTGCTCGGCCGGAACACCGGTTCGGCGCCATCACGGGACGAACTGCTCGCCCGCGCGCCGTCCTTGCGCGATCCACTGGCGCTGCTCGACCTCTGCGTCGCCGCCCTCCCGGATGTGATCACCGGAGAGCGGGAAGGCACCGACGTCATGTTCCCCGGTGGCTCCATGCGCCTGGTCGAGGCGATCTACCGGGAGCAACCGGTGCTTGCCGCCTGCAACGCCTCGGTCGCCGCCGCCATCGCCGCGGCCCGGCCTGGCCGGGTGCTGGAGGTTGGCGCCGGCACCGGCGCCACCGCCGACGCGGTGCTGCGGGTGCTGGGGGACCGGTCGGAACTTGAATATCACTACACCGACGTCTCGACCGGCTTCGTTCGGCACGCCCGCGCCCGCTACACCGACCCTCGCATGCGCTTCGCCGTCCTGGATATCGAGAAGGATCCGGCCAGCCAGGGGTTCGATCCCGCCAGCTTCGATGTCGTCGTTGCCACGAACGTCCTGCACGCAACCCGCGATATCCAGGAAACGCTCGGGCATATCGCCGGCATGCTGCGGCCCGGCGGGCTTCTGTTGATCAACGAGATGACGGTTGCCGAGGACTTCGCCACCCTGACCTTCGGCCTGCTGGATGGCTGGTGGCGCGCGGCCGATCCGGCGCGGCGGCTGCCGCACAGCCCGCTGCTCGACGTGCCGGGCTGGCGGCGGAACCTGCTGGCCGCCGGCTTTGCCCATGTCGTGGCATCCCCCGCGCCGGGCTTCCTCGATATCGCCGGCAGCCCGCAGGTCGTGCTGCTCGCCGAACGCCAGGGCGCGGTTGCGGCCCAGCCGATGCAGACCGCCACGCCCCATGCCGCCACCGCCCCGAGGCCCGTGATTGGTGATTTCGAGGCCCTGGTACGCGATCGCGTAGCCGCCGGCCTGGACCTGCCGGCCGATGCGATCGACGCGGAGACCCCGTTCGGCGACCTGGGCGTGGACTCGATCGTTGCCCCGCAGATCGCCGAGGACCTCAACCGCACCGCCGGCATCAGCCTGCGCTCAACGGATCTGTACAACTTCGCGACCGTCCGGGCGCTGGCGGACCATATCGCGACCACTTTCCCCGATGCCCGCGTAACGACGGAGCGCGATGATCAGGTGGCATTGCGAGAGGAGGAACAGGCAAAAGGGCACACACCGCCCGAAACCGTGGCGATCGCCGCTCCGCCGCCGCGGGCACAAGCGGTCCGTGGCGCGCCGGGCGGGGCGGTGATGGCCGAGGGACGCGCCGCCCTCGACCAGTCCATCGCCATCATCGGCATGGCCGGCCGCTTCCCCGACGCGCCCGATGTGGAGGCGTTCTGGCGCAACATCCTCGCCGGCCATTCGGCCGTGCGGGAAATCGACCGCTTCGACATGGCGCCGTACTACGCCGCCGAACGCGGCCAGCCTGGCAAGTCCTATGCGCGCTGGGCCGCGACGCTTTCCGATCACGACCGCTTCGACCCTCTGTTCTTCGCCATCTCTCCGGCGGAAGCCGAGGCGATGGACCCGCAGCAGCGCCTGCTGCTGGAAGAATCCTGGCATGCGCTGGAGAGCGCCGGCGCCACCCCGGCCCAACTGGATGGCCTGCGCTGCGGTGTCTTCGTCGGCGCCTCCGCCAACTCCTACGCCGCGCCCACGACCCCCAGCCTCCAGACGCTTGGCGGATCGATGGCGATCCTGTCGGCGCGGCTGTCCTATTTCCTCAACCTGAAGGGGCCGACCTTCCCGGTTGATACCGGATGCTCCTCCTCCCTCGTGGCGCTGCATCTGGCCTGCCAGAGCCTGCGTACCGGAGAGACAGACATGGCGCTCGCGGCCGGAGTGTCGTGCAACCTGCTGTCGCCGCCGATCTTCTTCTATCTGTCCGATGCTGGCATGGCGTCGCCAAACGGGCGCTGCGCCACTTTCGATGACGCCGCCGACGGCTTCGCGCCTGGTGAAGGCGTGGGCGTCGTCGTCCTGAAGCGCCTGGCCGACGCGCTGCGGGATGGCGACCGGGTGCTGGCTGTGGTGCGCGGAACGGGGATCAACCAGGACGGCAAGACCAGCGGCCTGACCGCGCCCAGCGCCACGTCGCAGACGGAACTGGAACGAGAGGTCTACCGCCGCTCCGACATCGATCCGCGCCACATCGGCCTGATCGAGGCGCACGGCACCGGCACGCGCCTGGGTGATCCCATCGAGGTCGCGGCGCTGACGGATGCCTTCGCGTCCTTCACGCCGGACAAGGGATTCTGCGCGATCGGCTCGGTCAAGACGAATATCGGCCACGCGATGGCCGCCGCCGGGATCGCGGGGCTGGTCAAGGCCGTGCAGGCCGTGCGCCATGCCGTCCTGCCTCCGTCCCTGCATTTCTCCACGCCCAACCGGCATATCGACTTCGCCAACAGCCCCTTCGTCGTGAACACCACGGCCAGGCCCTGGACGAGCGACCGGCCGCGCATGGCGGCGGTCAGCTCCTTCGGGTTCAGTGGCACGAACGCCCATGTGGTGATTGAGCAATCCCCGCCCGCCCGGACCGAACCCGCGTCCCCTGGCCCGTTCCTGTTCGTGCTGTCGGGCCGGACCGAGGCGGCTGTCGGCCGCCGGATTGATGACCTGCTGACCTGGCTGCGCGAACACCCCGAGGCACCGGCCGCCGACATCGCCTACACGCTGGCCGCCCGCCGTACCCATTTCCGGCATCGGCGCGCCTTCGTGGCGGGATCGGTCGCAGAACTGGTCACTTGCCTATCCGGCGGGACGGCCAGAGCCCCGGCGGATCTGGAGGCGAAGGCCCGCAGCTACATGGCCGGTGAGGCATTCGATTTCGGGTCCATGCTCGGCAACCTCATCGACCTCCCGGGCTACCCGTTTGAGCGGGAGCGGTTCTGGAACCCGGTCGACGCCACGCCCGCACCTGGCCAGGCGTCCGCCGCCGTGCCGGCTAAAGCGCCCGCCCATGGGTCCGTGAACCGGCTGGCGCCGTGGTTGACCCGTGACCATGTGATCAACGGGCGCCGTCTGGTGCCGGGCGCGGCCTTCCTCGAACTGGCGCGCGCCGCGGCATTGGGAAGCGACTCGTCTTGCGTGATCCGTGATGTCGTCTGGTCTGTGCCGGTCGATGCGACGGAGGGCGACCCGCGTGTCACCGTCACGGTCGAACCCGAGGGCGGTGCGTTCCGCTGCTCCCTCCGTTCCGCCAGCACCGAACACGCGTTTGGCGTGATTGCTTCCGGTGGTGTCGGGACTGTGCCGCCGCTCGACATCAACGCGGTCTCCGCGCGGTGCGGGACATCCCTGGCCGGGTCTGCCGTTTATGAGACAGCGCACGACCATGGTTTCGCCTATGGCCCCGGATTCCGCGTCCTCCAGCAGGTCAGGATCGGGCGCGAGGAGGCCCTTGCCTGGCTCGCCCCGCCCATTGGCGTTGATGGCGCCTGGGTGCTCCATCCGGGGCTGCTGGATGGCGTGTTCCAGACCGCGGCCTGCATCGGCCTCGCCGATCCGACCGCCACACGCTCGGCCTTTGTCCCCTTCGCGCTGGGATCCTTCACCAGCTTCTCGCCGCTGCGGGGTCCTTGTGTCGTCCATGCGCGCGTAACCGTCCGCGGCCCGGGACTGATCGTGTTCGATATCGACGTCGCGGGCCTCGATGGCACGATGCTGGCGACGTGTCGCGGCTTGCAGGCGAGGGCCTTGGCGGCGCCCGCCGAGGTTGGAACCGTGATGATGACCCCCGTCTGGCGGCCATCGCCGATCGGTGGAACCACGCCCGGCGAGGCCTTGCTGATCGGCGCCTCGGATGACCTGTTCGGTCGGCTGCGGCCCTTGTTGCCCGGTCGGCGCCTGATCCAGGTTCGCGCAGGGTCCGCGTTCCAGCGGTACACGGCGGATTGCTTCTCGATCGATCCCACCTCTGCCGACGATCATCGGCGCTTGCTGGCCGAAGCCTCTCCTGGCGCGGGTGCGGCGATGGCGCTGCTCTGGGACCTGGACGCCGAAGCGCCGGTCGCGGGAACCAGACTTGCCTCCGCCGTGGCGGCGATGGACTCGGAAACGGGCAGCCGGTCGGTCTTCCTGGCCGCCCAGGCCGCGCTGCTGGCACCCGAGGCCGGCGCTACCCGCCTTCTCCACGCAACACGCTCCGGTCCGACGCAGTCCGCCGTGGCGGGGCTGGCGCGTACCGTGCGGCTGGAATCCGCGCGCCTGCGCTGTGTTGCCGTGGGGCTGGATTGGATCGACCCCGCCGCGATTGCCGCCGAACTATGCGCGACGTGGGACGAACCCTCGGTCACCTACCGGGACGGCATGCGGCTGACCCAAATGCTGGAACCTTGGTCGGTGGCCGATCCCTCGCCGGCCCTGGCACCCGGCCAGACCGTCGTGATCACCGGCGGCGCCGGCGCGATCGGGCTGGCCATCGCCCGCCACCTTGCCCGTACAATCCAACCCCGCCTGATCCTGCTGGGCCGCTCCTCTTTGACGCCTGAGATTGAACGCGCGTTGGCCGCGATCGAGGCCGAGGGCGCGGATGTGCTGTATCTCAGCGCGGACGTGACCTCTGGCGCCTCCCTGCGGGCCGCGCTGGAGAAGGCGCGCCGGCGGTTCGGGCCGATCCATGGCGTGATCCACGCGGCCGGCGTGCTGAGGGATGGGCGGATCACCCAGACCGACGGGGCCGGGTTCGATGCCGTGCTGGCCCCCAAGCTGTTGGGCGCCGTGACGCTGGATCACCTGACGCAACAGGACCCGCTGGCGTTCTTTGCGCTGTTCTCCTCAACCGCCGCGACCTTCGGGTCGGCGGGGCAGGCGGCCTATGCCGCCGGCAATGGGTTCCTGGATGGATTCGCCGCCTGGCGTATCACCCAGCAACGCCCCGGCCGCTCCGTGTCGATCGTCTGGCCGTTGTGGGAAACCGGCGGCATGGCCCCGCCGCCCGAGGTCGCCGCCGAACTGGAACGGCGGATGGGCATCATGCCGATGCCGGACACGGCCGCGATGGCGGTGCTGGACGCCGCGCTGGCCGCCGGACCCGCCGGGGTGGTGGCCCTGCATGGCCGCACCGCCGCGTTGCGGGCTTTCGTCGGGGACAGCGGCCCACCCGCGCACGTTACTGCCGCGACCGCCCCAGGTCGTGGGGCAGCCGCTTGCGTTCCGGACGTCGCGAACCTCCGCGCGCAGGTCGAAGCCTATCTCAGGTCCGTCCTCTCCGAGGTCACAAGACTGGCGGAATCCCGCATCGAGGCGGATGAGCGGTTCGAGGCCTACGGCGTGGATTCCATGATGATCGTGCGGATGAACGCGCGGTTGGAGCAGGACCTGGGCGATCTGCCGAAGACCTTGTTCTTCGAGTACCAGACGTTGAGCGACCTCGCCGCCTGCCTGATTCAGTCCCACCCTGACGTGGTGGCCAGGCGCTTTGCCCCCGTGGTGCCGGTTCCGGCTGAACCCGTCAGCTACAAGGTGTTCGATATCCCAGGTGCCGCCGTAACCCGCGGTATGGCCTCCGCCGCGAACACGGCCGAACCCATGCAACCACCCGCGGAACAGGGCGCGTTCAGTCCGAGACCGGTGCCGGCCATCGACAATGACGCCATCGCCATCATCGGAATCTCGGGCATCTATCCGATGGCGTCCGACCTCGAGCAGTTCTGGCGCAACCTCGCTGCCGGCCGGGACTGCATCGTTGAAATTCCCGCCGATCGCTGGCCGCTGGACGGGTTCTACGACCCCGACCGTGACCGGCCCGAGACCAGCTACAGCAAATGGGGCGGCTTCATCGACGGGGTCGAGATGTTCGATCCGCGTTTCTTCAACATCTCCCCGCGCGAAGCCGAAGCGCTGGACCCGCAGGCGCGCAAGTTCCTGGAAGTCGCCTGGGCGACGATGGAAGACGCCGGCCTGACGCGGGAGACCTTGTTCCGAGGCGACCCGGAGCCGAGCCAGCGCCTGGCGGGTGTCTTCGTCGGCGTCATGTATGGCGATTACCAGTTGTTCGGCGCCGAGGAAGCCGTGCGGGGCAACCTTATCGCGCCCAACGCGGCCTATTGGAATGTGGCCAACCGGGTGTCCCATTTCCTCGACCTGCATGGCCCCAGCATGGCGGTGGATACGGCGTGTTCGTCGAGTTTGACGGCGGTGCATATGGCGTGTCTGGCGCTGCGGGCGGGGGATTGCTCGATCGCCTTCGCGGGCGGGGTGAACCTGACTGTGCATCCGGGTAAGCACTGGATCCTCAGCAAGTCCGGCTTTGCGTCCACCGACGGCCGCTGCTGCAGCTTTGGTGAGGGCGGTGACGGCTACGTGCCGGGTGAGGGCGTGGGGGCGGTCCTGCTGAAGCCCCTGGCGCGGGCGCTGGCGGACGGCGACCGCATCCATGCGGTGATCCGGTCGAGCGCGCTGAACCATGGCGGGCGGACGAACGGCTACACCGTGCCGAACCCGGTGGCGCAGGGCAGCCTGATCAGCGCCGCGCTGCGTCGGGGCGGGGTAGATCCCGCGTCGATCGGCTATGTCGAGGCGCATGGCACCGGCACATCCCTGGGCGATCCGGTGGAGATCGCGGGCCTCGGGCGGGCCTTTGCCGGGGTCGGGCCGGGCGTGTGTCCGATCGGGTCGGTGAAGTCGAATATCGGCCATCTGGAATCGGCGGCGGGCATCGCCGCGCTGACCAAGGTCGTGCTGCAACTCCAGCATCAGGCGCTGGTGCCCAGCCTGCATGCTTCGGCGTTGAATCCGAACCTTAAACTGGCGACGACGCCATTCCGGGTGCAGCAGGACCTGGCACCCTGGCCCCGTCGGCCGGATCGTGTGCGGCGGGCGGGGATCAGTTCATTCGGGGCAGGCGGGGCAAACGGGCATCTGGTGGTCGAGGAAGCGCCCGACCTGCCAGCCGAACCGATGGCGCCGGTCGAGCCCCTGATCGTGCCGCTGTCCGCGGCCACGGCCGAAGCGCTGACGGAACAGGCCACCCGCCTCGCGGATTGGCTGGCGGGGCAGGGCGGTGACGTCGATTTCCCCGCCGTTGTCCGCACTTTGCAGGTGGGACGAGAGGCGATGCGGCATCGCTGGGCCGTGCGGGTATCGACCCCGGACGCGTTGATCGCGGCGCTTCGGGCTTTCGTTGCTGGCCAGGGTTCGGCCGATCCCTCGTTGGCGGACTGGACCAGCGGTGGCCGGGTGGACTGGGACACGGTGGCCCCCGGGCCCCGTCGCCCCCTCTCACTTCCAACCTATGCCTTCGCTCGGCGGCCCTGCTGGGTGACGGTCATGCCCCGCGGGACACCGATGCGTGCCGTGGCCTTGGATGTCGCTTCCATCATCCCGCTGGCCTGCGATCCGATTTCCCCCGACGTCGCGGACCACAGGCTGGGCGGCCAGATGATGCTCGCCGGCGCCTTCCTGCTGGAGGCGGTGCGCGCCCAGGCCACGCGGGTTCTGCGCCAGGATGTGGCCGGGATGGTGGATATCCGCTTCCTCCGCCCCGTGACGCCGGATATGGGGGCCGAACTGGTCATCGAGCGGGATCATCGTTTTGCGATCCGGGTCGGCACCCTGGACCACGTGACCGGCCGGTTGCTGCGGGACGCGCCGGACGATGCGCGCCCCGACGCCGACCTGCCGTCGATCGCCGCGCGCTGTCGGGAGGCGATCGACCAGACCGCGATCTACGGCGCTCTCGCGTCCGGCGGCGCCGAGTATGGTTCGACCTATCGCCTGCTGGATACCGTCTGGCGTGGCGACGGTGAAGCGCTGGGCGAACTGATGCCCGTGCCGGAACGTGAGGGGTGGCCGCCTGGCCTGCTGGATGCGGCGTTCCAACTGTCCTTCGCCCTGGCAACCGGTGCGGGCGGCCTCGCGCCCTTCACGATCGACCGCCTGACAGTGTCGGGTGCTCTCGCCGAGGCGACTCATGTCGTTGGGATCAGGCGGGAGTCCGGTCCTGGGTTCCTGCAACTCGATCTGTGCCTGACGGACGCCGGCGGGCGGGTGTTGCTATCCGTCGATGGGTTCGTGGCCAAGGCCGCCACCCCGCGCGCGGAGACGTCGGCACCGGTCCCCCTGCGGCTGCTGCGCCCGGTCTGGACGAAGACGAGCATCGGACCGTCGGTGATGCCGATTGGGCAGACCGCCATCATCGGGCATGCGGCGGACGTCGGCCTTGGCAACCGACTGCGCGATGCGGCGGGCGGGAGGCAAGGCGACCCCCAATCCGCCGACCACGTCTGGTACCTCGGCGGCTGGCGTTCCGCCCTGGGGGAAACCGAGGCGGTCTCGGCCCTCGCCGCGCTGGTGAGGGACCTGTCCGCGCGTCCAACCCCGCCCACCCTGACGGTTGTCGTCGGCCACGCCAACAGCGTCATGATCGAAACACCCGACCCGGTCGCCGCCGCTGTCGCCGCCTTCGCCAAGTCGGTCGGGCGGGAACACCCTGACCTGCGCGTTCGGGTCATCGACGCCGACCCTGGTGTCGATGCGACCGACCTGTTGCGCGTGCCATCGGATGCGTCCGAGATCGCATGGCGCGCCGGAGAGGCCTGGACGCGCGCCTTGGGTGAAACGACGCTGCCGGAGGCCGCCTCGCCCTGGCGCAAGGGCGGCGTCTATTTGATCGCCGGAGGGGCGGGTGGGATCGGCCTGGCCCTCGCCAGCCATCTCGTGCAGTCAGCGCAAGCCCGCGTCGTGCTGCTGGGGCGCCGGCCGGCCGATGCCGCCCTGCGCGCCCGCATCGACCAGATTGGCGGGGAGATCCTTTACCTGACCGCCGACGTCACCGATGCCACTGCCGTCGCCACTGCCGTCGGGATCGCGCAGGCCCGCTTCGGCGCGATCAACGGGGCATTCCATCTGGCGCTGGCGATGCACGACGCCCGCGCGGTGACGCTGACCGAGGCCGATATCCGGTCCGTCATGGCGCCCAAGACCGATGGGACGCGCAACCTGATGGCGGCGCTGGCGGACCAGGCGCTCGACTTCATGATGCTGTTCTCGTCCTCCAACGCCCATACGACCAACCCGGGCCAGAGTGCCTATGCCGCCGCCAGCGCCGCGCAGGACGCGATCGGCCTGGGACAAGCGCCCTGGCCCGTGAAGATCATCGACTGGGGCTTCTGGGGAGAGGTCGGCCGGGTCGCGACCGACGCCTATCGTGCCTCCCTGGCGCGGATCGGCGTCTATCCGATCTCCACCCGTGAAGGGATGGAGACGGTGGAGCGCATGCTGGCCGCCCCGCTGCGCCAGATCGTCCCGCTGCGGATCAGCGACGCGGTCGCGGCGGCGCTGGGAGTGGTGTCGGCTGGCGCGAGTGGGACACCGGCGAGCGGGACTTTGGCCAGCGTCACGGAAGCGGTAGCGCGGGCCGTGGCGCCTCGGGCGCGGGCCGGACTGCCCATGCTGGAACGCGCCACCGGGGCCTTCACCGCGATCGACGCCTATGCGGCCGGTCTGCTGCTGCTGGCCTGGCAGGAACTCGGTGCCCTGCGCGAACCCGGCGGACACCTGTCCCCCGACGGCCTGGAACGCCTCGGTATCCAGCCCCGCTTCCGCCGTCTGGTCGCCGCGCAATCGGACATGCTGGTTCGCGCCGGTTTCCTGATCCCAGACGGCGCAGGCTGGACCGTGGGTGAGCCTGTGCGGCAGCCCGCGTCGTCCCGTCGCGCCGCCTTGGCCGAACGCCGGGCTGGTTGGATCGCCGACCAGCCCGACGTGGCGCCCTACCTCGATCTGCTCGACACCTGTTCGGCGGCCCTGCCCGACATCCTGCGTGGCCAGGTCGACGCCAACGATGTCCTGTTCCCAGGCGGCAGTTCGGCGCGCGTCGAACCGATCTATCGCGGTAATCAGGTCGTCGACCACTTCCAGGCGATCGTCGCCGAGGCCGCGACGGCGGCCGTGGCCGAACGGCTGGCCTCCTCGCGGTCCGAAATCCGCATTCTGGAGATCGGCGCCGGCACCGGCGGAACCACGGCTTTCGTCCTGCCCGCGCTGTCGGACCATGCCGCCCGCGTGCGCTATGTGTTCAGTGACATCGGGCGGTTCTTCCTTGATGCCGCGGGCAAGCGCTTTGCCGGGTATCCGTTCCTGTCCACCGCGCTGCTGGATATCGAGAACCCGCCGGCCGCCCAGGGCTTCGAACCCAACAGTTTCGATATCGTGATCGCCGCGAACGTGCTGCACGCGACACGCGACATCCGCGCGACGCTGGGCCATGTCCGGTCCCTGCTGCGGCCCGGCGGCGTCTTGCTGGTGAACGAGGCAACGATGCGCCAGGACTTCAACACCATGACCTTCGGCCTCACGCGCGGCTGGTGGGCGTTCGAGGATACGGCGCGCCGCATCGACCACGCCCCGCTGCTGCGCACGGGAACCTGGCTGTCCGAACTGGCGCATCAGGGATTCCGCGGCGCGCATGTCCTCGCCGGCGGGGAGGGGACGCTGCAGACCGTGATCGCGGCCGAGGGCGATGGCGCCGCTCCCGTCGTGGCCAGGCCCACGGCGCAGCCGAAGCTCGCCGGCGATCGGCGGATCGAGGACATGCTGCGCGACACGGTCGCCAAGTCCCTGCGACTGCGGCCCGAGGAAGTCGATCCCGAAACGAGCTTCGCGGAATTCGGCGCCGATTCCATCATCAGCGTCGACCTGGTGCGGGAGATCAACGCGGCACTCGGGATCGAACTGAAGACCACCGCCCTGTTCAACTATGCGACGGTGCGGGCGCTGGCGGGCTATATCGAGACCGAGTTCGCCGCCCAGCTTGGCGTCGCGCGCGAAGAGGCCGCCGGCAAGGGAAGCCGGATCAGGGAACGCTCGGAACGGCTGCGGGAGATCATTCGCAAGCGCCGGGAGTCGATGGGGCAACCGATGCCGGCTGAACCCGAACGACAAGAACCGGAACGAACGGCGGATCCGCCGCCCCCGGACGACAACGCCGCATTGTTGCAGGTGCTGCGACGATTGCAGGCAGGAGAAATCGGTGTGACCCAGGCGTTGGCGGAGGCCGGAGAATGATCAGGCGTTGTTTTGCACCGGACCTTTACCGGAACAAGACCGTGTTCGTGACCGGCGGGGCCGGCACCATCAATGCCGGTATCGCCAAGGGGTTCGCCGAACTCGGCGCGCGGGTGGTGCTGTGCGGACGGACGATGAACCGGCTGGATGAGGCGGTGGCGACCCTGCGCGCGGTCGGTGCCGAGGCGTTGGCCATCCAGGGCGACGTGCAGGAAATCGAAACGATCGAGGCCGCGCTGGCGACCACCGAAAAGACCTTCGGCAAGGTCGACATCCTGATCTGTGGTGCCGCGGCGAACTTCCCCGCCCCCGCCGAACAGATGTCCGCCGAGGGGTTCCGCAAGGTCATCTCGGTCGATCTGCTCGGGTCCTTCAATGCCTCCCGCGCTGCCTTCGCGCATTTGAAAGCCACGCGCGGGAACATCATTTTCGTGTCCGCCACCAACGCGATCATGCCCTTCGCCTTTCAGGCCCATGTCGGAGCGGCGAAGGCCGGCATCGACAGCCTGATGCGTGGCCTCGCGCTGGAGTGGGGGAAATATGGTATCCGCTGCAACAGCGTCCTGCCTGGCCCCATCGAGAAGACCGAGGGTCTGCGCCGGCTTCTGACCGAACAGGACATCGCCGAACTGCGGTCCTACGTTCCCTTGGGCCGCTTCGGCACGATCGAGGATGTGGCCGCGGTGTGCTGCTTCCTCGCCTCTCCGCTCGCGTCGCTGCTCACCGGTGTCACGCTGGTGGCGGATGGCGGACAGTCCTTTTCCGGTTCGGCCATGCTGGCTGAACTGATGATGAACCCCTGAGGCAAGCGCCATGGGCGAGAACAACGGACTGCGAAGGCTGGTCTTCGGCATGGTGGCCGAGGGCACGCTGGATGCCGAGGCGGCGATGGCGCTGCTGGCCCGCGCGCGAGACCTGGCGCCGGAGGCTCCGGCCGCCCTGTCATCCGACGTTGCCATCATCGGCATGGCCGGGCGGTTCGGAAATGCCCCCGACCTCGACAGATTCTGGCGGATGCTGGAAGCCGGCGATGATTGCCTGATCGAAATGCCGGAGCGGCGCTGGCCCGCCGCCATGGGCCCTCGCCGCCGCGGCGGTTTCCTGCCCGACGAGGATCGTTTCGATCCGCTGTTCTTCCGCATCTCCCCGACCGAGGCGGCGATGATGGACCCGCAGCAGCGGCTGTTCCTGGAAACCGCCTACCACGCGTTGGAAGACGCGGGATATGCCGAACGAACCCTGTCCGGCATGCGCTGCGGTGTCTTCGCGGGTGCCGGCGCGGGGGACTACGCGCAACGCTTCCGCGACGCCGGGTTGCAGTCCAACGCGCTGGGGTTGATGGGCAATGTGACCTCGATCCTTGCCGCGCGGATCAGCTATTTTCTCAATCTGAAGGGGCCGGGTGTTGCGCTGGACACGGCGTGCTCGTCTTCGCTGGTCGCGGTGCATCTGGCGTGTGAGAGCCTGATGTCCGGCACCTGCGACATGGCTCTGGCCGGTGGGGTCGCGGTGATCAGCACGCCGCAGTTCATCGGCGCGATGACCGATGGGGGCATGCTGTCCCCCAGCGACCGTTGCGCCGCGTTCGATGCGGCGGCGGATGGTTTCGTTTGCGGCGAAGGTGTCGGCGTCGTCGTCCTGAAG
>CAMCDA010000077.1 GCA_945873195.1 Asaia bogorensis
GCTCCCGACGGAGCTGCTCGAACAAATCCACTTTGGCTTTCCAGTCCACAAAAGGCCCCCCGATCCAGTCGCGGGAACCGTACGTTGAAGGACGGGGGGTGGGCCAAAATTGGCCAGCACTCCTGGGCCAAAATTCGGTAGCAGAGCTAGACTCCGGGGCAGAACCGAATCGCCCTGCGCCCGATCGCGTGCCAGCGCACCAGCCTCAGCCGCTTCGTCCGAAACAATCGCATCCGCGCCAGCCACAATTCGGCCTCGGTCACGATCAGTCCGGCCTGGCGCCGGTTGGGGCGCGTGTCCTCCAGATCCCGCACCCGCGTGCGCCAGCCCAGCATGGCTTGATCCATGTGGCGGCGGGAGATATCCTCCACGATCCGGACATCGAAGCCCAGGCGGCCCAGGACCCGAGTGATGGTCGTCTCGGTTGGCAGGGCTTCCGGATTGCGACGTTCCAGCCGAGCCCAGCGGCGGACATCGGGGTCGGTGGGGTCGAGCGGGGCATCGGCGACCAGCTCGACCAGCATCAACTGGCCGCCCGGCTTTATGGCGGCGGCGATGGCCGCCAGCGTCGGCTCCGGCTTGCAGTCGTGCAGCGGCTCCAGCGCCAGGCCGTGGTGGTAGTAATGGCGGGCGAGGTCGGGTTCGGCGGGGTTCCAGGGCTCGACCTGGGCACGTTTGCCCAGCTTGGTGCGGCTGATCCGGGTTTGCGCGGCGGCAATCAGGTCTTCATCGGCCTCGAACCCGTTTACCCAGACGCCGAGCTTGGCCGCCAGGCTGCAGGCCGCCCCGCCGCCGCCGGCGCCGAGCAGCAGGAGGCTGGAGGCGGCGGACAGCCCCAGGGGCTTGGCCAGGCGCAGTGTCTCGATCTCACCGCCGGGAAACTGGAACCCGTCGCCCCAGAGCGCATCGACGATGTCCTGCCGGTCGCGCGACCAGCGCGGCGCGGGCGCCTGGGGCGGGCGCCGGTCGCGCTCCGGCTCCATCGGGGGGGCGGCTGACAGCAGCGGCTGGACGAGCGGCGGCGGCGCCATGTTGGCGTCCTCACCTCGGCCGAACCAGTTCCGCATTGTTGGGGCAAGCATCGGGCACCTCCTGTACGGAGGAAGGTGCCGTGAAATGGTTGATAAAACGTTTACGCGGCGGTGGTCGGCTCCGCGAACTCCGTCAGCACATACCGCACCACCTCCGGCCCCACCACGCTCGGCTTGTGGCGATGGGCGGGTCCGGCGGGGATGTGCAGCATGTCGCCCGGGCCGGCTTCCACCGTATGGGTGTCGAACCGGTAGCGGATGCGTCCGGCCAGGATGAAGATCGAGTGGCCGGTTTCGCACCAGTTGGCTTCCGGGGTGCCGGCCGGATCGGGGCCGCGTTCCTGATAGCGGAGCGCGATGCCGAATCCGGTCACCGCCTCCCGCAGTTTCAGGCGGTCGTTCACCGGCAGCAGCGGGTGATCATCGGCTCGGAAGAGATAGGGGCTGTCGCTCATGGCGGTCAGTTTGCCCCAATCAGTCGGCGGATGCCATCGACTCGCGCAGGGTTTCCGCCAGAAGCGGCGCCAAAGCGCGGTAATCGGCGGCCCGGGGCGCGTTGGGGCGCCAGGCGAGGCCCAAGGTGCGCCACGCTCCGGCGCCGGCCAAAGGCCGCAGCACGAGGCCGGTGCCATCGGTGATCCCCGCCGCGACCGCCAGCCGAGGCAGCAGCGTCACGCCCAGCCCGCCCGCGACCATCTGCACAAGCGTATGCAGGCTGGTGGCGGCGAACCCGTCCTGGTCGCCGCGATCGCCGCCCAGCAGGCCGCACACCGCCAGCGCCTGGTCGCGCAGGCAGTGTCCTTCCTCCAGCAGCAGCAGGCGTTCGTTCGCCATCGTCGCGACAGGGATCTGCGCCTGCCCGGCCAAGGCGTGGTTGGGCGGCAGCGCCACCAGGAATTCATCCTGCGCGACCGGCGTAGCGTCGGAGGCGCCGCAATCGCAGGGCAGGGCCAGCATCAGAACGTCCAGCCGGTTCGCTTCCAGGCGGTCCACCAGGCGTGCGGTGGTGTCCTCCCGCAGATACAGGCGCAGGCGGGGGAAAGCGGATCGAAGGATTGGCATCAATTTGGGTAAAAGGAACGGACCAATCGTCGGGATGATGCCCAGGCGGAGCGGCCCGCTCATGGGCTCGCGGGACACCGACGCGGCTTCGCTGACCGCCTCCAGCGCGGCCAGGGCGGCGCGGGCGCGCTCCACGAGGTCGAGTCCCAGGGAGGTGAACACGACATGCCGGCCGGCCGCGCGATCGAGGATATGGGCGTCCAACTGGCGTTCCAGCGCCAGGATGCCGGCCGAGAGCGTGGATTGCGTGACCGCGCAGGTCAGCGCCGCCCGCCCGAAATGGCGGCTTTCGGCGAGGGCGACGAGGTAGCGCAGTTGCTGCGGGCTGGGGAGAATCGTCATCGGGCCGTTCAATCAAATCCAATAATATTATTCATTGGATCAATTTGAGGCGCAAGTCCATATGCGAATGCATCGCAACAACACCAAGGACACACCCCATGCTCACCGTCGGTGACACGTTCCCCGCCTTCAACCTGACCGCCGTCAAGGGCGGCCCGGATGGGCTGAACCTCGATACCGCCTTCACCCAGATCACCGACGCGACCGATGCCGGAAAGTGGAAGGTCGTGTTCTTCTGGCCCAAGGATTTCACATTCGTCTGCCCGACCGAGATCGTGGCGTTCGGCAAGCTGACCGCCGAGTTCGCGGACCGCGACGCCGTCGTCTACGGCGTGTCGATCGACAGCGAGTTCGTTCACATGAACTGGCGCCTGCATCACGGCGATCTGCGGACTCTGCCGATCCCGATGCTGGCCGACATCAAGCGGGAGCTCGCGGGCGCCTGTGGCGTGCTGGATCGGAACGCGGGCGTGGCGCTGCGGGCCACCTATGTCGTCGATCCCCAAGGCGTGATCCGCTTTGCCGCGGTCAATGACCTGTCGGTCGGCCGCAACCCCCAGGAGGTCCTGCGCGTGCTGGACGCGTTGCAGACCGATGAGCTGTGCCCCTGCAATTGGAACAAGGGCGAACAGGTCCTGCGGCCCGCGGCATAGGACCAATCTGGAAAGGATATCCGACGATGTCTCTTGAAGCCCTGCGGGCGGCCTTGCCCGAGTATGCCCGCGATATCCGCCTGAACCTGGGATCGCTGGCCACCGAACCGGTCCTGACCGAGGAACAGCGGGCTGGCGCGTTCATCGCCTCGGCGCTGGCATCACGGAATGCCACCGTCACGGCGGCGGTCACCGCCGAATTCGCGCCAATGTTGTCAGCCGAGGCCCTCTCGGCCGCGCGGGCGGCGGCGGCGATCATGGCGATGAACAACGTCTACTACCGGTTCGTCCATCTGGTCGGCGGCGACTACGGCACCATGCCGGCCAGGCTGCGGATGAACGTCATGGCCAAGCCAGGTGTGGACAAGGTCACGTTCGAGCTTTGGTCGCTGGCGGTTTCCGCCATCAATGGCTGTGGCATGTGCATGGAAAGCCACGAAAAGGCGGTGCGGCAGGATGGAATGACAACCGAGCAGGCGCAGGCGGCGGTCCGAATCGCCGCCGCCGTTCACGCCGCGGCCGCGGTTTTGGATGGTGAAGCCGCCGCCGCGTGATCCGCCGAAGCGGGAGGCGTTTCTTTTCCGGTTGTCATGGCCGCTTGAAGAACGCCTCCGCCGCGCCGCGATGGCTTTGCTTGCGCGTGATATCCGCTTCGACCCGGGCGATCTCGGCCCTCAATTCGTCGATGTAGTCGCGTAGTTCATCGATCCCGAGCGTATCGAGGACCAGCTTTTCCAGCCGCGTCCGCTTGCGCAACGGGCCGTCGTCTTCCTGGGCCATGTCTGTCTCCCCTGATGGTTCCAGCATCATACCGCCATAACAGGCGCTTGACCCACCCTTTCGCGCTTGCCATATCCCCCGTTCCCGCCGAACTCCGGTTGCGTGACGCCGGCGCGCCGCCCCCGGCCGAGAAAGTGGAACACCATGACCCTGCCGCTGATGCCCAAGGCCACCGCAGTGTGGCTGATTGAGAAGACCGCGCTGACCTTCACCCAGATCGCCGATTTCTGCGGCATGCATCCGCTTGAGGTCCAGGCGATAGCGGATGGAGAGGTCGCCCAGGGCATCGTCGGTTACGACCCGATCGCGAATAGCCAGGTGACCGCCGCGGATATCCGCCGGTGTGAGGCCGACTCGAACGGCCGGCTCAAGCTTGCCGCGACCGCGCTGCCGGTTCCCAAGCGCCTGCGCGGCGCGCGCTATACCCCCGTTGCCAAGCGTAACGACCGCCCGGACGGCATTCTGTATTTGCTGCGGAATTTCCCCCAGTTGGCCGATCCGGCGATCGGCAAGCTTCTGGGAACGACGAAGGACACGATCCAGAAGGTGCGCGATCGTTCGCACTGGAACAGCGCCAATATCAAGCCGCGCGACCCGGTGATCCTGGGCCTGTGCAGCCAGAGCGATCTGAACAGCGCCGTGTCCCAGGCGAATGAGCGTCTTCAGCGCGAAGGCCGAGCGGTGCCGGAACCGCCGCCGCCGGAGGCGGACGAAGCCGCCTGAGCGGCGGTGGCGGTCGGCCCTGGGTTTAGTTCACCTCGGTGAGCAGTTTTTCCATTTCGTCCTTCAAATGCAGCTTCTCGACCTTCAGGCGAACCAACAGATCACTGTCCGGTCGCGGGCGGTGATCCTCGTCGTGGATCATTTGTTCGAGGGCGGCGTGGCGCGCTTTCAGCGCGTCGATTGAGGTGTGAAGAGCCATGGACGATCTACCTCCAATTGCTTCCAGGTGGGTGACCGCTACCGCTGGTCTGGTAGCGGTAAGGAAGCGTAGACCCATCGGCGCGCGCTCCGCCAGCCAAAATGGCGCCATCAGGTCTGTGTGACACACAATTTATCTGCTAGATCGCATCTATGTTGACCGACCGTGATTCCCTGTTACGCAAGTTGCATGAACTCCGCAGTGAGCACCGAGACTTGGATACGGTCATCGCGCGCCTTGCGGACCAGGGCGCGTCCGACCAGTTGCATCTTCAACGACTCAAGAAGCGCAAGCTGATGTTGAAGGATGAAATTTCCTGGCTCGAAAGCCGCCTGATTCCGGACAGCATCGCATGACCGAGGTCGCGCGGCCCGTCGTCGGGATCATCATGGGAAGCCAGTCCGACTGGGCGACCATGACTCATGCGCATGAGATGCTGACCCGGCTTGGGGTGCCGCACGAAACGCGGATCGTCTCGGCCCATCGCACCCCGGACCGCTTGCGGGAATACGCGACCACGGCGCGGGCCCGAGGCTTGAAGGTGATCATCGCCGGAGCCGGCGGCGCGGCGCATCTGCCGGGTATGTGCGCGGCCTGGACGTCCCTGCCGGTGCTGGGCGTGCCGGTCGAGTCGCACTCGCTCAAGGGCATGGACAGCCTGATGTCCATCGTTCAGATGCCGGCCGGTGTCCCTGTCGGAACCCTGGCGATCGGGCGGGCCGGCGCGGTGAACGCGGCCCTGCTCGCGGCATCCATCCTGTCCATCGCGGACGCGGACCTCGCCGACCGCCTGGGCGCGCTGCGGGCCGAACAGACGCAATCCATCCCGTTTGAGCCCAAGGACCCGTGACGGGCTTCCCCCTTCCGCCCAATGCGACGATCGGCCTCGTGGGCGGCGGCCAACTCGGCCGCATGTCCGCGCTTGCCGCGGCTCGGCTGGGCTATCGCTGCCATATCCTGACCCGAGAGACGGACAGCCCCGCCGCGCAGGTATCCAACGGCGTCACGATCAGCGATTACAGCGACCCGGTCTCGCTGCGTGCCTTTGCCGCCCAGGTCGATGTCATCAGCTTCGAGTTCGAGAATGTCAGCGCCGAGGGGCTGGACCTGCTGGCGTCCCTCAAGCCCGTCCGCCCGTCGCCGGAAGTGCTGCGGCTCAGCCAGGACCGGATCGCCGAAAAGACCTTCCTGAACGGCGCCGGCGCGCCCACCGCCCCCTGGGCGCCCGTTGGGTCGTTCGCTGAACTGGAAGACGCGGTGGCGCGTCTCGGTCTGCCGGCGGTGCTGAAGACGACGCGGCTGGGCTATGACGGCAAGGGGCAGGCGATGCTGCGGTCGCCCGAGGACCTGGCGCCGGCCTGGGAACGGCTGGCCCCCAAGCCCCTGGTGCTGGAAGGCTTTGTCGATTTCGCGCGCGAAATCAGCGTCATCATCGCCCGGGGCGCGGATGGGTCGGTGTCCGCATTCGACACGGTGGAAAACCGCCACCGCAACCACATCCTTGACCTGACGCTCGCCCCCGCCCGCATCATGCCCGAGGTCGATCTCGCCGCCCAAGCCACCGCTCGGCGTGTCGCGGAGGCGATTGGCCTGATCGGGCTGCTGGCAGTCGAGATGTTCGTCGATCGCGACGGGCGCGTGCTGGTGAACGAAATCGCGCCCCGGCCGCATAATTCGGGGCACTGGTCGATCGACGCCTGCCCGGTATCTCAGTTCGAGATGCATATCCGGGCCATCGCCGGCCTGCCGCTACCGCCAGTCGTCCGGCATTCCGACGCAGTGATGAAGAACCTTGTCGGCCCCGAGGAAACGGCCCTGTGGCCCCAGGTCCTGGCGACGCCGGGGCTGATCCCGCATCTGTATGGCAAGGCCGAGGCGCACCCTGGACGCAAGATGGGTCATGTCACGCGGCTGTTCCCCAAGGGCTCGCTGCCCGGGGATTTTGGGATCGCGGCGGCCTTGGGGGTTTTGGGCGACGAGCCGTAGGGCCCTCGCGGACCGCTACCGGCTGGTCAGCCAGGCGCCATCGATCGGCAAGGCCGCGCCGTTGATGTCACCGCTGTGCGGGCCACACAGGAACGCGATCAGGCCCGCCACGTTTTCATCCTTCACGAAGCGTCGCGATGGCTGGCGGATCGAAAGGAAACTTTCCTCCGCGTCCTCCCAACTGGAGCCGTCGCGCTGCATTTCGTTGCGCAGCCGGCCCTCGATCGCCGGGGTCAGCACGGTGCCGGGGCAGATCGCATTGCAGGTGATGTTGGTGCGCGCGACTTCCAGCGCGACGGCGCGGGTCATGCCCAGCAGCGCGGTCTTGGTCGTGACATAATCGATCCGGTTGGCTGTCGCCATCCAGCTATAGACGGATGCCATGTTGACGATCCGTCCCCAGCCGCGCGCCTTCATCACCGGTAGCGACAGGCGGGTGGTATGAAAGGGGGCCGAGAGGTTGACCGCCAGCGCCTCATCCCAATGCTCGGGATTGAAATCCTCGGTGGCGCCGAAGTAACGGACGACGGCGTTGTTGACCAGGATGTCCGGGCCACCGAACGTCGTTGTGGTTGCGTTGACCAGATCGGCAATCTCGGCCGGCTTGCGAAGATCGGCGTTGTGGTGTGCGCAGCGGACGCCCAACGCCTCGATATCCGCCACGCGGGCGGCGATCGTGTCGGCTGACGCGAAGCCGTTCAGCATCACGTCACATCCCATTCCGGCCAGGGCCTTCGCCGTCGCCAGGCCAATTCCGCCGAGCGATCCCGTGATCAGCGCTGTCTTTCCCTTGAGCATCATTTCCTCCTTCCTGTGCCGGCATCGTGACCGGATGTGGCGTGGGTGCAAGAGGCGAGGTTGCGCGGTTCTGCTCACACTGTTGCAATGCGCTGGTTGCAACAGGGGAAACGAACATGGGTCAGGTTGAAGGTAAGGTCGGGCTGGTCACCGGCGCCGCGTCGGGTATTGGCGCCGCAACGGCGCGGATGCTGGCACGGGAAGGCGCCAAGGTCGTGATCACGGATCTTGATGACGCCGCGGGCCAGGCGCTGGCTGACGAGATCGGGGGCCTCTACATCCATCATGACGTCACGGATGAGGCCGGCTGGATCGATGTCGCGGCCGCGACGGAAAAACGCTTTGGCCGGCTGGATATTGTCGTGGCCAACGCCGGAATTGGGATCATGGGGCCGGCGATTGATATGTCGCTCGCGGATTGGCGGCGGCAGATGGCGATCAACGTCGATGGCGTGTTCCTGACGGTGAAACACACAATCCCGCTGATGCGGAAATCGGGCGATGGCGGATCTATCGTGATGCTGTCGTCGGTGGCGGGACTGCGCGGATCGGCGGGATTGGCGGGCTATTCGGCGTCAAAGGGCGCAGTAAGGCTGTTCGCCAAGTCGATGGCGCTGGAGTGCGCACAGGCCAAGGATGGCATTCGGGTCAACTCAGTGCATCCCGGGATCATCGCGACGGCGATATGGGGCAAACTGCCAAAAGGCGCGAACGCGCCACTGAACCCTCACGCCATCGCCGCCGCGACCGTGCCGATCGGCGTGGCATCGGATCCGTCCGAGATCGCCAACGGCATCCTGTTCCTGGCATCGGACGCGGCACGCCACATCACCGGCTCGGAACTGGTCATCGACGGGGGCATGACGGCTGGACGTATTGCTCGCCTGGAGGGATGAAGCAGGCTGGCCAGAAATCGACGGCGCAGACCGGGAAATCCGCGGCGCGTCAATCATTTGTTCACACATCGGCCGCAAAATGAAAAAGTCGGCGGGAATAGGCCCGCCGGCTCATCACTGGGGGAGAAGAGATGCTCATCCATCTCATCATCCTGCTGCTGATCGTGGTGATCCTTGACCTCAAAGTCAAGATCAACATCGAGAAGCGGTAGGGGAACGGGTCGGTCCGCGCGCGGGCCGGCCCTCCCCCGGTGAACATTCACACGCGGGATTCGTGCCTCAGTTCAGGAAATCCCGCGTCCAACCCGTGTAATCACCATCTCGAGTCACCCGCGCCATCAATTCGGCGGAGGCCACGCCCTTCAGGTCCGACGGCTTCGTCCCATCGCGCAGGGCCTTCAGCGTATCGTGCACGGCCTGCACCGCGGCCATGATCGGCTGATGTCCTTGCAGGGCAATGCGCACGCCCTTGCTGGCCAGCGTCGCCCGATCCGGCATACCGCCGCCGCCGAGCATGATGGGGATGCGGATTTCGGCGTGGACCGCATCGAGGAAGGCGGGGGTCACGCCACCCGCGAAGAACATCGCATCGACGCCGGCCTTTTCGTACGCCTTGGCGCGGGCCAGGGCGTCCTCGGGGGTCGTCAGCGCGGCCGCCGAGGTGCGGCCGATGATAACCATCGACTTGTCTTCCCGGGCGCGTAGCGCGGCGCGCATCTTGCCGATGCCTTCCTCGATCGAGATCACGCCCGGCTTTTTCTCTCCGAAGGTGCGCGGCAGGATCGTGTCTTCCACCATCATGCCCGCGACGCCGGCGGTTTCCAGCTCCTGCACGGTGCGCATCACGTTCAGCGCGTTGCCGTAGCCATGATCGGCATCCACCATCAGCGGCAGCTTGCCGGCGCGGTTGATGCGATAGGCCTGGGCCGCGAACTCGGACAATGTCAGGACGATCAGGTCAGGCGCGCCCAGCACGGTCAGGGACGCGGTGGAGCCCGCGAACATGCCAACCTCGAACCCGAGGTCCTCGGCGATGCGGGCTGACATCGCGTCGAACACCGATCCCGGGTGGATGCATTCGGTTCCGCCAATAACGGCGCGGTAGCGTTCACGGCGATCGGACCAGTGCATGGTATTCCCCCCATTCGTATTGAGCGGGAACATTATGGGCGATCGCGCCCGCTCGCAAACCGGCAATCAGCTCGTTTTGCCAACGCCGGTCATCGCCTGCCAGTAACGGGTCGTGCAGGTGAGGCCGATCATCGGATCCGGCGCCGCGGGCGGGCCGGCGGGCTTGATCTGCGGCACCTGGCCCTTGGCCGCGCCTTGCAGCATGGCGCCGATCCCCTTGCCGCCAAACGGATCGGGCGCCGGCGCCTGGCCGCCCAGGGTGGGCGCGCCGGTGCGGACGGCGATCTTGTCGTAAGCGCCGCAGGGGTTGATCGAATACTCGTTCAGCATCGGGATGCCGAAGAAGACCGCAATGCCAGTCACGACTGACAGGAAGATCGCTTTCATGGTGCCGGCGCACTCCTCTCTCGACGCCCGCGGTACCACCAGGTCCGCGCGGTGAGTCGCAGATTAGCAATGCTCCGTTACGCTGGAGTTTCGGCCGCGATCAACTAGCCCGCGATGGCGCCGGCGACCGCCCCGCTCAGGCAGGTGGCGATCGTGCCGGCCAGGATGGCGCGCATCCCCAGCCCCACGATCTCGCGCCGGCGTTCGGGGATCATCATGCCAAGGCCGCCGATCAGGATGCCCAGGCTGCCGAAATTGGCGAACCCGCACAGCGCGTAGGTCAGGATCATCCTTGTTTTCGCCGAGTAGGCATCGGCGGGCGCCTGGGAGAAGTTCAAATAGGCGATGAACTCATTCAGCACGGTCTTGGTGGCCATCAGGTCGGCGGCGGCGGCGGTCTCGGCCCAAGGCACGCCGATCAGGAACATGACCGGCCGGAACGGCAGCGCGAACAGCCGTTGCAGGGTGATTGGCGCGCCGTCCCAAGCTGGCAACTGCCCCAACCCCATATTCACCAGCGTCACCATCGCGATTGTGACCAGCAGCGTCGCCAGGATCGCCGCCAGGATCGGAATGCCATCCATCGTGCCCTTCACCAGCGCATCCATCGCGCTGGCCGGCGGGTCATGCAGGATCAGGTGGCTGTCGGTCTCGGTCGTCGGGCCGAACGGCACCATGATCGCCGCCACCGCGAGCGCGGCCGGCGTGCTGATGACCGAGGCGATCAGGATATTGCCCAGCGCGTTCGGCACGATTGGATTGAGGAACGACGCATAGATCACCATCACCGTCCCGGCCACGCCAGCCAGCCCGCAACTCATGAGCGCGAACATCTCGCCCCGCTGCATGCGCGCGAGATAGGGCCGGATCAGCAGCGGCGACTCGACCATGCCGACGAAGATGTGGGACGCGGCGCCAAGGGCGAGCGGGCCTGAGACTCCCATCAGCCGCCGCAGCAGCCAGGCGAAGCCGGCGACGATCCGCTGCAGGATGCCCCAATGGAACAGCAGCGCCGCGAGCGCGCTGATCGTCAGCACCATCGGCAAGGCCTGAAATGCCAGGATGAAGCTCGCGCCCGGCCGTGTTTCCGCGAAGGGCAGCGGCGGACCGGCCAGGTAGCCGAATACGAAGGTGGTGCCGACGGTGGTCGCGTGGTGCAGCGCCTCGGCCGCGTGGTTGAACAGCATCAGCACTTTGTTCGCGGCCGGGATGCCGATCAGGACCAGGGCAAGGCCGGTTTGCAGCGCGAGCCCCACCATCACCGTACGCCAGGCGATGGCGCGCCGGTTCTCACTGAGCAGCCAGGCCACCAACAGAAGCGAGGCCATGCCGAACGCCGCGTGCAACATGCGCCTGTTTTCCTTGTCACGAAGCCCAGGGTCACGAACCCTTGGGGTCACGAAGCTTTGAGACGCCGGCGTCTCCGACCGGCGCATTGTCGGGGATCGGCATGATTCGGCAAGGGGCGTGGGCGAAACGGATTGGCGGGCGGCGCGCATGCGGCCTCACGCAGGCCAAAACCGGGCGGAAACCGAGGACAAGACCGCGTTCCGACCGTTTCACCGCTTGGCGTGCCTTCAACCGGGTTGCTACACTGCGGACCCAAGTCGCCTGACGGCGGACGCCTCGCGCCCGTTGTCGTCCGCCACGAACGCGCCCGCCGAACCCTGAGGGATCTAAGACGATGAAGCTGAAGGCCGATCGCGCCACATTGCTGAAGGCGCTGGCCCATGGGCAAAGCGTGGTTGAGCGTCGCAACACCATCCCGATCCTCGCGAACATCATGATCGCGGTGCGGGACGGCAAGCTCACCCTCACCGCGACCGATATGGAAATCGCGATCGTCGAGGACGTGCCCGCCAGCACGAGCCGCAACGGCGCCTGCACCGCACCGGCCGCGACCTTGTATGAAATCGTGCGCAAGCTGCCCGACGGGGCCGAGGTCGAACTCGATCATCCGGGCGGGGACGCGCAACTGGCGTTGCGGGCGGGGCGCTACGCGACCAGCCTCGTGGTGCTGCCGGTGGAAGACTTCCCGTCCATGACGGCCGGCACGCTGCCGCATCGATTCAGCCTCTCGGCGCAGACGCTGCGCGGCCTCATCGACCGGACGCGGTTCGCCATCAGCACGGAAGAAACGCGCTATTACCTCAATGGCATCTACCTGCACGCGACCGAGAATGACGGCGTGAAGGTGCTGCGCGCGGTGGCGACCGACGGGCATCGCCTCGCCCGGGTCGAGGAACCGCTGCCCGAGGGCGCCGGATCGATGCCCGGCGTGATCATCCCGCGCAAGACGGTCAACGAACTCCGCAAGCTAGTCGATGAGGTGACCGGGAACGTGGAGGTCGCGCTGTCCGACACCCGCATCCAGTTCCACGCGGACCAGGTGCTGCTGACCAGCAAGCTGATCGACGGGACCTTCCCGGAATACGAACGCGTGATCCCGCGTGGCAACGACAAGGTCCTGCGCGTCGGGAAGAAGGATTTCGCCGATGCCGTCGGGCGAGTCGCCGCGATTTCCTCCGAACGCTCCCGCCCGGTGAAGCTGTCACTGGCGCGCGATCTGCTGGTCCTGTCCGCCGCCAGCCCCGAACAGGGCACCGCGAGCGAGGAACTGGACGGCGAGCATGTGAAATACGACGCCGGCCCGTTGGAAATCGGCTTCCAGGCCCGGTATCTGAACGACATCACGGATCAGATCGCCGATCAGGTCGAATTCCGGTTCGCGGACGGGTCCGCCCCGACCGTCGTGCAGGACGCCGCGGACTCGAGCGCGCTGTATGTCCTGATGCCGATGCGGGTGTAGGCAGCCGGACGGGAGGCGCGATCACGCCTCCTTGCCGAACGCCTCCACGATTTCCCGGCTGCGCGCCGCGTCGGATTGGTCCATCACGCGGCGGGCCAGCCTGACACAGGCGTCGATTTCAACGCCGCGCACCGCCTGCTTGACCCGTGGTACGGCGGACGCGCCCATGCTGAACGACCGCAGCCCGATCCCGAGCAGCAGCGGTGTCAGCTTCGGGTTGGCGGCCATCTCACCGCAAACCGACACGGGCATCCGCATCCGCAGCGCCGCCTCGGTGGCGAACTGCACCAGGCGCAGCACCGCAGGATGGATCGGATCATAGAGTTCGGCCACATCGGCATCGGCGCGATCGACCGCCAGCGTATAGGCGGTCAGGTCATTGGTGCCGATCGCGAAGAAATCCGCCTCCAAGGCCAGTGCATCGGCGGCCAGCGCAGCCCCGGGCGTCTCGATCATGATGCCGAGCGGCGGCAGTTTTTCGGGGATGCGTTCGCCTCGGCGGCGGAGGCGGCGGATCACGCGATCATAGATATCGCGCGCGGCGCGGACTTCCGAAACATTGGTGACCATCGGCAGCAGCACGCGGACCGGCCCCGCGTTGCCGGCGCGCAGGATGGCGGCGAACTGGGTTTCCAGTAGTTCCGGCTGGCGCAGCAGCAGGCGGATGCCGCGCAGGCCGAGGGCCGGGTTCACATCGGCGATTTCCGGGACATAGCCGGCGTTCGACAGCGCCTCGATTTCCTTTTCGCCGCCCCAGTCCAGCACCCGGATCGTGACCGGATCGCCGTGCATCGCCTCGACGATCGCGCGATAGGACTCGGTCTGGGTGTCCTCGTCCGGCAGCGTTTCGCGGTTCATGAACAGGAACTCGGTCCGCAACAGGCCGATCCCGACCGCGCCCGACTGCACCACGAGCGGCAGTTCGATCGGCAGTTCCAGATTGGCCTGAAGCTCGACCGGTTCATTGTCCTCGGTCTCGGCCGGCAGGCGTCGCAGGCGGGCGTACCGCTGACGCTCCCGCGCAAAGGCCGTAACGGCTCGGCGTGCGGCGGTCAGGCTGGTGGCGGAGGGATTGAGCGTGACCGTGCCGGCGATGCCGTCGACGATCGCGATATCGCCGGGCCGCATCGCATGGGCGAGACCGGTTGCCGCCAGCACCGCCGGGACGCCGAGGGCGCGCAGCATTACCGCGGTATGGCCATCGGCGCCCCCTTCCTCGGTCGCGACTCCGGCGAGGCGTGAAGGATCCAGCAAGGCGGCATCGGCGGGGCGCAGTTCCTCGCTGATCAGCACCGCGCCATCGGGCAGGCCGGCGAAGCTGCGAAACGGCGCGCGGGTCAGGTTGCGGACCAGGCGGCGGGCGATTTCCCGCACCTCATCGCCACGGCGGCGGAGGCCAGCGAGGTCCTCGGCCGAGGTGCCGGGGGCGGCCTGGGCCATGATCGCGTCGGCGATGGCGTCGGCTTCCGCCATCACGGCGCTTTCGGCCGACAGCAAGGTCTCATCGATGCGGCGCCTGACCCCTCGCATGAGGCGCGATGACCCCAGCATCCGCGCGTAGGCATCGATCAGGGGCGCGATTTCGGTCTGGCTATCCTCCGGCAGGATGGACAGGCGCGCGCGCAGCTTCGTGAGTTGCTTGCGGGACTGCGCCACGGCGGCGTCCAGGCGCGCGCCCTCGGCCGCGATATCGGAGGCGTGGATCTTGTGCCGGGCGATGACGGGGGCGGGCTCGCTCACACCGAAGACCGGGCCGATGGCGACGCCGGCGGAGACCGGGATGCCGACGAAGCGGCGTTCGGCGCGAGGGGTCTCGGGGCTTGTGGCGCGGGCGAGGCGGCGATGTTGCGGCGGTGGTGGAGGTGGAGGCGGTGGGGGGGGCCTAGTCGCGTTCATCGAAGCCCGCCTCCACCAGGCCCGCCAGCGCTTCCAGCGCCTCCTTGGCGTCCCAGCCTTCGGCGCGCAGATGGATCGTGGCGCCACGGCCGGCGCCAAGCATCATGAGCCCCATGATGGAGCGGGCGGAGACGCTTTGGCCATCGCGCTCGACATCGACGGAGGCACCGAAGCGTTCGGCGAGGGTGACGAACTTGGCGGCGGCGCGGGCGTGCAGGCCGCGCTTGTTGGGGATGACCACGCTGCGGGTCAGGACCGTGGCGCCGGGATCAGACATGCGGCGCTGGAATAACCGTCGAGGACCAGCTCATGCGCAGCTGGCCTTGGGGCTGGGCGTGCCACGGCAGCCATGCAGGACATGGGATGCGGCGGCGATGTATTTGCGGCCGGCTTCCTCGGCGCAGTTGACCGCGACGGCGAGCGGTTCGCTCGACCGGACCTTGGCCAGCTTGACCAACATGGGCAGGTTCACGCCGGCGATGACCTCGACTCCGCCGCGCTCCATCATCGAGATCGCGAGGTTGGATGGGGTGCCGCCGAACATGTCGGTCAGCAGCACGACGCCGTCACCTGTGTCGCAGCGGTTGATGCAGCTTTCGATTTCGGCCCGTCGGTTCTCCATGTCGTCGTCGGGGCCGATGCAGACGGTATCGACATTCCGTTGCGCGCCGACCACGTGCTCCATGGCGGAACGCAGTTCCTCGGCCAGACGGCCATGGGTAACCAGGATCATGCCGATCATGGGTTGTTCAGCATGTCCCGACGGCGTCGCGTCGCGAAGACCGGTTGTCCTGTTGGCTGATCATCGGTGTGTCTCAGGCCTCCTGTGCCTGAACCGGCGAGGACCGCGTGCCCTCGTCATCTTGATCGGCGTCCCGGCGCGGTACCGGGCGTTGCATCCGATAGGCAAGCTCATGACCCTCTCGCACCAGTTCGCGGTGCGTCACATGCGTCCGCCACTCCGTATCGCCATGCCCGTTGTTGGCCTTGGCCGCAAGGTGCTCCGCGAGTTTTTCGATCAGATGGACCGAGCGGTGCCTGCCGCCCGTGCATCCGATGGCGATCGTGGCGTATTTCTTGCCCTCTTGCACGAACCTCGGCAAGACCAGGTCGACCAGGGACACGATCCGTTCGAGGTAGTCATCGTGATCCGGGTCGGCGGATATATACGCCCCGACGTCCCGATCAAGCCCCGTATGGGGGCGCAGCGCCGGATCGTAGTGTGGGTTGCGCAGGAATCGGGCGTCGAACACCAGGTCGGCCTCGGGCGGCAGGCCGCGCGGAAAGGCAAAGGACGTCAGGTTGACGACCATCCGCGCTTCGCCGGAGTCGGCATCGGCGCCGTAATGCTGCTCGATCATCCGGCGCAGTGCCGGCAGGGGCAGGTCGGAGGTATCGATCACCAGGTCGGCGTGGCTGCGCAGCGGGGCCGTCAGGTCCTGCTCCGCCTTGATCCCATCGGCCACGCGGCCTTGCGGGGCCATCGGGTGGCGGCGGCGGGACTCGGTGTAGCGCCGTTGGAGCGACTGGTCGTCCGCCCAGGCAAAGACCAGTTCGACCCGCAAAGCCGGGTTGGCCTGTAGCCGCGCGATTGCTTCCAGTACGAGCGTCGCGTCGAAGCCGCGGGTGCGGGTGTCCACGCACAGCGCCAGCTTGCTGTTGCTGCGCGTGACCATGTCTTCCAGCATCGTCAGCGGCGGATTGTCGACCGCTTCGTATCCGACATCCTCCAGCGCGCGCAGGATGGACGCCTTGCCGCCGCCGGACAGGCCGGTGACGACGACGACCGGCAGGCGGGCCAGGGTCGTGTTCATGCCGCGAAGGCCCCCGCCAACTGGCTGACCCGGCCCAACGCGCAATCCAGAGCCAGGATCGCCCGATCGGGGGCGGAGGCGGCGGAGGGGTCTAGGTGGATCACGGGTACGCCCAGGCTTGGGTGAATTTCAGGCTCCGGCAGCCGGACAAGCGCCACGCCCAGCTCCACGACCAGCGCGATCCGGGCCGATCCGTCATACGGCAGGCGGGTGATGCCCAGGCCGCGCGTTTCCAGCAGGCCGGCCAGAGATGGTGGCGCCGAGGCCATGCCATCCGCGACCCGCACCTGGTCATCGGCAACGAGTGTGAAGCCGCGGCCCAGCAGCCGCAGGATAAGGTCGGATTTGCCGGACCCGGGCGGGCCGATCACAAGGATCGCCTGACCATCACGGGCGGCACAACTTCCATGCACAAGCCGAGCGGGTTGCATTGGGGGAATGTGGTCCGGATCGCGACAGAAGGGAAGCTTCTTGTCGTGCCCCTTGTTGCGCCCCTCGGGGCGTGCCAGCGTCGGCCGCATCATGCTCAGCCGATCCGCCATTGCCGCCGCCGCCCTCCGTCTGGATGGGCATGTTCGCCACACACCATTGCTCCGGGTTCAGGGGCGGGAATTCGGCATCGACTCGCCGGTCGCCCTGAAGCTGGAATTGCTCCAACACGCGGGCAGTTTCAAGCCACGTGGGGCGTTCAATCGCCTGCTGTCGCTGGACGCCCTTCCGGCGCGGGTGATCGCCGCGTCCGGCGGTAATCACGGCGCGGCGGTGGCCTATGCCGCGCGGGCGCTGGGGATCGTGGCGGAGATTTTCGTGCCGGAGACGACGCCGACCGCCAAGGTCGCCCGCATCGCCAGCTATGGCGCCCAGGTCACGCGGATCGGATCGGCCTATGCCGAGGCGCTGGCCGCCTCTCGCGCGCGCCAGGCGGAAACCGGCGCGCTGGAAATCCACGCCTATGACCACCCCGACGTGCTGGCCGGCCAAGGGACCGTGGGGCGGGAGTTCGAGATGGATGCCCCCGACCTCACCCATGTCCTGGTCGCGACCGGGGGCGGCGGGCTGATCGGCGGCATCGCGGCCTGGTATGCCGGCGCCGCGCGGGTCGTCTCGGTCGAGCCCGAGAGCTGTCCGACCTTGCATACCGCCCTGCGGCAGGGCCAGCCGGTGGACGCCCCGGTTGGCGGCGTCGCCGCGGACAGCCTCGGCGCGCGTCAGGTCGGGGCGGAGATGTTCCCGATCGCGCAAGCATTTGTCTCCGACGCCGTGCTGGTGACGGATGACTCGATCCTGGCGGCGCAGAAAATCCTGTGGGACCAGTTCCGTCTGATCGCCGAACCTGGCGGCACGACCGCCCTGGCGGCCTTGCTGTCCGGCCGCTTCATCCCCCCTCCGGGCGCGCGGGTCGGCGTCCTGGTCTGCGGTGCCAATACCGACCCTGCGAAGGTGACGTCATGAACAAGGACCTGGTACTGCTGGACATCAGCGATCGCGGCGTGGCGACGGCGACGCTGAACCGGCCGGAGGTGGGCAATGCCTATAACGAGGACATGCTGCATCAGTTGATCGCCGGGCTGGAGCGGTTGGCGAAGGACGACTCGGTGCGGTGCCTGGTGATCCGCGGGGCGGGCCGGCATTTCCAGGCCGGGGCCGACATCAAGTGGCTGGGGCAGGTGGCGCATTACCCGCCAGCGCAGAACTACGCCGCGTCCTATGCCACGACCAAGGCGATGGCGCTGCTGAATGAGTTCCCGAAGCCGACCATCGCGATCGTCCACGGCGCCTGCTTTGGCGGCGGAGTCGGGATCGTCTGCTGCGTCGATGTGGCCTTCGCGACACCGGATGCCCAGTTCGGGATCACGGAAATCCGGGTGGGCGTGGCGCCGACTCCGATTTCCACCCACATGATCAACGCGATCGGCCTGCGCCAGACGCGCCGCTATGCCCTGACCGGGGAACGGTTCGGGGCCGACGAAGCGGCTCGGATCGGGCTGGTGCATGAGGTCGTGGCGACTTCACATGTGGAGGAGAAGCTCGCCGGCGTGATCGACGCGATCTACCTGGGCGGCCCAACGGCCATCGCGATGACCAAGAGCAGCTTCCTGGGCGCCAATGGGCTGACGCTCGATGAGCGGCAGATCAGCATGCTGTCGCATGAGGGCTGGACCCAGCGGCACTCGCATGAGGGCCACGAGGGTACCTCGGCGTTCCGGGACAAGCGGGTGCCGGCCTGGTACAAGCCGGCGGGATAGGCTGCTGCCACGCCCCCCCCGATCGGGGGGAGCGTGGACAGCGCGGTCAGTCGATCGACGCGTGGACCAGGTTCGCCACGCGATCCAGGCGCATCGAGTGCCAGGGATCGGGCGACACGAAGTTCGTCAGATAGGTGAACGAAACGCCGCTGGACGGATCAACCCACGAATAAGACGAGCCGACGCCGCCATGTCCGAAGGTCCCCGGCGCGGCGATGGTGCCCAGGCCGCGGATACGGTCGCTCTCGCCACGCACATGCGGGCCGAGGCCGCGATGCATCGGAATGCCCGTCATCGCGAGGTCCGGCATTTCCCCCGTATGGTTGCGGGCGACATAGGCCAGCAGCCGCGGTGAGAATACGCGCTGGTCATTCAGCCGCCCGCCCTGGCCGAGCATCTGATACAGCGCCGCCATGCCCCGCGCCGTCGCATAGCCCCCTCCGCTCGGCAGGCCCGCGGCCTGGAACTCGGAGGTGTTTTCGCGCGCGTCACGGCCATAGGTGTGGGCGCAACGTCCCTGGCTGGCGGCCGGCACGCCGACGAAGATGTCGTTGTCCAGGCCCAGCGGTGCGGTGATGCGTTCGCGGACGACGTCGCGGTAGTCCTGGCCGGTCACCGCCTCGATCACCATCGCCTGCACCAGATGGGCCGCCTGGCCGTGGTATTGCAGACGGGAGCCCGGGGTCCATTCCAGGGAGAAGTCACAGACCTCGGCGCGCATCTTGGCGTGGTCGGCCCAGGTTTCCGGCGTGACGTTGGATGACGGGAAGCCACCGCGATGGGTCATGACTTCCTGGAGCGTGATGTCGCCCTTTCCGCGGGCGGCGAACTCCGGCAGGTGGTCGGAGACCTTGTCCATGAAGGACACCTTGCCTTCCTCCACCAGCGTCCACAGCGTGGCCGAGGTGATGACCTTGGTCTGGCTGAACAGCAGGAACAGCGAGTCGTCGGTGGCCGCGACGGTGCCGCCCTCAGTCTTCGCGTTGCCATAGGTGCGGAACAGCGCCAGCCGGCCGTGGCGGGCGAGGGCGATCTGCGCGCCGGGGTAGCGGCCCTCGGCGATGTGGCACTGGATGAGGGCGTCGAGATGGTCGAGCGGCTTTTGGGTAAAGCCGAGCGCGCGGAGGTCGGCGGTGGGCAGGGGGTAGTAGGACGGCATGCGGGTTTCCTCCCTCGGGTGGGTTTGGCACGGGACGTTACGCGTTGGTGTGTGTAGGGGCCAGCCCTGGGACGAGGGTCAGGGGGCGCGGAATGGATTGGCGATGCCGCCGGGCGTTGACGGCATTCCAGTCGAAATGGAATCCGACGTCGATATGCGGCCTATTTCATGAAAATCCATGTATAAATCTTCTGTATTTCTATCATGACGAAGGCTGAAAGTGTATGGCCTCAACCATCCCCTCATTTCACCTGAGCGAATAACCCGCTGAATTCTCCTGCCCTATCAAGAGCCTGAGCGAATGCTGCGATAAGCGGGCCGAGGCGATGTTCTGGCATGGTGGGGATCAGTTCGTACAGCATGCAGCCCTGACGGAA
>CAMCDA010000078.1 GCA_945873195.1 Asaia bogorensis
CAAGATCGAGATCACTCTGTCGCGTAAATTCGGATGGGAGTGGAAGAACGCCAAAAGTGCTTCGTCGCTGAGGCTCGCCGTCGCCATGGGTCCGATTCCCTTATCGAGGAGGCGTCAAAGTACTCCCCACAACGTTGAATCGCACCCTGTTGCATCCCCTGTCTTGCAACAGCACGCGCCACACCATATACACGCTCGCATGCAGCCCCGCGCGCCCCGCTTTGGTCTGATCACAGACGTACCCGCGTCCGGTCCCGCGCGCGCCTTCGGCCTGCTCCTCCTCCTTCGACTTAGCCGCCCCTGAGCGTTCCGCCGGGTTGCTAGGCGCCGGCATCGCTCAGGGGAACCTGAGGCACCTGTCGCGCATTCGAGTCCAAGGACACACCACCCCATGGCCATGAATCATCCCAGCTTCGGCAAGCTGGACCAGAACCGCATCATCATGTTCGACACCACGCTGCGTGATGGCGAGCAATCCCCGGGCTTCTCCATGAACCTGGCCGAGAAGATCCGCATGGCGGAAGCCCTGACCGAACTGGGCGTCGACGTGATCGAGGCGGGCTTCGCCATCGCGTCCCAGGGCGATTTCGAGTCGGTGAAGACGATCTCGGAAACCGTTGGCCAGCGCGCCGACAGCCCCGTCCTGGCCAGCCTGTGCAGGGCCGGTGCCGCCGACATCCTGCGGTCGGCCGAGGCGCTGAAGCCCGCAAAGCGCAAGCGCATCCATATCGTCATCGCGACCTCCGACCTGCACATGGAGCACAAGCTGCGGATGTCGGCCGATGACGTCGTGCAGGCCTCGATCGACAGCGTCCTGCTGGCGCGCCAGCACGCGGAAGACGTCGAGTGGTCGGCCGAGGACGCGACACGTTCCGACCCCGACTTCCTGTGCCGGGTGGTGGAGGCCGCGATCAACGCCGGCGCCACGACGATCAACCTGCCCGATACGGTCGGCTATGCGCTGCCGGAAGACATCGCGGCGATGTTCCACAACATCCGCAACCGCGTGCCCAACATCGACAAGGCGGTGCTGTCGACGCACAACCACAACGACCTGGGCATGGCAGTGGCCAACGCGATCTCGGCCATCCGGTCCGGCGCGCAGCAGATCGAGTGCACGATCAACGGCATCGGAGAGCGGGCGGGCAACGCGTCGCTGGAAGAGGTCGTGATGGCGATCCGCACCCGCCACGACGCCATCCCGTTCAACAACGGCATCACCACGACGAACATCCTGCGGACGTCGAAGCTGCTGTCGACCATCACCGGCTTCGACGTGCAGCCGAACAAGGCGATCGTCGGGCGCAACGCCTTCGCGCATGAATCCGGCATCCACCAGGACGGCGTGCTGAAGATGGCCTCGACGTACGAGATCATGACGCCGGAAAGCATCGGCTGGGCGAAGAACAGCCTGGTGCTGGGCAAGCACTCCGGGCGCGCCGCGTTCCGCGACCGGCTGGAGACGCTGGGCTACAAGATCGGGCAAAACCAGCTGAACGACGCGTTCCGCCGCTTCAAGGACCTGGCCGACCGCAAGAAGGTGGTCTTCGATGAGGACATCGTGGCCCTGGTCGATGACGAGGTGATGCGCGACCATGAGCGCGTGAAGTTCATCTCCCTGGATCTGCACGCCGGCTCGAAGGCGCCGGCGCGGGCGGAGCTGGAACTGGAGGTTGACGGCGTGGTGCAAACCGCCGCGGCGACAGGCGATGGCCCGGTGGACGCGACGTTCAAGGCGATCCAGGCGATCTGCCCGCATACGGCAAACCTGGTGCTGTTCTCGGTCGGCGCCGTGACCGAGGGCACCGACGCCCAGGCCAAGACGACGGTCAGGCTGGAGGAGAACGGCAAGATGGTGGACGGCCAGGGCGCCGACACCGACACGATCGTCTCCGCCGCGCGGGCCTATGTGCATGCGCTGAACAAGCTGCTGGTGAAGCGGGAACGGACCGCGCCGGCACCGATGAACGCCTGACGGTTTGGGGCGGGCCTATCGGCGGCGGCTCTCGTCATGGGTGGGCTTGACCCACCCATCGCCGGGGACGCTGTCGGCTGGTTCCTTTCCAACGACCCATCAGAGGCGTCCCTGGCGATGGACGGGTCGAGCCCGTCCATGACGTGGAGGGGACAACGCGGGCCGTTTGCCATGGCCAGGCGTGTCCTGGGCCGGTGCCCGCGACGCGTGCGGTCCTCCCCCGCCGCCTGCGACCATCCCCAAGCCAACGCCGCCCAGCCATGCCCAGGGCGGCGGGCCACGCACATCACTCTGATCTGGTTTTGCACCGCAGCATCGCCTATTCTTTAACGACGATCCGAACCGCCGACCGAACTGGATTTTCCAATGGCCCCCACCCAATGGCAGCCCAACCGCTTGACCTCCGCCCGTCCGGAGTCCGGTGAGGCCGCCAAGCCGACGATGGCAACCGCGATTGGCCGCGGCCTTCTCGGTCGTTGTCCGTCCTGCGGGAAAAGCCATCTGTTCAACGGCTATCTGCGGGTCGTCGCCAACTGCGCCCATTGCGACGCCCCCTTGGGCCTTGCCCGCGCCGATGACGCGCCGCCCTATTTCACCATCTTCCTCGTCGGCCACATCGTCATCCCGCTCATGATGTATGTCGACCGCGTGCATGTGCCCTCCACCCTGACGATGTCGCTGATCTTCCTGCCCATGACCCTGATCCTGTCGCTGGTCCTGCTGCGGCCGATCAAGGGCGGGACCGTCGGGCTGATGGTCAACCTCAACATGCTCAAGAATCCCGCCGGGGCATGAACGCCATCACACAGTCCGCGTCGCGGCTGGAACGGGTCATCCTGGACAACGAGTCGTTGACCTCGCTGTCCCCGCTGATCGAGGCCGACCGCGAACAGGCCATCGCCGACCTGACCGCGGAAAACCACTTCACCCCCCTGCTGCACGCCGGAATGCCGGGCCCCTTCGTCCTGCACCTCTCGATCCGGGAAGGGCGGCTGGTCTTCGACATCCGCGACCGCGCCAACACCCCGATCAGCGCCATCGGTCTGGCCCTCGGCCCGTTCCGCCGGCTGGTCAAGGACTACCAGTTGCTGGTCGACAGCCACATCAAGGCGGTCGAGGAAGGGCGCGAAGCCCGCATCCAGGCGATCGACATGGGCCGCCGCGGCCTGCACAACGAAGGCGCGGACCTGATGCGCCAACGCCTGGCCGGCAAGGTGGAGATCGACTTCGACACCGCCCGCCGCCTGTTCACCCTCGTCTGTGTCCTGCACCAGAAGGTCTCCGCCCGATGAAAGTGCCCCAATGAAGGTCGATGGCGTCGCCTATCGCGGGGTCTGGATCGATCCGTCCGACGGCTGGTCCGTCCACATCATCGACCAGACGAAGCTGCCCTGGGCCCTCGATATCCTGACCCTGACCGACCGCGACCAGGTCGCCCACGCGATCAAGTCCATGCAGGTGCGCGGCGCCCCACTGATCGGGGCGGTCGCCGCCTATGGTCTGTGCCTGGCGCTGCGGGCCGATCCGTCGACCGACGCGATGGAGCGGGATGCCGCTCTGCTGAACGCCACCCGCCCGACCGCCGTCAATCTGCGCTGGGCGCTGGACCGGATGCTGACCAGGCTGCGCAACACCCCACCCGCCGGCCGCGTCGATGCCGCCTATGCCGAAGCCGCTGCCATCGTCGATGAGGACGCGGCCCAGAACGAATCGATCGGCAACCACGGACTGCCTTTGATCCAGGAGATCGCGAAACCCGGCCGCCGGGTGAACATCCTGACCCATTGCAACGCCGGCTGGCTCGCCACCGTCGACTGGGGCACCGCGCTGGCGCCGATCTACAAGGCGCATGATTCCGGGATCGACGTGCATGTCTGGGTCGACGAAACCCGCCCGCGCAACCAGGGCGCCGCTCTGACCGCCTGGGAACTGGGCAAGCACGGCGTCCCGCACACCGTCATCGCCGACAACGCCGGCGGGCATTTGATGCAGCACGGCCAGGTGGACCTGGCGATCGTCGGCACGGACCGCGTGACCCGCACCGGCGACGTCGCCAACAAGATCGGCACCTACCTCAAGGCCCTGGCCGCGCGGGACAACAACCTGCCGTTCTGGGTCGCCTTGCCCTCCACCACCATCGACTGGACCGTCGCCGATGGCGTCCGGGAAATCCCGATCGAGGAACGCTCCGCCGCCGAGGTCACCGACATCACGGGCCGCCTGCCCGATGGCACGATCGCCACGGTGCGCGTCGCGGCACTCGGCAGCCCCGGCGCCAACCCGGCCTTCGACGTGACGCCCGCGCGCCTCGTCACAGGCCTGATCACCGAACGCGGCCGCTGCGCCGCCAGCGCCGAGGGGCTTCTGGGCCTGTTCCCCGAACGCCGGTAATTCCTACAGGGAGAAAACAGATGAAGCGTTACCTCGGACCGATCGCCGCGGGCTTGATGCTGCTCGCCGGCGCCGCCACCGCCCAGGACCAGCCGCCCTTCCGCACCGGCGTCGACGGCACCTTCGCCCCCCATGCCATGCCCAAGCTCGGCGGCGGCGTGGAGGGGTTCCAGATCGACCTGTTCAATGAAGTCGCCAAGCGCCTCAAACGCGGGATCATCATCGAATCGGCCAGCTTCTCGGGCCTGATCCCCGCTTTGCAATCCGGTCGCTATGACTTCCTGACCGCGCCCACCACCGTGACCAAGGAACGCGCCGAGGCCCTGCTGTTCACCCAGGGCTATATCTGGACGGCGTTCCAGTTCGGTATCAAGAAGGGCAACGCCCCGATCACCGGCTGGGCCGACCTGAAAGGCAAGGTCGTCGCCGTCAACAAGGGCACACCGTACGAGAACCTGGCCAAGAAGATGGGCGAGGAACACGGCTTCACGGTCCAGACCTTCGACACCAACCCCGACGCGGTGCAGGCGGTCGTTTCCGGCCACGCCTACGCGAACCTCGCGGGCAATACGGTGGTGCGCTACGCCGCCAAGCGGAACCCGATGTTCGTCGCCGACTGGACGCTGGCGGACACGCGCGCGCATTGGGCCACGCCGTTCCGCAAGGACTCGGCCGCGCTCCGCGGGCAGATCGAGGACGTGCTGAAATGCATGAAGAAGGACGGCACGATCGCCGCGATGTCCGAGAAATGGTTCGGCGCCAAGCCCTCCCCGGATGACCTGGAATATGTCGTCCAGCCCGGCCACGGCATCCCCGGCCAGCCGGGCTATGACCCGAGCGCGCCCGATCCGGATTGTTCGAAGTACAAGGGCTGATCCCAGCCCGCCACGACGAGGCGGAGGTCCTCAGGCCTCCGCCACCCACGGATTGAGCAACCGCACACCGGCGCGGGCAAAATCATCCTCGTTCCGCGTCGCCACACCCAGGTCATGCACCAGTGCCGTCGCCGCCAGCAGCGCGTCCGGCTGGGCATAGGTGTAGTTGTCCCGCTTGCCCTCGAACGTGAGGTCCCTCCAGCGGATCAGCACAGCCTCATCCACCTCCAGCACCCGGTCGGCAAACCAGGGCAGCAGCCCATCCCGCAGCCAGGCATCAAGCTCCGCCCGGAAGCCGGGATCGGAGACACGGCCGATGCCGAAGCGGATTTCCGCCACTGTCAGGCGGCTGAGATACAGCGCCACCCGAGGCACCCGGTCGGCCCAGGCCATGACCCGACGATCGGCGCGCGGCCCCTTGCGGATTTCCGAAACGACGTTCGTATCCACCAACCAGCCGCGCACCGGACGGATCACGGGGTGAAGTCCAACGGATCGCGCACCGGGCCACGTTCCCGCGTGATGGCATCATCAAACCCGTCCAGCCGCCCAAAGGGGCCATCGGCGAGCAGAGCCGACAGGCTGGGGCTGGACGCCGCCGGAGCCAGACGCGCGTAATCGGCCGCGGCCATGATCACCACCGCGTCACGGCCACGGACGGTGACGTGCTGGGGGACACCCTGTTGTGCTAGACGGACCACTTCACTGAACCTCGCTTTTGCATCTTCCAGCTTCCACGTCGCGGCGGGTTCGCCACTGTCCGGAACGCCCATGCGGTGTAGCGGAGACATGTTAAGAAAGCCTTACTGACCAGATTGGTCAGATAGCAGGGAAGGCCAGCGATTTCAATGACCACCACGATAAAGAGCAAATTAATCTGCATCCTCCCCCTGCTGCTGGCCGCCTGCGCGACCGCCCCGCCCGCGACCGTATGCGCCCCGGGCCTCGGTGAGCCGATGCTGACCTACGAGCTATTCTTCGGCCGCACTGTCCCGGCGCGGTCGGACGTTGCCGAACATGAATGGACCGCCTTTATCGAGGACACGGTGACCCCTGCCCTCCCCGACGGCTTCACCGTCTTCGACGCGAGGGGCGCCTGGTACAGCGCGCGGGCCGGCCGCACGATCCATCAGACCAGCAAGGTGATCCTGGTGGCGCTGCCCGATACACCCGCCAGCCTGGATGCCGTCAACCGCGTGCGGTCGGTCTATAAATCCCGCTTCAATCAGCAGGTTGTCGGCATGACCGCACAGCCGACCTGCGCCACGTTCCAATAGGCCCCGCCATGACCGATCCGATCACCGACCATTACGCCACCACCGGCCTGCTCGACCGTATCTTGACGGCGCTGCGGACCGCGGGAAAAGACCTCGACCGGCTGACCATCGACGATCTGGCGCCGATTGATGAGTTCCATTCCCGCCGCCGGCAGGCAACCGAGGAACTGGCTCGGATGCTGGCGCCGGAGGCCTCCGACCATGTCATCGACATCGGCTCGGGGATTGGCGGGCCGGCGCGGTATCTGGCCAGGACCTACGGCTGCCAGGTCAGCGGAATCGACCTGACCGAGGACTTCGTCGCGACCGCCACCGCATTGACGCGCATGGTCGGGTTGTCCGACCGGGTCGCGTTCCGGGTCGGGTCCGCCCTGGCCCTGCCGTTTCCGGATGCCAGCTTCGACCTTGCCTGGACCCAGAATGTCGCGATGAACATCGCCGACCGGGCGGGCTGGTATCGCGAAATCCGCCGCGTCCTCCGGCCTGGCGGGCGGCTGGCGATCCAGGATGTGGCGCAAGGCCCCGGCGGCGCGCTTACATTCCCCGTCATGTGGGCGGATCGGGCCGAGATCAGTTTCCTGCGCACGCCCGAGGAGACTCGGACCTTGCTGGAACAGGCGGGATTTCAGGTCCTTGCGTGGGTCGATAACACCGAGGCCGCGCTGGCGGAGGCCGCCGCCGAACGGGCGCGGATGGCGCAGCATCCAACACCGCCGCCGGTGCTGGGGATCCACGTGGTCGTGGGGCCGAGCTTCCGGGAGAAGGCACGGAATGGGAACAGGGGGCAGGAGGAGGGAAGGACGCGGTTGATCAATGGCCTGCTGATGCGTCCGTAACCGAACCGCCGGGTCCCCTGGCCGGCCGTTTGGCTACGGCAGGAACCGTTCAGCCGTTCGGCCAACCACCGAGAAGGCCACGATGAACAAGCACAGCCGGCCGAAATCGCCCGCCCACTCCAGCCCGATCAAGGGCTGGACGATGGGCGCGACCCACCACAGGCCATAGGCCGCGGCCAGCGCCAGCGCAGCGAGCCCATATCTCATGGCACCGTCGCCCGATCGACATCGGTGCGGAAGATCAGCATGTCGGCCACGCGTTCGACCGTCCCCTCCATCCGTCGCCGCACGCCGACATGGTCCCGAAACGAGTCAGGCAGCGCCCGTCCGACGCCATCGCCCATCAGCATGAAATGGCGGCCGGCGACCGGGCCGGCGGTGACCAGGATTGGGGGCACGCCGCCCAGGATGCAGATGTTGGCGCAGGCCTTGTGCGAAAGCCCGTCGCCGGGCCGCATGACACCGCTCACGCACTTGCTGTCGCAGATTTCTCCCACGACGCGCCAGGTTCCCAGGGGTGTGGCCGCCGGAGCGGGCGCGGGACCTGGTTCGGCTTTCACCTCATCCACCAACAGCATGTCGATATCGCCGCGCTGGACCAGCCCGCCGCTGATCCTCACCCGCTGGCCCGCAAAGGCGGCGCTCTCGGCCTGGACGCCTTGCTTGCCGGCACCCGACAGCAGGATCGCGTGACCCTCCGGATGGGTTGCATCGGGATCGGTCACCAGAATCGGATAGGGCGACGGCACAATGACCCCCGTGAACACCCGATCCCCCACCCATTGCCCGCCGCCGGGATCATTCACCCGGCTGCCCAGCGCGAGCGCCAGCGCCCCGGCCCCGGTCACCAACAGGATCGCCCAGGCAACGAGGAACCCGGCCAAGGGTTTGGCGGAGCCGGGCGACCAGCCGATGAAGAAGGGTGCTTTCATGCCACGGCCACCGGTTCGACGAAGGTGCCCAGCGGGTTGGGCCGCGGATCGAGCAGGATCATGCCCGCCTCCACCCGCAACCGATAGGTCGCCAGCTTCTCGGTGAACGGCGGCGGCGCGCAACCATCCGCCAGACGATATTGAAAACCGTGCCACGGGCAGGTGATGCAGCCATCAACGACCCGCCCCTCCCCCAGTGGTCCGTTCTGGTGCGCGCACAGGTTGGTGACGGCCGAGAGCTGCCCGTCATGCCGGAAGATGGCCACCGGTTCGCCATCGGTCAGGTGCACGACCATACCAGCCCCCTCCTCGATCGCGCCGATCGGACCGGCGACCACCCAGGGCACTTCGGCATGGGAGGGCGCAATGGCGGCATCAGCCGCGGCCTCGCTCCTGGCCGCGGCAAGATGCAGGCCGGCGACCAGGACGACCGAGAACGCCACCAGGACCGGCAGCAGCGGATTTTGCGCCGCCTGCAGCGCGCCCAGGGAGACATGCAGCACGACCGACAGGTAGCCACCGTACAGCATCATGTGCAGCGCCTTCCAGACACGCGGCGTCAGGAAGTGCAGCCAGAAATCATGGCTGGTGGCCGCGAGGAGGATCAGGACCAGCAGGCCGCCGATGCCGAACAGCTCAAACGGGAAACCCTGGATTTGCGCGAAGCTGGTATTGCCGGACAGCAAGGCCTCAAAGCGATTGATCGGACTGTAGGAGAAATACCAGTCCATCGCGGCGCCGGCATGGGTCGCGGCAACCCCCGCCGTCATCACGCCCAGATGCCGCCGGTTGTACAGCAGCGGCAGGAAGCGCCGATCCAGGCGCGCGGCGGGGCCGATACACAGGATCAGGGTCATCAGCAGGAAGGCGCAGGTGCCGAACGCGTTCATCCGCAGCGTGAGGTCGTCCGACGGCTGACTGATGGTCTGGAACCACGGCGCCACCCACATGAACCCCAGCAGATACAGCGCGATCACGGCCAGGAAGACGACATCGTAGACGATCTTGCTGGCGTTCCAGCCGACGGTTTCATACCGGGCGCTCATGACGGCGGCGCGATCTGGAGGGACGGCGATTCCAGCGGGCCGGTGCGCCGGGCGGCGAGCGCGCCGATCACGACCAAGGGCAGGATCACCGCCAACGCGGTCCAGGCCAGCCGGTGGATGCGGCGATGCCGGCGTCTCATGCCTGGCGCCGTTCCAAGGTCGCCCAGCGGATCAGCACATAGGGCCAGAGCAGCACCACGCCGGGGATAAGCATCGGACGGAACGCGTAGGCGCCACGGGCCGCGGGATCGATCCGGTCAATGCCGAAAACCAGGAACACGATGGCGACAAGCCCACCGATCGCGGCATAGGCCGTCGCGGCCTGGACGATGAAGCCCGCCATGCGCTCTCCTGATCAATCCTCGCCCCGGGACGGGGAGATAGGGATACGTCTCGTCAGACCGCTGAACGTTACAGCAAATCGGTCACCAAATCGGCGGGGATGATCGATCCTCGGCCAACGCATCAGATCCCGCCGAGCCAGCACGGCTGGGAGGGCGGCGGCGATGCCGATTCGGGTGTGGGGGGTTTGGCGCAACAGGCGCAGCCCTTCCCGGGCCAGTTGGGCGGTCGCCGTCCGCATCGAGGGGGCGGTCGGATCGGCAATCGCTTCCTCGGACGACAGCCCCTGTTCGGCCAGCACATCGAAGGGTAGCAGGCAGCGCCCCTGGGCGGCCAGCCCGGCGATCCCCCGCAGGACGCCCGCCGCGCCATAGGCGGCGCCGGCCGCGCGAAACGATTCGGGATCGGGCGCGCCGAGAAGCCGAGCCGCGGCAACGGAAAGGCCCCCGGGGCCGGCGAGCAGCCAGTCCCGCCACTCGGTCAGGGTCTTGATTCCGTCCTCGGTTTCGGTTTCCCGGGCGTCGATGACGGCCAGCAGGTCGGCGGGGACCAGAAGCCCCTGGGCGATGGCGTCCGACAGCGGAGTCGCGACCTCGTGCCGCTTGCGCTGGCCCTCCACGACCTCCCGCCACCATTGCAGGCGGATCAGGGCCAGGGCGGGTTCCGAGGCGACTTCGCGGGCGCGGGCGAGTTCGTGATTGAAGGCATACAGCGTCAACAGCGCGCCGCGCCGGTCGGGCGGGGCAAACAGGGCGGTCAGGAACCGGTCCGGGTCGTGACGGCGGACCAATTCGGTGATGGCATCGTTCATCAGGGCGAGGTGGCGCGGATTGTCACGTCGTGCAAGCTTGACGGTTGGCGAAGCCCGCCATAGGTACCCCAGACGCGTATGGGGCGGCCGCCGTCGGCGTGACGCACCACAACCTCCGGAGGATTCCATGGCTTTCGAACTGCCGACCCTTAGCTACGCCAAGACCGCGCTCGGCGCGAAGGGCATGTGCGAGGAAACCCTCGACCTGCACCATGGCAAGCATCATCAGGCCTATGTGACGGCGCTGAATGGCTTCGTCGCCGCCGATGCCTCGCTCGCCGGCAAGTCGCTGGACGAGATCGTGAAGGCGACCGCCGCCGCTGGTGGCCCGGTGTTCAACAATGCCGGCCAGCATTGGAACCACATCATTTTCTGGGAATGCATGAGCCCGACCGGCGGCAAGATCCCGCCGAAGCTGCAAGCGAAGATCGATTCCGACCTGGGCGGGACCGAGAAGTTCAAGGACGCGTTCAAGGCCGCTGGCGTCAGCCAGTTCGGCTCGGGCTGGGCCTGGCTGGTGCTGGGTTCGGACGGTAAGCTGAAGGTGACGAAGACCGCCAACGGGTCCAATCCGCTGGCCGAGAACCAGGGCAAGGCGCTGCTGGGCTGCGACGTGTGGGAACACGCGTACTACCTGGACTTCAAGAACGTGCGCCCGAACTACCTGCAAAACTGGCTGGATAACCTGGCCAACTACGAATACGCCGAAGCCCAGCTGGGCTGAGGACCGGGGTCCCGGGCGGGCTTTGGTCCGCCTGGGGTTTTCCCGTGGGTTTTTGGCTGCGCCAAGCAGGGTGTCCCGGTATGATGACCGGGAGAGTTTACCCGCATGAGCATCGGCGCCGCGCGCCCTACCATCGAACTTACAGAATACGCGCCGGTTGTGCTGACCCGTGACGTGACGGCAGGCGGAGCCGTGTTCGCCGCTGGTACTTCCGGCGTCATCGTCCATTGCCATCGCGATGGCGTTGGGTATGAGGTCGAGTTCACCCGCCCCGCGTTCCGCGTTCTGATTCTGACCGCCGATGACCTGACGCGTGCCTGACTATCGGGTCGCGCCGAACAAGGTAACGGCCTACCTGCTGAACCCGACATCCGAGACGGGCGGGCCTAAGGCACGGTACTTCATGAGATATGGCTTCCGCCCGGGCCGTGAAGGCAGGGATCTGGTTTCGAGGCGTTCAGCTTGTGCTCAGGCACCCCCGGGTCCGTCCAGGATCGCCGCAATGTCGCGATATCCACTCAGCACACGGGCAATCTCCACCCGACCGGCCTGATTCCGATAGATCACCAGATATGAGCCAACTGGCCAGAAACGCACGCCCGTGGTCCTCGCGATCAGATCATCCCGGATGTGGCCAAGCCCCGGTTGCTCCGAAAGCAGGCCGAACGCGGCGAAAAACCGGTCGCGCATACGACGCGCCGCGGCAGCATTGTCGACAGCTATGAAATCAATGATATCAAGTAGGTCTTGCCGAGCCGATGGCGAAAGCCCGTAGCGCTTCACGCGCCGCGCCGCTGGTCCAGACGCTGGTTTATTTCGGCCAGGACGGCGTCGCCCTCGATCACCTCACCGCGATCAAGTTCCCCCAGCCCCTGCTGGATCGCCGCCCGCAGGCGCTGCCGCCGTGGTTCGTCGTCGAACAATAGACGCAGGCCAGCCCGCACGGCCTCGCTCGGGTCGGCGTAGACCCCGGCCTTCACCGTTTCCGCGATCCGCCGTTCCAGTTCGGGTGTTAGCGTGATTTCCATCGGCGTGATCCTTCCAACGCGTAGAATGGCAAGGGAGGCGGCGGATTTCCACTGATACCGGCGCCCGCCGGCTCCACACCACCGCAAGCGCCCCTCCCCTCCCCCACCCGTTTCGTGCTACCCCCCCTGCATGACCGATCCCGCCACCGAAATCGCCCGCCGCCGCACCTTCGCGATCATCTCCCACCCCGACGCCGGCAAGACCACGCTGACCGAGCATCTGCTCCGCGTCGGCGGGGCCATCCAGCTCGCGGGGTCGGTGCGCGCCAAGGGCGAACGCCGCCGCACCCGATCCGACTGGATGAGCATCGAGCGCGAGCGCGGCATTTCCGTCGTCACCTCGGTCATGACCTTCGAATACAAGAACTGCGTCTTCAACCTGCTGGATACGCCCGGCCATGAGGACTTCTCGGAAGACACCTACCGCACCCTGACCGCCGTCGATTCCGCCGTCATGGTGATCGACGCCGCCAAGGGGATCGAGGACCGGACCCGCAAGCTGTTCGAAATCTGCCGCATGCGCGACATTCCGATCATCACCTTCATCAACAAGATGGACCGTGAATCCCGCGACCCGATCGAGTTGCTGGACGAAATCGCCTCCACCCTCGCGCTCGACACCGCCCCCGTCACCTGGCCGATCGGCCGAGCGTCCGAGTTTGCCGGGACCTACGACCTGCGCAAGCGGGAGATGCACCTGCTGACCGAGCTGCCGCAATCCGACCCGCGCATGCAGGCGGTGGCGGATGAGGTCGACCTGATCCGCTCCGCTTTGCCGGAATTCGACCTGGAAAGCTTCAACGCCGGCCACCTGACGCCCGTGTATTTCGGCAGCGCGATGAAGGACATCGGCGTCGGCGACCTGCTCGACGGCCTGGCCGAATACGGCCCCCGCCCGCGCGCGCAACCCGCCGACAAGCGCCCGATCGAGGCATCGGAGCCCGCCCTGACCGCCCTGGTGTTCAAGATCCAGGCGAACATGGACCCCAACCACCGCGACCGCATCGCCTTCGCCCGCGTCTGCTCCGGCCGGCTGACCCGCGGGATGCGGCTCAAGCAGGTCCGCACCGGCAAGTCGATCCCGCTGCACGCCCCGCAGTTCTTCTTCGCCCGAGAACGCGAAATCGCCGACGAGGCCTTCGCCGGCGACGTCGTCGGCATCCCCAACCACGGCACGCTCCGCATCGGCGACACGCTGACGGAAGGGGAGGACATCCAGTTCATCGGCGTGCCCTATTTCGCGCCGGAAATCCTCCGCCGCGTGCGACTGAACGACATGATGAAGTCGAAGAAGCTGCGCCAGGCGTTGATCGAACTGGCCGAGGAAGGCGTCGTGCAGCTGTTCCGTCCCCGCGACGGTTCTCCCCCTCTGGTCGGCGTCGTCGGGACCCTTCAGCTCGACGTCCTCAAGGCTCGGCTTGCCGCCGAATATGGGGTCGGGATCGACTTCGACAGCCCGCCGTTTTCCCTCGCGCGCTGGATTTCATCCCCGGACAAGGCGGCAATCGAGCGGTTCGTCGGTGAAAACCGGTCCTCCATCGCGGACGACGTGGACGGCGACCCGGTCTACCTCGCCAGCTCCAACTTCATGATGCGCCGAGCGGAAGAGATGGCGCCGGGATTGACGTTCCGGGATGTGAAGGATCACCGCGCGGACATGCTGGCCGCCTGAGGGGAGTTGGGTTGCATGAAGCTGCGGCCGCCACGGAACCAACGCGAAGTCATCCAGATGCTGGGGCTGTACGAGACAGCACTCGGCATTGACGGCTTGGTGGAGCGGTTTGACTTCTCGGGGATCGCTCCATGGACGCTGGACCGAATTGTTCTCGGCCAGCCGACGAAGGACCCGCGTCCCGCACCCGATACCGACCCCGCGGTCCACTTCAAGGCATTGTTGCTGTCCAACCCGTTCCGCCAGATGATCCTGCGGAACTTCCTCGATGCCTTCCCCGAAAAGCCACGCATCCTGTTCGTTCATGTCCCAAAATGCGCTGGATCGGACCTGACTACGAACCTCGTGGAACGCTATTTCTCCATCAATGGCACGATGGAAAATCCGCTCTGGTACACACCGGAAACCCGTGTCCAGTATCTGCGTGACCTGGTCCAGGCATCCCCCTTCGTCGATGCCTTCTTTGTCCGGGGACACGTGCCCCTCCGTTTCTATGTGAACCAGGCGCTGATCCGCCCTGGCGACCAAGTATTCACCGTCCTGCGCGACCCGATCGAGGTCGTCATCTCGATGGTCAACTATGTTCTGACCCGGCTCCGCGATGACCCCACAGGCCAAACGCCTGATACCCGCCAATGGCTCTCGGGCCTGGGGTTGCAGCGCCTGCCGGCCAATATCACCCCCGATCAATGGCTGACCTTTGCCCGCCGCGTGCTGCGAACCCAGCGTGTCGTGACCGACAATATCCTGTGTCATGCACTGGGTCGGGGCGATGCGGCCTCGGCGCTGGACTGCCTGATCGCCAGCGACATCGAAATCAGCGACCTTCCGCGGTACGAGCCCTGGTTGCGGGCGCGCTGGGGCATCCCCGAAAGCAAGCGCGCCAATGAATCCACGAAATTCATCACCAGGGCCAGCCTGAACGCGGACGACCTCGCCTATATCGAGTCCAAGGTGACCGAGGACAAAATCCTGTACCAGGCCGTCAAGGCTCGGCTGGATGCGTCGGGCCAGACCTCGATCCGCGGCCGCGTGCTGACTGACTGATCCCGCGCGGGCGGAAAAATCCGCCCGTTTGATCCAGATCAGACTCGCCCCGCCCCCAATCCGCGCTAACATCCCGCGAACGAGGGCGCACCGGGTGCCCGCGTCGACGGGTGGATACCCGGTCAAGCGCCTTCGGCAAACGAAGGAGGCGCGGCCATGACAGAAAGCAAAAACGGCAGAAGTCCCCGCTCGGTGGCTCTGGTGGGGTCCTACAGCAGCGGCAAGTCGACGTTGTTCGAGGCACTGATGGACGCGGCGGGCACCGCCGTGAAGCGCCCGCCCGACCCGCGCAACCGCCCGATGACCACCGAGATCCGACTGGGCCACTGCACCTACCTCGGCGATCCCTGGTGCGTCATCGACTGCCCGGGCTCCATCGAGTTCGCGCATGAAACCCGCGCCGCGCTGGAAATGGCGGACATGGCGGTGGTGGTCTGCGAACCCGGCGCCGCCCATGCGCGCGCGGTGGCACCGATGCTCAAGGCGCTCGCTGACGCGTCCATCCCGCATGTGATCTTCGTCAACAAGATCGAGCGTTTGGATGGCGGCCTGGCCGAGACCCTCGGCGCCTTGCAGGCCCATGCCAGCGCGCCGCTCGTGTTGCGGCAGATGCCGATCCAGGAGGACGGCGCGATCAGCGGCTATGTCGATCTCATGAGCGAGCGCGCCTACCGGTTCCGCAAGGGCCAGCCATCCGAACTGATCCAGATTCCGGCTGACCTGAGGGCGATGGAGGAGGAAGCCCGGGGCCGGCTGGTCGAGGTTCTGGCGGACCACGACGACGCGCTGCTGGAAAAGGTGCTGGAAGACATCAAGCCGACGCCGGATGAGCTGTATCGGGACATGCACAAGGACCTGCTCGCCGGGGCGGTGATCGAGGTTCTGTTGGGATCGGCCGAGAATGCCCACGGCATCCGCCGGCTGTGGAAGGCCCTGCGTCACGATGGCCCGGACCTGCGCGATACCGCCGACCGCCGCCTGATTGAGGCCGAGGGGCCGCCGCTCGTGCAGGTCTTCAAGACATCCTACGCCGGTCATGCTGGCAAGCTGTCCTTCGCGCGCATCTGGCGAGGCGCGATAAAGGACGGCGTGACCTTGGGCGGCACGCGCGTTGGCGGCATCCATCACTGCAACGGCGCCGAATTCTCCAAGATCCCCGAGGCCGTGGAAGGCGACATCGTCGTGCTGGGCCGGCTGGATGGCATTCCGACCGGCGCGACCATTTCCACCACCGGCGCGCCCGACCCGCTGCCATTCCCCGAGTCGCCGTCCCCCGTCTACGCGATGGCCATCGCCACGGCGGACAGAAAGGACGATGTGAAACTATCCGGCGCCCTGCACCGGTTGGTGGAAGAAGACCCGGCCCTCACCATCTCCCACGACCCCGACACCGCCGAAACCGTTCTCCTCGGCCAGGGCGAAATGCACCTGCTGAAGACAGTGGAGCATCTGGCGAAGGCCCATGGCCTGAAGCTGACGACGCAAAAGCCGAGCGTGGCGTATCGGGAGACGATCAGGGTGGCGGTGCGGCAGCATGGGAGGTTGAAGCGCCAGACGGGCGGCCACGGCCAGTTCGCGGACGTGAAGATCGACATCGCGCCGCGGCTGCGGGGGGCCGGGTTTGCGTTCGTCGACAAGGTCGTGGGCGGCGCCGTTCCGCGCAACTTCATCCCCGCCGTCGGCGAGGCCGCCGCCGAATCCGCTCGGCGCGGCCCATTCGGCTATCCGGTGGTGGATATCGAGGTCACCCTGGTCGATGGCGGCTCTCATGCCGTCGATAGCTCCGACATGGCGTTCAAGACCGCGACATCCATGGCGATGCGGGAGGGGCTGGCGGCGGCCGATCCGATGCTGCTGGAGCCGATCCATCACGTCACGGTCAGCGTGCCGAACGATCATACGGCGCGGGCGCAACGCTTGCTGACCGGCCGGCGCGGCCAGATTCTGGGCTTCGCCGAACGCGCCGGCTGGCCGGGCTGGGACGACGTGGAAGCGTTGGTGCCCGAGGCCGAGTTGCATGACCTGATCATCGAACTGCGCTCCCAGACCATGGGGCTGGGAACCTATCGCAAGCGGTTCGATCACCTGGCTGAGGCGCGCGGGGCGGAGGCAAAGCCGAAAGCCGCGTAGGATCCAACCCGTCATGGCCCGCGGGGGCCATGACGGGTCGGCCGAACCAGATCAGATCGCCTTCGCCGCTTTCAGGGCCGCGACGCCATCGGCGCCAAGGCCCAGCCACTCTCCATAGATCTCCTGGTTGTGTTCCCCCAGCTTCGGGCTGGGGATCGTCGGAACCCGGTCCGCGCCGTGCAGCCGTAGGGGCGAGTTCGGCAGCACGACCGGGCCGAGGGAGGGGTGATCAATCCGCTCCAGCATCCCGCGGGCGTGCATGTGCCTGTCCTCCATGACTTCCAGCGCGTTCCGCACCGGGGCGGCTGGGATGCGACCGGCTTTGCAGGTGGCCACGACGGCATCCTTGGTCATCGTGCTCGTCCAGGCGGTGACCACGGCCTCGGTCTCATCCATGTGCGCCGCGCGGTCGGCATGGGTCTTGAAGCGCGGATCGTCGCGCAATTCCTCCCGCCCCATGACCTTGAGCAGGTTCAGCCAATGCTCCTCGGTCACGACATGCACCGCGACGAAGCCATCCGTGGTCACAAAGGCGTTGTAGGGCGCGCTGGAAAGGCCGGCCTGGCGGTTACCCGCGCGCGGCGGCACCTTGCCGGTCTTGTAGGCATAGTCGTAGGACGCGGCGAGCGAGCAGTAGACGGTTTCCTGCATCGCCACCTCGACCAACTGCCCCTGTCCGGTCGCGATCCGGTGGAACAGCGCGGTCATAACGGCCCCGTAAAGATGAATGCCCCCCATGTAGTCAACCAGCGTCGGGCCGGCCTTGGTCGGCGGGCCGTCCGGCTGACCAGTGACGCTCATGATCCCCGACACGGCCTGGATGGTGAAATCCATCGCCAGATTGTCCCGATCCGGCCCCGAGATGCCGAACCCGGTCCCGGTCGCGTAGATCAGCCGCGGGTTGATCTCCTTGAGCACGTCGTAGCCAACGCCCAGCCCGTCCATCGTGCCGGGAGAGAAATTCTCCAGCACGACATCCGCCTTCGCGACCATCTGCTTCAGCAGTTCAATCCCGCGCGGAGACTTGAGGTTCAGCGTCACCGCCCGCTTGTTGGCGTTCAGCATCGCCATCGGCAGCGTCGTCTCATTCCCGACCGCGAGCGCTCGGCGGCGCAACGGTTCGCCGGTCGGCGGCTCGATCTTGATGACGTTGGCGCCGGCCTTCGCCATCAGGAACGTTGCGTAGGGGCCTTGGAAAATCTGGCCAAAATCCAGGACGGTGATGCCCGCCAACGGAGTGCTCATGGGGACGCCTCATGCTGTGGTCTTGTTCGGACCACAGGATAGGACGCCCGGCCCGCCCTGGCCAATCGGGCGGGTATCAGCCCTTCATCAGGATGACATCGAATTCAACCGCCAGCGCGCCGGGTTCCTTCCCCACGATCGGCTTTGGCTCGGTGATCAGCGCGTCCTTGCGGGCGGCGCTGTTCAGCCAGGAATCCGTGGCGTTGTATTGCTCATCCACGAAATACATCTGGGTGACGAGCTGCTCGGTCTTGCCGAGGACGTTGAAATGGATATGCGCCGGGCGCCAGCGCTCGGGGCTGACCTGGTAGGCCTTGGGCCGCACCGTCTTGAACGCGTAGCGGCCATCAGCGCCCGTGACGGTGAATGCGAAGCCGTTGAAGTTGGGATCGAGCGGCTGGTCGGTATCATCGTTCGGGTGGTCGTAGCGGCCGTGGCAGTTCGCCTGCCAGATTTCGACCCGCGCGCCCGCCACCGGTTCGCCCTTTTTGTTCAATATCCGGCCGGACAGATACAGCACGGTACCCGCGGCCTTGCCGCCGCCCGTCAGGTCACCCGAGTCAGTCGGCTTGTGCATGAACGGGTAGAACGGCCCCAGGATCTGCGGGGGCGTGGTGAGCAGTTCGACGGCATCAGCCATGGCGGCGTTTTCCTGTACAAGGATGTTTGGGCTATTCTCCCGCGATGTTGACCGAACCGCAACGGGATTTCCTGAAGCGCGCCCGGGTGGCGCGGCTGGCCACGGCGGATGCGCGCGGGGCGCCGCATCTGGTGCCGGTGTGCTTCGTGGTCGATGGGATGTCGCTTTACATTACCGTCGATGAGAAGCCGAAGCGGACAGATATCCCATTGAAGAGGCTGCGAAATATCCAAGAGAACCCAGCTGTGGCGGTCACGGTGGATCGCTGGGATGAGGATTGGAGCCGGTTGGCCTGGGTCATGCTGCGCGGCAAGGCCGAGATCCTGGCGGGCGGTGCGGAACACGCCGACGCCCAGGCTCTGCTGCGGGGCAAGTATCAGCAATACCGGACCATGGCGATCGAGGACCTGCCGGTGATCGCCATGCGGATCGACCGCGTGCTGGGCTGGGGGTCGATTGAGGACTGAGGCCGGCTTCGCCCAAGTTGATATCGCCATCATCAATATTCGATGAGAGACCCAGCCAACAACCCTCTTGACCCCCCTCCCCGCCTTCCCCCACCCTCCTACCAACACCGCCCTCGGGGGAAACAAAACCCATGACCGACCTCGCCACCTTCCGCGCGGAAACCCGCGCCTGGCTCGAAGCCAACTGCCCCGGCGTCATGCGCACCCGCATGCCGGAAGAGGAACAGGTCGCCGGCGGCAAGCGCGCCGACTACGTCCGGCCGGAACAGAAAATGTGGCTCGACCGCATGGCCGCCAAGGGCTGGACCGCCCCCGCCTGGCCGAAAAAATACGGCGGCGGCGGCCTGTCGAAGGATGAGGCGATCATCCTCGAAGAAGAGATGCAGGACCTCGGCTGCCGCGTCCCCCTCCGCGGCATGGGCCTCTCCATGCTCGGCCCCGTCCTGTTGGAGTATGGGACCGAGGAACAGCGCCAGACCCATATCCCCAAGATCGTGACCGGCGAAATCCGCTGGTGCCAGGGCTACAGTGAACCCGGCGCGGGCTCCGACCTCGCGAGCCTCGCCACCCGCGCGGTGCTGCAAGGCGAACACTTCCTGGTCAACGGCCACAAGATCTGGACCTCGAACGCGCATCTGTCCGACTGGATCGTAATAGGGGCACAACCACGGGCACGCAGGTGGCGGGTTCTCCGAACGCCGGCGGTCAAACGGGCGACGGAAACAACCGTGCTTGCGCCAATCAGGCAGGGCGCAGGCGAGCTCTGACGTAATGGTCGAGCGGTTCGATGATCGCG
>CAMCDA010000079.1 GCA_945873195.1 Asaia bogorensis
CTTGCTGTCGCCTTCGGGGATGCGGAGCAGATAGGACGGATGCACGGTGATGAACGCGTTGGTCCCGTCCTCCAGCAGGAAGGGACGGCCGCGTTCGCGCATTACCGTCACCGGGCGGCCGAGGACCGCGCGGGCGCCGCTGCCACCCATCAGGACGATCAGGCTGGGGCGCAGGCGGGTGCGTTCGAGATCCAGCCAGAAGCGGCAGATCTGGATTTCCTCGGCGTCGGGTGGCTGGTGGATGCGCCGGCTGCCGCGCGGGACGAACTTGAAGTGCTTGACCGCGTTGGTGATGTAGATGGCGCGCCGGTCGATCCCGGCCTGCTCCATCGCCTGGTCCAGCAACTGGCCGGCGGGGCCGACGAAGGGGCGGCCGATGATGTCCTCCTGGTCGCCCGGCTGTTCCCCCACGAACATGACGCGCGCATTGGCGGGGCCTTCGCCGAACACGGTCTGGGTGGCGGGTTCATGCAGGGCGCAGCGGCGGCAGGCGGCGGCGTCCAGGATCGCGCGATGCAGCCCGGGATCGGGCGCCAGGTCCAGGACGACGGGGCCGATCGGCGGCTGGTCCGGCGGGCGGGGGGCTTCGTCCAGGTCCTCGGCCGGGGGGATCGCGGTGCCGGGCCGGCAATCCTCCAGCACCGCCGCGGCATGATCCTCCCACCAGGCCGCCAGGGTTGCGTCGGCGTCGATCCCACGTGCGCCGGCGCCGAAGCGGAGCGCTGATCCGTCCCAATGCGCACTGCCATCGGGGGTCACGATCGAGAACGCCTGGGTGGGGAAGCGGCGGGCGATCAACTGGGCGTTGGATTCGAGTACGAAGTGGGCGGGCGCGTACCAGCCCAGCAGTTGGTCGGGCAGGCGCAGGAACCGCAGATGGGTGCGCATGCGATGCGCCTCGGCCCGCACCGCGTGCGCCATCCGGCGCGCGAGCCGCACATCCGGATCATCCGCCCGTTCCAGCGGCTTCTCCCCCGCATGCGACCGCCAGAGCAGGCTGTACAGCAGACCGAACCGCTCCGCGTCGCGCGCCTGGAACGCCTGCGCCGCCATCGCCACCAGCGCGCCAGAGACACTGAATGTCCCGGAGCCCTCGGGCAGCGGGTCCGATGGACCGCCGACCGCCCATTGGACGTCCGCCGGCTCCACCCCCGCCAGCACGAGGGCGCGGGTGGCGCGCCGCCATCCGTCCCAGTCGGTCTCGCTGGCCAGTCCGACATGATGCATCGACGGAGCAAACTCCAACCGGGGCGGGTTTCCAAGCCCCGTCGCACGCGGTAGCCATGCGGGAACGCCCCACCAGTCAGGGATCCGCCGCCATGTACCTCCCCAGCCGCACCTATCGTACGTTGATCATGGGCCGGAAGGGCGCCGTCGGCACCAACCACCCGCTCGCCACCCAGGCCGGCCTCGACGTGCTGCGGGCGGGCGGTAACGCAATCGATGCCTCGATCGCCATCGCCCTCTCGCTCAGCGTCGTCGAGCCGATGATGTCGGGCCTGGGCGGGGACGGGTTTTATCAGGTCTTCAACGCCAGGACCGGCGAGACGAAGTGCTGGAACGGCACCGGGGCCGCGCCGATGGAGGCCAATGCCGGCCGGTTCCGCGCCTCCGGCATCCAGGTCCGCGGACCGCTGAGTGTGTCCACCCCCGGCTTCATCGCCGGCATCGGCGCGATGCATGCCGCCCTCGGGTCCCGCCCCTGGGCCGGGCTGTGTTCGGCCGCGATCGAGCAGGCGCGCGAGGGCTTCAGCGCCAGCCACCATTACCGCCACTTCGCGCGGGAGGTGCGGGCGATGCTCGCCGCCGACCGGCGCAGCCACGCGGTGTTCCTGGCAGGCCTGGCCGAGGGCGAGCCGCCGCATGCCTCCATCATCCGCCAGCCCGACCTCGCCCGCACGCTGGAGGAACTGGCCGCCGACGGGGCCGACGGCTTCTATCGCGGCAAGCTCGCCAAACGCCTGTCGGCCGGGATGAAGGAGGTCGGCGCCCTGGTTGACGAACGCGATCTGGCCGAGTGCCAGGCGCAGGTGCAGGACCCGATCAGCATCCGTTATCGCGGCTTCCAGGTGACGCAGACGCCGCCGAATTCGACCGGCTTCACCATGCTGCAGATGCTGAAGATCGCTGAACGGTTCGACCTGGCGGGCCTGGACCCGGTGCGGCGCATCCATGTGCTGGTGGAGGCGAAGAAGCGTGCCTTCCGCGACCGGGAACGCTTCGGCACCGATCCGCGCTTTGGCGAGGTTCCGTTGGATCGGTTGCTGTCGGATGACTACGCCGATGAATGCGCCGCCGCGATCGACCTGAAGCGCGCCGCCGAGATCGTGCTCGCCGAACCGGAACAGGCGCTGGGCGACACCACCTATTTCGCGGTGGTGGACTCCGAGGGCAACGCGGTGTCGGGCATCCAGAGCATCAACTCCGGCTTCGGGTCGGGCGTGACGGCGGGGGATACCGGCATCCTGCTGAACAACCGGATGGCGTATTGGCACCTCGCGTCCGGCCATGCCAACCGGCTGGTCCCGGGCAAGCGCGTGCGCCACACGATGAACGCGCCGATGGTGTTCAAGGACGGCAAGGTCTGGGCGGTCGAGGGCACGCCCGGCGCCGACAACCAGGTGCAGATCAACCTCCAGGTCCTGACATCGATGATGGACCTGGGCGCCGATCCGCAACAGGCGCTGGAGGCGCCGCGCTGGACGTCGTCGCAGCGCGGGCAGGGGGCGAACTGGCCGCATGACGGCGACGGCCGCCTAACGATCGAGCCGGGCTACGGCCCCGAGATCCTGTCAGGGCTGGAGACGCTGGGCCACAGCCTGCACCGCGTCGGGCCGCTGGAAGGCCCGTGCAGCGTGCAGGCGATCCGGATCACCGACGATGGGGTTCGGATGGTGGGGTCCGACCCCCGCCGGGATGGTTGGGCCGGGGCGTTCTGACGGGGGCGTTCCTGGATCGCCCAAGGTCTCGGCGCGGGCCCTAACGCCAGCGTGAGGAACGGATATCCAGCACGCTCAGGAAGAACGACCCGAAGGCCACCTGAAACGCCAGCAGGATCGACAGGCCGGAGGGGATGACCATGCGCATCGCCTGCGCCGGCACCAATGGTCCGAAAGCCGAGTCGCTCCAGGTCGAGAGCGCGTGGCCGCCCAGGCCCAGCCCGAAAACCAGCAGGATGCCGCCGGCGATGAGGCCGGTTTCGAGCCGGACGGAACGGACCAGTTCCAGGAACCTCTTGTCCTCTGGCACCAGGCCCTGCCGCATTCCGTACAGCTTGGCGAAGACCCAGAACAGCATCAGATGCGCGCCAAGGACGACGGCGATGGAGGCATAGAACAGCGTGTGGATGTCGAGGTTGACCCCGCCCAACACGCGGGCCCGCGGCAGCAGCCAGCCGGTCAGCCCGACCCCGCCCAGGAACAGCGCCATCCCCGGATACAGGAACAGCCAGCGCGGGCTGAACAGCAGCAGGAAGCGCAGATGCCGCCAGCCATCCCGCCAGCTTCGCAGATGCGGCGGGCGGGAGCGGCCGTCGGGTGAAAGCGTCGTCGGCACCTCGGTGACCGCCAGGCCGTGGATCGTGGCCTTCACCACCATCTCGCTGGCGAACTCCATCCCCGGCGCCTGCAGATCGAGGTCCAGGATCGCCTGCCGGTCGAAGCCGCGCAGCCCGCAATGGAAATCGCCGCAGGGGCTGCGGAAGAACAGCCGCCCGATCGCGGTCAGGACGGGATTGCCGAGGTAGCGGTGCAAGGGCGGCATCGCGCCCGGCTTGATCCCGCCCTTGAAGCGGTTGCCCATGACCAGCGCGAAGCCCTGGCGCAGTTGCGCGACGAAGGCCTCGAGCCGGCTGAAGTCGTAGCTGTCGTCGGAGTCACCCATGATGACATAGCGCCCCCGCGCGGCGCGGATGCCACCGATCAGGGCACTACCATAGCCTTTCTCGGCGATCGGCACGACGCGGGCGCCGTTCACCACGGCGATCGCCTGCGACCCGTCGGTGCTGCCGTTGTCGGCGATCAACACCTCTCCCGCCACGCCGGATCGGGCCAGGAAATCGCGCGCCTTGCGGATGCAGGTCGCGAGCGTCTCCGCCTCATTCAGGCAGGGCATCAGGATGGTGAGTTCGCAGGCGTCCGCTTCGGGGGCCTGCCGGGGTTCAGCGCGGGGATGCAGGTCGAGCATGGCGCGATACTGTCCCCGCGGCGGCCTTGCGCGCCATTCGGCCTGATGGCCATCCGCGGCCTAGGCCGAATGGGGTACGCCCCACGCCCAAACGCCTGCAGCCCAACGCTTGCGCTTTGGCGCGGGGTGACCTAAGTAACGCATTCCCCTGAAGCCAATCGCGGAGTCCCAGCGCATGGCGCGCGTTACCGTTGAAGACTGCGTTGAGAAGATCCCGAACCGGTTTGAGCTCGTTTTGCTCGCCGCGCAGCGCGCCCGAAACCTGAGCCGGGGTGAGGAACTGACGGTCGATCGCGATAACGACAAGAACCCCGTCGTGGCCCTGCGCGAAATCGCCGATGAGACGATCGAGCTTGGCCGCCTCGAGCACGACCTGATCAAGTCCCTGTCTCGCGCGCCTGAGCCCGAGCCGGCGGACGAGGAAGTGCTGGATCTCATCCCGACCGACCAGAATATCTTCGGCCTGCAGGACGTGAGCGCCGAGGAAGAGGCCGCCGGCTTGAATATCGAGACCGAGGAATTCTCGCCGGAAGACCTCGAAGCGGCCATCGGTGCCGAACTCGACGGCCGCGCGCGCCGGTAGAATGGAATGAGACGGGGCGGCGCCGGATCACAGCCACCGCGGCCGATACACGCATCGCCGGCCCCGTCCCCCGTTTTCGCGCCTGATGGAACCCAAGGCGGTTCCTCCCCCAACACGCCTTCGGCCAGTTCCCCCTCCTCCGACCGCCCCCGCATCGTCCGGCAGTTCGAACTGACGGAGAAGGTGCACGCCTACGACCCCAAGGCCGATACCGGGCTGATCGACGCCGCCTATGTGCTGGCGATGCAGGCCCATGGGCAGCAGCGGCGCGACAACGGCGATCCCTATATCTCCCACCCCATCGCCGTCGCCGATATCCTGGCTGGCTACCGGCTCGATACCGCATCCATCGTCACCGGCCTGCTGCACGACGTGATCGAGGATACGCCGGTCAAGCTGGTGGATATCGAGGCGCGCTTCGGCAAGGAAATCGCCGGCCTGGTGGACGGCGTTACCAAGCTGACCCGGCTGGAATTGCAATCGGACCGCACCAAGCAGGCCGAGAACTTCCGCAAGCTGGTCCTGGCCATGAGCCGGGATATCCGCGTCCTGCTGGTCAAGCTGGCGGACCGGCTGCACAACATGCGGACGCTGCATTTCGTCCAAAAAACAGAACGTCGGCAGCGCATCGCGCGGGAAACGCTGGAAATCTACGCTCCGCTGGCCGAACGGATCGGCATGGACTCGGTGAAGTCCGAGTTGCAGACCCTGTCGTTCATGCAGTTGGAGCCGGAGGCCTATGCCACGATCCAGGCTCGCCTGAACTTCCTGCGCGGGCAGGGCGCGGACGTCGTCGATGAAGCCCGCGCCGAATTGATCAAGGTCTGCCGCGACCAGGGCGTTGACGTGGTCGAGGTGACGGGGCGCGAGAAATCGCCCTACTCGATCTGGGAGAAGATGCACCGCCGGAACGTCACGTTCGAGCAGTTGTCGGACATCATGGCCTTCCGCATCATCGTCCGCACCAAGGCCGATTGCTACGCGGCCCTCGGCGCGGTGCATTCGGCCTATCAGGTCATTCCCGGGCGGTTCAAGGACTACATCTCCACCCCCAAATCGAACGCCTACCAAAGCCTGCACACCGGTGTGACGCTGCGGTCCCTGCACAGCCAGAAGATTGAGTTGCAGATCCGTACCGCGGATATGAACGACATCGCCGAGAATGGGGTGGCGGCGCATTGGATCTACAAGACCCATGACGCCAAGGCGGACGGCACCGAAACACAGCAATTCCGCTGGGTGCAGGATTTGCTGGAAATTCTGGAGAACTCCTCGGCTCCCGATGAATTCCTGGAAAACACCAAGATCGAGCTGTACGGCGACCAGGTCTTCTGCTTCACGCCGAAGGGCACGCTGATCCCGCTGCCGCGCGGGGCGACACCGGTCGATTTCGCCTATGCCGTGCATAGCCAGGTGGGCGATACCTGCGTCGGCGCCAAGATCAACGGCCGCCTGCTGCCACTGAAGCACCAGCTGCAGAACGGCGACCAGGTCGAGATCATGACCGCGCGCGGGGGCACGCCATCCCCGCAATGGGAGCGCTTCGTCGTCACCGGCAAGGCACGCGCCCGCATTCGCCGCTTCATCCATCAGGAGCAGCGCCAGCAAAGCCGCGATGCCGGCAAGGTGGAATTGACCAAGGCGTTCCGGCAGGCCGGCGTCGATGGCTCGGAAAAAGCGCTGGAGCCGGCGCTGAAGGTACTGAAGCTCGCGACGGTCGATGATCTGTATATCGGCGTAGGGAACAACAACATTTCCCCGCGCGACGTGGTGGTGGCGGCCTATCCGGAGATGCGGCAGGCGCCGCGGGCGCCGCGGATGATGCCGCCGATGCTACAGCGTGGCGCGCGTGGTACGCCGCGAACCGACAGCGACATGCCGATCACCGGGCTGGTGCCGGGCATGGCCCACACCTTCGCCGGCTGCTGCCATCCGGTGCCGGGTGATGAGATCGTGGGCATCGTCAATACCGGCAAGGGCGTGACGATCCATGCGCGGGATTGCCAGACGCTGCAAAGTTTCGCGGCGACGCCGGAACGGTTCATCGATGTCGAGTGGAACTACCAGGTCGTCGGCAGGGCCGGGGTGGACGGCAAGCCGACTGGTCACACGGCGCGGATCAGCGTGATTGCCGGCAACGAATCGGCCGCACTCGCGAACATGACGAACGCCATCGCCAAGCAGGACGGGGTGATTTCCAACCTGAAAATCTCCAGCCGGCAGATGGATTTCATGGAGGCGGTCGTGGACGTGGAGGTACAGGACAAGATGCACCTGTCCAAGGTCATCGCCGGCCTGCGCGGGGTTGCCGGCATCAAGAGCGTGGAGCGGGCTTCGGGCTAGAGCATGATCGGCCTGAGCGTAAACGTCACAGGCCGTGAATCATGCGATCAAACAAAATGCTAGAGCGCGTTCTCCGTTTCCAGCCAGGCTGAACGTGCTCTAGCGCAATCCCACGATCTCGGCCAGGGCTTCGATCTGTTCCTCGTGCCGCGAGATCGGATTCAGCATCAGGTGATTGGCGCCCATCGCGATCAGGGATTCCAGTTTCTCCCGCACCTGCTCGGGCGTCCCGTGGATGCCGGAGGCATCGGTGCCGGCCGGGTTGTGATAGACCTCGGTGAACCAACGGTTCAGTTCCCGTCGCGCGATTTCGGGATTGTCATCGACCGCCATGAAGATGCGCTTGGAGATCGGGAAGGTCTCGGGGTCGCGGCCGTTCTTGGCCAGCGCCTCCTTCAGGATCGGGACCGATTGGGCGAATTCCGCGATGCTGGATCCACCGGATCCCATCCAGCCATCCGCCAGTTCGGCCGACCGCCGCACCGCGTTCGGATGACCGACGCCCATCCACAGCGGCAGATGCGGCTTCTGCACCGGCTTGGGCAACATCGTGGCGTTATCGAGATGATAGAACCTTCCGTCGAAGCTGGTTTTGTCCTGCGTCCACAAGGATCGGATGATGGCGACTTCTTCCCGGAACCGCGCGACGCGGCCGTCTTCCGGCACCTCGAATTCGCGGTAGTGGTGTTCCCGTCCCAGGCCGACGCCCAGGATGGCGCGGCCGTTGCTGACATGGTCCAGCGTCGCCCATTGATGCGCGAGCATCGCCGGATGGTGCACCGCCAGCACGACGACCGATGCGCCCAGGCGGATGCGGCTGGTCACGGCGGCCGCATAGGTCAGGATCACGACGGGATCGAAACAGGTGACATGATCCAGGGTGTTTTCCGTGACCCAGAGGTCCTGGAAGCCCAGCGCCTCGGCCCGCTGGGCAACCGTCTTGACGGTTGTCATGGCGATCGGATCGGGGGATCGATGCGGCAGGGAGATGCCGAACGGGATGCGGTCCTTGAGCGCCATGGGGCTGGGTTCCTGATCAGGCGTTGCGGGCGGAGTTGAACCTCCGCCCGGTCAGGCGTCAGCGCTCGATGATTTCCATCTGCGCGCCGTCAGGGCATTCCAGGAAGCATACGCGCTTGCCGCTGCTGCCCTTCAGTTCCTCCAGGATCTTCACGCCGTTCTTGCGCAGCCCGGCCAGCGCGCCATCATAATCGTCGGTGTTCACCGCGAGGTGTTCGATGCCGTAATGCTGTTCGTGGTTCTGCGTGGGCACCTTGTCGGTGACGTTCAATTGCAGCCCGTGCAGGTCGAGCTGGAAGCCGCCGGCCATGCTGCCTTTGATCGTGGCGCCGAAATTGTCCATGTAGAACTGGATCGTCTTCTGCGGATCGGTCGTCTTAAGGTGGACGTGATTGAGCGTGAAAGCCATGGCCGTTTCCCTCTCGGTGCGGATTGGTTGCCGCGAAAGCCTGCGCGCCCGGGCGAGGGAGTTCAAGACCCCGGCTCAATCCCCGAACGGATCGACCGGATAGCCAACGCTGGTCAGGTACAGCCCATCGGCCGGCGCGGTTGGTCCGGCCGCCCCGCGATCCCGTGCCGCCAGGGCGCGCGCCACGCGTTCGGGCGGCCAGCTTCCGTCGCCCACCAGGCGCAGCGTGCCGACCATGTTCCGCACCTGGTGATGCAGGAAGCTGCGCGCCTCGGCGATGATCTCGACCTCATCTCCGTCCCGGCGCACCTCCAGCCGGTCGAGCGTCCGCAGCGGCGATTTGGCCTGGCAGGCGGCGGCGCGGAAGGAGGTGAAATCGTGATGACCTAGCAGGGCATTCGCGGCCTGGGCCATGGCTTCGACATCCAGTCGCATCGGCACGTGCCACGCCTTCCCGAGCGCCAGGGCCGCGCGCGGCCGGCGGTTCAGGATACAATACCGATACGAACGCCGGATGGCCGAGAAGCGCGCGTTCCAGCCATCTGGCGCGATCGCGGCCCGCAGCACCACGACCGGGTGTGGCTTCATGTGAAAATTCAGCGCCTCCCGCAGGCGGATCGGATCGAAGCCATCGGGCAGGGTGATCTGCGCGACCTGTCCGGCGGCGTGCACCCCGGCATCGGTGCGGCCGGCGGTGACGCTGGCGACGGGGGCACCGCGGTTCAGGCGGGCGGCGGCTTCCTCCAGCACGGCTTGCACTGTGGGCAGGTCCGCCTGGCGCTGCCAGCCGACGAAGGGCGCGCCGTCATATTCCAGTTTCAGGGCCCAGAGGGTCATCGCGGCGGATCAGTGTCCACGCGCGCGCATGCGGTCATCCACCCAGCACCGTGCCGGCCGGCACGGGGTGGCCGCGCAGGAAGGCGTCGGCGTCCATCGCCGAACGCCCCGAGGCCTGGATACGGGTCAGCCGCAGCGCGCCTTGGCCGCAGGCGATCGTCAACGCTGCATCCAGGACAACCCCGGGCGCGCCGCCGCCGGTCGCCGGTTCGGCCGCCAGCACCTTGAGCACGGCGCCATTCAGCGTCGTGAACGTGCCGGGCCAGGGGTCGAAGGCGCGGATCCGACGCTCAATCGCCGGGGCGTCCTGGGTCCAGTCGATGCGGGCGTCATCGCGGCCCAGCTTGGGGGCGTAGGTGGCGCCGTCGGCGGGTTGGGGGATGGGCGAGGGCATCATCGCAAGGGCCTGGACGATCATCCGCGCGCCCATGGCGCACAGGTCGTCATGCAGGCTGGCGCCGGTGGTGGCGGCGGTGATCGGCGTTGCCTCCCGCAGCAGCATCGGGCCGGTGTCCAGGCCGGCATCCATGCGCATGATGGTCACGCCGCTTTCCGCATCGCCGGCCAGGATCGCGGCCTGGATCGGGGCGGCACCGCGCCAGCGGGGCAGCAGGCTGGCGTGGATGTTGAGGCAGCCCAGCCGGGGCGCGTCCAGCATCGCCTGCGGCAGGATCAGCCCATAGGCGACCACCACCGCGGCATCGAGGCCCAGGTCGGCGAAGGCAGCCAGCACGTCGTCGCGCTTGCGCAGCCGCTCGGGCACCCGCACCTCCAGCCCCAGCGCATCGGCGGCGACATGGACCGGGCAGCGGCGGACGGATTGGCCTCGGCCGGCGGGGCGGGGGGGCTGGCAGTAGACGGCGGCGATGTCGTTCCCCGCGTCCCGCAGCGCGTGCAGCGCGGGAACGGAGAAATCGGGGCTGCCCATGAACGCGAGGCGCATGGCCTAGCGCCCCTTGTTGCGTTGTTCCTTCGCGAGGCGGCGCATGATCATGTTCCGCTTCAGCGCCGAGATGTGGTCGACGAACAGGATGCCATCCAGATGATCGATCTCGTGCTGTACGCAGGCGGCGAGCAGGTCATCGGCCTCGATCTCCCGCCTGGCGCCGGTCTCGTCCAAATAGCGGACCTTCACGCGGGCGGGGCGGGTGACGTCGGCGTATTGGTTGGGCAGGGACAGGCAGCCTTCTTCCCGCGTCGCCAGTTCCGGGCTTTCGGCGACGACCTCGGGGTTGACCATCGTGATCGGCTCCCGCTTGTCCTCGCGGGCTATGTCGATGACGACGACGCGCAGGCGGACATCGACCTGCGGCGCGGCGAGGCCGATTCCGGGCGCCTTGTACATCGTGGCGAACATGCGCGGGATCAGGTCGCGCACCGCGTCGTTGTCGGGGTTGGCCACGGCGCGGGCCTTGGCTTTCAGGGTGGGGTGGGGCGCGATCAGGATCGGCAGCAGGCCGATCGTCTCGCGGGTTGTTGAATCGCTCGCCATGCGGCGCATGTAGCGGTGCGCCCGCCCCATATCAACGGATTGCGCGCTTGGATGTGAAAACGCCCGATTCATCTCCCCTTGCAACCATGGTCCGGGGTGCCAAGATGGATAAGCAATCGGGATGCCTGAACGGGTCCCGAAATACCTCGCTCGCAGGAGGGGGCCTTGAGTACCCGCATGTTTACGTCGCCATTATTCCTCGGATTCGACCATCTGGAGCAAATGCTCGAACGAGCATCCAAGACGGCGTCCGATGGCTATCCACCCTATAATATCGAACAGATCAGCGAGACCGGGCTGCGGATCACGCTCGCGGTCGCCGGCTTCACCATGGATGACCTGCAAATCACGCAGGAAGACAACCAGTTGGTGATCCGCGGCCGGCAGACCGATGATTCGCAAGGGCGGATCTTCCTGCATCGCGGCATCGCCGCCCGTCAGTTCCAACGCGCCTTCGTCTTGGCCGAGGGGATTGAGGTGAAGGGTGCTTGGCTCGACAACGGTCTGCTGCATGTCGATCTGGTGCGTCCACAACCGGAGCCACGGGTGAAAACCATCCCGATCGGTCGATCCTCGACCGCTTCGGCGAAAGCCCCGGTACCATCCCGGTTGAAGGTCGTGGACGGCGATCCCGGCTGATCCGTCCTGTTTTCGATTTTTTCTTGAACCCAGTGGGTTCCGGCGCCTGCAACGGGCCGCGACCCCAGCACGGAGACGATCATCATGACCTCCGCCACCGAAACCACCCCGACCATCGCCATGAATGTCCGTGGCCTGTCGTCTGACCAGCTCGCCCGCCTGGGCGTGTCACAGATCGCCTATCTGAAGCCTGTCGTGATGAACGGCACGAGCGGCTTTGCCATCCATGCCGCCGACGGCACGCCAATGGCGGTCGCCGCCGATCGCGAGGTCGCGATCGCGGCCATCCTGCAACACGAGATGCTGCCCGTTTCGGTTCACTGATCGAAGCAGGCTGGGGGTCAGGTAAAGGCCGGATTGTCCGGCCAGGCGTCCAGCCACACCGGCACCGCGGCGGCGGGCAAGGGGCGCGCGAGGAGATAGCCTTGCGCGCCATCCACGTTGATGGACCGCATCAGCCGCCAAGTCTCGATCGTTTCCACGCCTTCCGCGATCACCAGCATACCGACGCCATGGGCTCGGGCCGTTGTTTCACGCAGGAAGGCCAGAGTCCCAGGATCCGACCCCGCCACCGCGACCAGATCCTTGTCCAGTTTCAGGCTGGTGAAGGGCAATTCCAGCAACTGGGTCAGCCCCGGCACGGCCGGCGTGACATCGTCGATCGCGACCCGGTATCCGAGGCCTCGTACCCGGTCCAGCACCTTGCGCAGGGCCACGAAATCAAGCACCGGCCTGCTCTCGGTCAATTCCAGGACCACGTGTTCCGGGGCCACCCCGGCGGCTTGGCGCTGGCGTTCCAGACGGTCGATCGCCGTGGTCCGGAGGATGACGTCGAGAGGAAAATTCAGCGTGATCAGCAGGCCACGGTCGCGCAGGGGGGGGCTTGCCAGGTCGGCGAGACCGCGTTCGGTGATCAGTTCCGTCAGGCGTTCGGCCAGCCCCCCATCCTCGATCTGGGGGACGAAGCGGTCAGGCAGCACGGTGCCCTGATCAGGGTGATCGAGCCTGGCGAGGACTTCCAGCGCGGTCACCTCGCGGTCGGCCATGCGCACGATGGGCTGGTAGCGGGCGCTGATCATGCCGCCATCCAGCGCCGCCTGGAGTTCCGCGAGGTTGAACGGGGCCTCCCGCGGCCGGCGTGAACGCGGTCCAACCATGAGAGCCTCTTGCACGGACCGGGACGTGGCCGACCGAATGGTATTGAGTGGGTTTTGCCGGGGGCACGCGCCGCCCAGCATCCATAGCTGGGTATCCGATCCGGCGGCTTCGGATGTCAGTTGGAGCAGGGCGTCGAACAGCCCGTCATCGCAATGCGGTTGCAGCAGTAGATGCGAGTAGTTCGGGTCTACGCCGGCCAGCCGCGTGAGCGCGTCACGGGCGTTGCAGATGCTGACGTTGCGGTCATCCATCGCCGCATGCACCGCGCGTGACCAGGACGGATCCTGGCACACGAGCAGCAGGTTCATGCCGGCGCGCATGTCGGGTTGGGACACGCGCGCTTGGGTCTGATCGTCACCGCGGTGGGAGACATTGGCGTTCATAAGGCCCAGTCTAGCGACGCCAACGCTATTCCGCGAGGCATTTCCAAAAAATATGACCGTTACCGGCAGAAATAGATCGTAACACAATCCTTTCACCGGACAATCGGCAAAATATCGGAAATGTACCGTTAATCGAGACTACGGAGCGTGACTCAGCCGATCTTGAAGGCGGGTTTGCGCTTCTCGACGAAGGCGGCCATCCCTTCCTGCTGGTCCGGCGTGCCGAACAACGACAGGAACAATTGCCGTTCGTGGCGGACGCCTTCGACCAGGGTCATCTCGAAGGAGCGGTTGACCGAGGCCTTGGCGAACTGCACCGCGACCGGGGACAGGTTGGCGATCTGGGCGGCGATCTTCATTGCCTCCTCCAGCATTGTCGCAGCGGGGAACACGCGGGAAACGAGGTTGGCGCGTTCGGCCTCGGCCGCGTCCATCATCCGCGCGGTCAGGACCATGTCCATCGCCTTGGACTTGCCGACGGCGCGGGTCAGGCGCTGGGTGCCGCCGGCGCCGGGGATGACGCCGAGGTTGATTTCCGGCTGGCCGAACTTCGCGGTGTCGGCGGCGATGATGAAGTCGCACATCATGGCCAGTTCACAGCCGCCGCCCAGCGCGAAGCCGGCGACCGCGGCGATTACCGGTTTTTTAACGCGCAGCACGGACTCCCATCCGGCGCCGATGAAATCTTCCACCATCGCGTCGGGATTGGTACGGCCGCGCATCTCCTTGATGTCGGCGCCAGCGGCGAAGGCACGCTCGCTGCCGGTGATGACGATGCAGCCGATTCCCTTGTCGGTGTCGAAGGCCATGAGCTGTTCGCCGATCTCACGCACCAGCGCGTCGCACAGCGCGTTCAGCGCGGCGGGGCGGTTCAGGCGGATCAGGCCGACCCGGCCTTGGGTTTCAACGAGGATGTGTTCATAGGCCATTTGCGGCTCCCCTGGGTTTGTCGGGGCTTGTCCTAGCCGGAAACGGGCATCGGCGAAACAGAGGGGGCGCGCGGAACCATGCGGGTGGCCGCCTTGCGGGGGCGGGATGGGGCGTGCCACCCTCGGGGCCGGGAAAACAAGGGCCGGCGCGACATCGTCAGCGACCGAATGGAGTTCAGCGGCGCATGACGATCCTGTTCATCGGCGATATCCACCAGCAATGGGACAAGGTGACGCGCGGGCTGGATGCCCTGCCGGTGCTGCCGCGATCGGCCGTGCTGCTGGGCGATATCGAGTGCGACAAGCCGCTGGACGTGCTGGCCGCGCCGCTGCTGGATCGCGGGATCGCGGTGCATTGGATCCATGGCAACCACGACAATGACGGCGGGCCGGAGATGTGGGCCAACCTGAACGATCCCGCCTTGAACCCTCGGACGGCCGCGGGGGCGCTGCATGGACGGGTTCTGGAGATCGATGGGGTGCGGATCGCGGGGCTGGGCGGGACGTTCCGGCCTCGGGTCTGGGACCCGCCGGGCCCGCCGCGGCTGCATGGGCGGGCGCATCTGCATGATGACATCGCGTCCCTGGGGGCGGAGTGGCGGGATTCGCACCGGCAGGCGCTGATGCATTCCTTGGCCTCGGCCGCGATCTGGCCGGAGGATTATCACCGGCTGGCCGCGCAGAAGGCAGATGTGCTGGTGACACATGAGGCGCCAAGCAGTTTACGGCGCGGGAAGGGGGCTTTGGATGAGCTGGCGAGGGCGATGGGGGCGGGGCTGATCGTGCATGGGCACCATCATGTCGGGTATCGGGCGCGGGCCGAGGATGGGCTGTGCGTAATGGGTGTCGGGTCGGCCTGGGGGACGCTGCTGGACGGAGCGGTGCTGTGGGCGGGGGATACCGAGCGGCACCATGCCGGGGCGCCGGATGGGTGGGTGGTGGAGTAGGGGAGGCAGGTCCGGGCCTCTCCCTCAACCGGCATCCCCGCGCTTCTCGCGGGGACCAATCCCAGCAGGGTGCTGGGGATGGTCCCGGCAGAGAGCCGAGATGACGATTGGGGTGGCGGCACGTCGGACCGGGCGTTGACCGGCCGCCCTGCCTGACCTGCGCGAACGATAGTGTGCCGAAACCCTACTCCGCGGCCTGTGCGTAAGCCTCCAGCGGCGCGCAGGTACAGATCAGGTTCCGGTCGCCATAGACATTGTCTACCCGCTTCACCGGCGGCCAGTATTTCGCGGCCGCGACCCACGGCAACGGGAACGCCGCCTGCGCGCGCGGGTAGGCGTGGGACCAGGTCTCGGCCATCACCTCTCGGGCTGTATGCGGGGCGTTCTTCAGGGGGTTGTCCTCCCGGTCCAGCGTGCCCGCCGCGACGGCGGCGATTTCAGCGCGGATGGCGATCATCGCCTCGCAGAAGCGGTCGATTTCTGCCTTCGACTCGCTTTCCGTCGGTTCGATCATCAGCGTGCCGGCGACCGGCCAGGACATGGTGGGCGCGTGGTAGCCGTAGTCCTGCAGGCGCTTGGCGATGTCTTCCACCATCACCCCGGCCTCGGCCTGGAAGTGGCGGCAGTCGATGATGCACTCATGCGCCACCATCCCGCCGGGGCCGGAGTACAGGATCGGGTAGTGATCCCGCAGCCGGTGGGCGATGTAGTTGGCGTTCAGGATCGCGACCTCGGTCGCCCGGGTCAGCCCGTCGGCCCCCATCATCCGGATATAGGCGTAGGAGATCGGCAGGATCAGCGCGCTGCCGAAGGGCGCGGCGGAGACGGGGCCGAACCCGGTCGCCGGCCCCGCGTCGTCCCGCAGCGGGTGGTTGGGCAGATGCGGAGCCAGGTGGGCCGCGACTCCGATCGGCCCGCCGCCGGGCCCGCCGCCGCCATGTGGGATGCAGAAGGTCTTGTGCAGGTTCAGGTGGCAGACATCCGCCCCGATCAGCGCCGGAGACGTCAGTCCGACCTGGGCGTTCATGTTCGCCCCATCCATGTAGACCTGCCCGCCAACCGCATGGACCGCGGCGCAGATATCGCGGATCGCACCCTCAAACACGCCATGCGTGGACGGGTAGGTGACCATCAGGGCGGCCAGCGAGTCGGCGTTCTGGGCCACCTTGGCGCGCAGGTCCGCCAGATCGACGTTGCCATCCTTGTCGCAGGCCACAACGACAACCCGCAGCCCCGCCATCGCGGCGCTGGCCGGATTGGTGCCATGGGCCGAGGACGGGATCAGGCAGACATCGCGATGTCCCTGGCCGCGCGCCGCCTGATAGGCTCGGATCGCCAGCAGACCCGCGTATTCCCCTTGCGAGCCCGCGTTCGGCTGCAACGACACCGCGGCGAAGCCGGTAACGGCCTTCAGCCAGTCCTCGAGACGGTGGATCAGCGTCACCATACCGCGCGTCTGATCGGCGGGCGCGAAGGGATGCAGGTTGGCGAATTCCGGCCAGGTGATCGGGATCATCTCGGCCGTCGCGTTCAGCTTCATCGTACACGACCCCAGCGGGATCATGCTGCGGTTCAGCGCGACGTCCTTGTCCTCCAGCCGTTTGAGGTAGCGGAGCATTTCGTGTTCGGCGTGGTGGTCGTTGAACACCGACTGGGCCAGGAACGCGTCGCGGCGGACCAGCTTGTCCGGCACGCCACCACGGGTCCGGGACAGCGGCGCGCCCAGGACCGAGGCCAGGGATTCGAGGTCGGCGCGGGTCACGGTTTCATCGAGCGCGATCCCCACCGCGCCGGCGTCGACCCGGCGGAGGTTGAAACCGGCCTCGACGGCGCGGGCCATCAGCGCATCGGCGTCGGGCGTCTCGACCACGATCGTGTCGAAGAACCCGCCATGCCGCACCTGCAGCCCGGCGCGCGTCGCGCAATCGGCCAGCAGGCGGGCTTGCAGGGACACACGGCGCGCGATCCGGGCCATGCCGGTCGGCCCATGCCACACGGCGTAGAACCCGGCGATCACCGCCAGCAGCACCTGCGCGGTGCAGATGTTGGAGGTCGCCTTCTCCCGCCGGATATGCTGCTCCCGTGTCTGCAACGCTAGGCGCATGGCGGGATGGCCGGCGGCATCGACCGACACGCCGACCAGGCGACCGGGCATGGAGCGCTTGAAGCTGTCGCGAGTCGCCATGAACCCGGCATGCGGGCCGCCGAAGCCCATCGGCACGCCGAAGCGCTGCGCCGAACCGACCACGACATCGGCGCCCATCTGGCCGGGGGGCGTCAGCAGCGCCAGGGACAGCGGATCGGCCGAGACCAGGGCCAGCGCCTTGGCGGCATGCGCGGCCGCGATCTCGGCTGTCAGGTCACGCAGCGCGCCGGTCGAGCCCGGGTATTGCAGCAGCACGGCAAAGGGGGCGGCGGCGGCGATGGCGGTCGTGTCGCCGGGGGCGAAATCGACCAGCGTGATCCCAAGCGGCCAGGCGCGGGTCGCCAGCACGGCGCGGGTCTGCGGATGGACGTCGTCCGCGATGGCGATGACGTCGGATTTCGACTTCGAGAGGGCATGCGCCATCGCCATGGCCTCGGCCGCGGCGGTGGCTTCGTCGAGCAGGGAGGCGTTGGCGATCTCCATCCCGGTCAATTCGCAGATCATGGTCTGGAAATTGACCAGGGCTTCCAGGCGACCCTGGGCAATCTCGGCCTGGTAGGGCGTATAGGCGGTGTACCAGCCCGGGTTCTCCAGCACGTTGCGCAGGATCACCGGCGGCGTAAGGGTACCGTGATAGCCCAGCCCGATCAGCGACTTCTTCACGACGTTCTGGTCAGCCAGGCCGCGCAGTTCGGCAAGCACCCCGGCTTCGTCGATCGCCGGCGGCAGGACCATCGCCTGGTTCGACCGGATCGATCCCGGCACGGTCTTCGCGGCCACGTCATCGAGGCTGGCGGCCCCGATCGCGCCGAGCATCGCGGCGATCTCGGGGGTTGAGGCGCCTATGTGGCGGCGGACGAAGCCATTTGCCTCCTCCAGCGCCGTCAGTTCGGCGAGGACGTCCGGGCTCATAGCGATTCCAGGTATTCGTCGTAGGCGTCCTGGTCCATCAGCGCCTCGAAATCGGCGAGGTTTTCGGGTTCCATCTTGAAGAACCAGCCCTCGCCCTCGGCGTCGTTGTTCACGATGGAGGGGTCTTCGACGATCGTCTCGTTGATTTCGGCGATCCGGCCGCTCAGCGGGGCGTAGACGTCCGATGCCGCCTTCACGCTCTCCACGACGGCGCAGGCCTCGGCGGCCGCGACCTCGCGTTCCGGTTCGGGCAGTTCGATGAAGACGATGTCGCCCAACTGCTCCTGGGCATGGTCGGTGATGCCGACGGTAACGATGTCGCCATCGAGGACCAGCCACTCGTGGTCCTTGGTGAAGCGTTTGTCCGTGCTCTTGGCGGCCATGGGACGGGTCCTTTCAACGGGCGTAGCGGTTGGGAACGAAGGGCATGGGAACGACGGTCGCGGGGATGGGTTTGCCTCGCACCATCAGGGAGAGTTTTGTGCCGTCCTCGGCCAGGTCGCGGCGGACATAGCCCATGGCGAGGGGGGCATTCAGGGTGGGGCCGAAGCCGCCCGAGGTGATGGTGCCGACGATGGTGCCGTCGGGGGCGGCGATCTCGGTCCCGGCGCGGGCGGGGGCGCGTCCATCGGGGCGGATGCCGACGCGGCGGCGGGTCGGGCCGTTGTCCAGCGTGTCGCGGATGGCCGAACCGCCCGGGAAGTCCCAGCCCATCTTGCGGCGCTTGCCGATGACCCAGGTCAGCCCGGCCTCGATGGGGTTCGTGGTTTCGTCGATGTCGTTGCCATAGAGGCAGAGGCCGGCTTCCAGGCGCAGCGAGTCGCGCGCGCCCAGGCCGGCAGGTGCGACCTCCGGTTCCGCCAGCAGCCGGTCGGCCAGGGACTCGGCCAGGATGGCGGGGACGGAGATTTCGAACCCGTCCTCTCCGGTATAGCCGGAGCGCGAAATCAGGCAGTCGGCGCCGTGCAGGATGACCCGCGCGACACCCATGAAGGACAGGTCGGCGACGGCGGGGGCGAGGCGGGCCAGCATCCCGACGGCGGCCGGCCCCTGCAAGGCGATCAGGGCGCGGTCCGGCAAAGGCGTCAGGTTGGTGCCGGCGGGCAAGGCGGCGGCGATATGGGCGAAATCGACGTCCTTGCGGCTGGCGTTGACTACCAGGAACAGCGCGCCGTCGCCGGTGTTCGCGACCATCAGGTCATCGATGATGCCACCCGACGCCGTGGTCAGAAGGGTATAGCGCTGGCGGCCAGGCTTCAGGCCCATGATGTCGCCGGGGACCAGGCGTTCCAGAACCTCGGCTGGGTTGGGGCCGGTCAGGATTGCCTGCCCCATATGGGAGACATCGAACAAGGCCGCCGCCGACCGGCAATGCAGGTGTTCCGCCAGGACCCCGCCGCGGCAACGATCCGCGATCGCGCCGGTCAGGTCGTACTGCACCGGCATGGCATAGCCCGCGAAGGGCACCATGCGGGCGCCCAGGCGGCGGTGCCAGGCATCAAGGGGGGTGGTTGCCAAGGGAGGGGAGACCAGCGGGGACTCGCCGGTCGAATCGGGATAGGTCACGTGGGACTCCGCGAACAGGCCATCCTCCGGCGGAATACCGGTGGTGGATGACCCCCCTCTGTCGCGGTACCTGAGAGATTCGGCGTGGACCGTCCCGTGGCGGAAGGGGCGCCTTACTCCGTCGGTGCGGGGGCGCGATCACGCCGCCGGCTTTCCAGAGATCCCTTACCCCAGCGCGGTCCCTGTTACCTGAGCGTTTCCGGGGGCCGGTTGCGCCTTCGGCGGCGGGGGATGACCCGCTCTCTCCCGCGCCGGGTGGCTGGGACAGGATCACCATGCCCGTCCGGGCCGGCGGTGCCAAGGAAAATCAGCCGACCACGCTGCCGCGTTCGTAGGCAGTTTGGAGAAGCCGAGCGGGTTCTCGCAAAATGCAGGGCCTACGATCGTAATGAAACATCCGTGCGTCGGCAAAAAATGCTGAATCCCCATGCAATGTCCCGGAATGTCATTTGATATCGATCGCACCGCCGGATAGAATGGGATAGCTTAAATCTTGCCCTAGCGCCTTAAGGGAACCACGCGTGAAATACGGGGGTTGTCCCGTTCTCTGTTGAAACTCCCCTGACGGCCATCGCCCGATAAGACCCTACGCAGCGACGGCTTCGGGAGCAACGCCCCTGTCGACGTCCTGTTGTGTCTGGATCGCACGGAGTGCCGCCTGCAAGACCGGCAACTGCTT
>CAMCDA010000080.1 GCA_945873195.1 Asaia bogorensis
TGCTTGCGTTGCGGATCAATCGTCTGAACCGGGACTGGGACGCTTATTGGGCGGCGCTGGCCGACAGGCCGTCGGCACCCGCCAATCTCAACCAGCCAGAAGCGTCATCGAACGCCGCCGCTTGATCCCACAACTTTGGTTCGCACCCACCCTCAAAACTGCTTCAAAAGCCGGTCGATATATTCAAGCTCGGGCGGCGGCCGTTCCCGTTCCGCCCCGCGCCGGCGCAGTTCTTCCTGGATCGCCTGGGTGCGTTGCCGCTCCCGCTCCTCCGGCACCGTGACATCGGCGCTGTCGCTGGACGTGCCCTGGTTATACCGCCCAAGCGGATCGCGCCCGTTCGGGTTCGCGCGCCCTGGATCGCCGGGGATCGGCCCAGCCGAACGGCCCTCACCGCGCTGGTTCCCAGGCGCCATGCCCATCTGGGGCTGCCCGCCTTCGCCTTCGCCCTGCTCCCCAGGCTGCCCGCCTTGGGAGGGGCCGAACTGGCGCGCCATCGCCTGTCCCATCTGCTGGGCGCCCTTCTGCAACGCTTCGATCGCGCGTTGCTGGGCGGACCCCGCGGCCTGGTCCTGGCCCTGTGCCAACTGGGATGAGGATTCCCGCATCGCCTGATCGGCCTCGCTCAGCGCGGGAGGGATTTCCCCCGTCAGGTCACCGAACTGCTGCATCAATTCGCCCAACGACCGCCGCAGCGCGTTCTGCACCCGCCGGTCAGCCTCTCGCTGCGCCTTGCCGTCGGCGCCGGCCGCGGGGGGCTGTACGCCGCTTGGCCGGTTGCCGGAGTCGTTCCGGCCCTCCGCCTGGTCCAGCAAGCCGCCTTGGCGGCCGATCATGTCCTGCACGGCGCTTTGCTGCTGCCGGCCGCGTTGTTGCCGCTGGCGGCTGCCTTGCTGCTGTTCGCCATCCTGGCCCTTGGCCATGCGGCTGTTCTTCAACTGCTCCAGCAGTTGTTCCAGCTCCTCGACGCGTCTCTTGGCCTCATCCATCTTGCCTTCGCGAGCGGCTTCCCGCGCCCGTTCCGCGAGCCGGTCCATGTCCTGGTTGGTCATCCGGTGTTCTTCCGGATCCAGCTCCATCAGGTTGCCGTCGCGCTGCGCCTGCTCCATCAGCGCCTGCATGTGGCGGTCGATCGCTTCCTGCAACTCCCGCAGCTTCTGCTCCAGCTCGCGCCGGTTGGCGTCGGTCGGCGCCTTCTCCGCCCGCTCCATTGCCTCCCGCACTTCCCGGCGAGCAGCTTCCAGCGCGCGGGCGGTCTGTTCGGCCTGGCCTTCCTCAAGGTGGAGCGCGAGTTCCCACATCCGCTGCTGTGCCTCGGGCACCGCGTCATCACGGCGCTGGCGCGCGAGCAGCGAGTAGATGCCACTCAGATTGGTCCAGGCGCCCGAATCCGCACCGAACAGCGTCGGCTTCAACAGCAGCGAGTCCAGGCCAGCCAGGGCCTCGGTCCGGTCATCCGGGGTCACGCTCAGCCCCTTGCGGAGTTCGATCAGCATCCGTGCGATCGGATTCTGGAACGCCCGCTCGGGCAGCACCAGCGTCGCATCCTCACTGACACCGGTCTGGCCGATGGCATCGGTGGCGGTCAGGCGGGCTGTGACGGGCAGGCCGGCCCAGGGGTGGGCGCTCAGGTCCTGCTGATTCAAACCCTGCGCGGTTTTGGGCGTGCCGCTGGGTAAAGGCACCGGAACGACAATCGGAGCGGCGTCCGGTCGAGCATCCAGGCGTATATCAGCGCGCAGGGCGGTGATGCCGTAGTCATCGGTGGCCTTCCACGGCAACCGGGTCTGCAGGCCGGTCGGCGCTCGGCTTGGCTTGTCGGCCCAGGCGGCGGCCGGCGGTTGATCGGCAACGACCGAAATTTCCCACCGCGCCAACGTCCGGCCCGCGGCCGTCACGCCGATCTGCTCCGCCTGAGTCAGGGTGCGTTCGGCCTGGAAGCTCGATTGATCCAGCGCCACGAAGGGGTCGGATTGGTCGCCCGCGGACAGAGTGGGCATGTCGGCCCCACCGGTCAGGCTGACAGTCAACCGAGACCCGGTCGGAACCGAGATGGAACCGCCCTCGGCCTTCAGGAACACGGGTGCCAGACGGGTATAGGGCGGTGGCGTGATCCAGGCGCGCAGTTCCATGGCGACGTCCGGGGTGACGATCTCCGGCACCGAGGGCATGGCCGCCGCCACCAGCCGACGCGGCGCATCCCGCCCCGCGACGACGATCGCGGCAACCAGGGCGACCACCAACGCGGCACGCAGCGCCCGCCGGTCGCGCTTCGGCAGGCCCGGATGCGGCGCGCCCACTTTCAATCGGTCGATCTGCGCGGCCACGCGGGCCAGATGCGCCCGCCAAAGTGCTTCGCCCACGGGATCAGACTGGGACGGCCGGTCGGCCAGCATTGCCAGCGGCCGATGGCTCAGCCCGGAGGCCTGTTCCATCCGCCGGTCCGCCGCGGCGACATCGGGCACCCCGATCCGCCAAAGCCCATGGATCAGCAGCCCGCCGACCCCAAGGCCCGCGGCGACCAGCAGCCCGGAATGCGCCCAGGTGGGCAGGCGCGCCGGAAGCTCCAGCAGGGCGGCGATGACGCAGATGCCCGCGAGGCCGAAAGCCGGCCAAACCGCCGGCCAAACCCTTTCAAACAACAGTACAACCCGTGCAAGCGCTCGGCGCGCGGTCAGGCGACGCGGCCAGGGCGCTTGTGGGTTCATGTGTTGAAGTCCGGCATGCGTTCGTCTTCCCACAGCGCACTGTGGGGCGGGCGGTCCCGGATGACGGTCCACCGATCCTCGTCCACCAACACCTCCGCAGCGAAGGGACGCGCGTTGTAGGTCGAACTCATGACACGACCATACGCGCCCGCGTCGAGAATTGCCACGCGCGCGTTGGGGGCTAGAGGCGGCAACGCGCGGTCGCGGGCGAAGGTATCGCCGGACTCACAGATCGGCCCCACGATGTCCGCGGGGGTCAGCGGCCCGACCGCGTCGGTGGCGGAAACCGGGACGATCCCGTGCCAGGCGTCATACATCGCCGGCCGCACCAGATCGTTCATCGCCGCATCCAGCACGACGAACCGCGCGCCAGGCGCCTGCTTGATCAGGATGACCGAGGCCAGCAGCACCCCGGCCGGCCCGACGAGCCAACGCCCAGGCTCCAAAGCCAGCCGGACATCAAGGTTATGGAACGCGCCCTTGATCGCGGCGGCGAGGCCGGCGGGGCTGGGGGTGGGCTGGTTGCGATAGGGAATGCCCAGGCCGCCGCCGCAATCCACGACCTCGACCCGCTGGCCCTGCTCGCGCAGCGTCCGCACCAGGTCGGCGATCCGGGCGAAGGCGGCGCGGTACGGGGCAAGATCGAGGATCTGGCTGCCGATATGGGTCGCGAGGCCGATCGGCACGATGCCCGGCAGGGTCGCCGCATGGGCATACAGACCCGCCGCGTCCGCGTGCGGAATCCCGAACTTGTCCTGCGCTCGGCCGGTCGAAATCTTCGCGTGGGTCCCGGCGTCCACATCGGGGTTCACCCGCAGCGCCACCCGCGCCTGCCGGCCCAGCGACGACGCCAGGGCCGAGAGCATCGCCAGTTCCTCAGCGCTTTCGACGTTGATCTGGCCGATGTCCTCGGCCAACGCCAGGCGGAGTTCGCGTTCCGACTTGCCGACGCCCGAGAACACGATGCGGCTGGCCGGAATGCCGGCGTGGCGGGCGCGGCGAAGCTCCCCCTCACTGACGATGTCGGCGCCGGCGCCCTCCCGCCCCAGCAGCGCCAGGATCGCGAGGTGATCGTTGGCTTTCACCGCGTAATGCGCGTGGGCGTCGAGGCCGGCACCCGCCAGCGCCCCGGTCAAGGCACGGTAGCGGCCTTTGATCGTGCCGGCGGAGTAGACGAAGGTCGGGGTTCCGACCACGTCCGCGATCCGGTTGAGCGGGACGTCATCAAGGGTCAGCCCGTCCATCGCGTGCATGCGCAGATTGGGACGGGCGGCGATCAGATCGGCGGGCGACGGGTCGTCGGCCGGGTCGTATTCGGATGCGAGGGAAGCCATTCGGCCAGTGTATCAGCACGGCGCGAGGTTAGGGAGAGTTGTTGTTCGCTTGGGAGGCAGGCGGCCTCGCTACCCGTCATCCTCGGTCTTGTGCCGAGGACCACCACCAGCACCCTGCCGCGATTGGTCCCGGCACAAGGCCGGGATGACGGGGGGCCGGGATGACGAGGGGGGCAGGGATGCCCGGTGCGGCCGAGGTAGGAACCCGGCGCTCTCCGGTATCCCCTGGCCCCGCAACCCTGTATCGTCGCCCCATGGATGACCCGGCCCGCATCAATCTGCACCTCGTCTCGGACGCCACCGGCGAAACGCTCAACGCGATCGCCCGGGCCACCACCGTGCAGTTCGAACACGCACACATCGTCTATCATCGCTGGAGCCTGATCCGCACCCGGTTCCAGCTCCATCGCGTGCTGGAAGGCATCCAGCACGAACCCGGCCCGGTCCTGACCACGCTGGTCGATCGCGCGCTGCGGAGTGAGTTGGAAACCGCCTGCCTCAAGCTGAACGTCCGCGTCGTGAACGTCCTCGATCCCGTCATCGAGATGTTGCAGGACACGGTGGGGGAGCAAGCCTCCGCCCGCCCCGGTCGCCAATATGTTCTGAACGCGGATTACTTCCAGCGCATTGACGCCATGCACTACGTGCTGTCGCATGATGACGGCCAGGCGCAGGCCGGCCTCGCGGAGGCAAACGTCGTGCTGGTGGGCGTGTCCCGCAGTTCCAAGACACCGACCTGCTTCTACCTCGCCAATCGCGGGATCAAGGCGGCCAACATCCCCCTGGTGCCGAACACGCCGGAGCCGGTCGGCCTGGTTGGCGCCAAATGCCCGGTCATCGGCCTGACGCTGCAACCCGAGGCGCTGATCGAAATCCGCCGCCACCGTCTGCGCCTGATCGGCGGCGGCGCGCAGACCGGCCCGGTCCGGCAAAGCAGCACCGACTATGTGGACGAAGAAGCGGTGAAGGCCGAACTCCTATGGGCGCGCCGGCTTTGCACCCGGCACGGCTGGCCGGTGATCGACGTCACCCGCCGCTCCATCGAGGAAACCGCCGCCACCGTGCTGCAACTCATGGACGCTTGGCACAAGCGGCAGGCGGAGGCCGCGGCCAAGCCCGCGCCGAGCTAGCCACGCATCAACTCCGGTAGCCATGTCGCCAGTGACGGTGCCGCGATCAGGATGATCGCGAACAGCAGCATGATCCCGACATAGGGCAGCGCGCCGCGGATCACGTCCGCCACCGGTCCGTTGTCGGGCCGTATCCCCTGCACAACGAACAGGTTCATCCCGACCGGCGGTGTGATCAGGCCCAGTTCACACATCAGCACGATGAACACGCCGAACCAGATCGGATCGACGCCCACGGCGGTCACGATCGGAAAGGCCAGCGGGATCGTCGCGACCATCATGGACAGCGTATCCATGAACATGCCGAGCAGCAGATAGAACAGTATGAGGCACAGGAGCGTCTCGACGCGGGACAGGCCGAAGCCGGTGATCCATTTCGTCATCGCCTCGCCGATGCCGGTCAGACTGAGAGCCAGGTTCAGCACAAACGCGCCAATTACAATCAGCAGGATCATGCCGCTGGTGCGCGCGCTGGACAGAAAGCAGTTTTGCAGCAGCTTCAGGCTGAGCTTGCCCTGACACACGATGAACGCCAGCACCGTCACCAGGCCCAGCGCGGCCGACTCCGTTGCCGTCGCGATACCCAAGTACAGCGTGCCGATCACAACGCCGAACACCGCCAGCGGTTCCACCAGATTCCGCAACAGCGCAATCCGCTCGGCCCACGGCACCACGATGGTTGGAACCTTCTCGGCGCGGAACCGATGCGACAGGTAGATGAACACCATGAAGCAGCCGGCAAGGCCGAGGCCGGGGATGACGCCCGCGAGGAACAACTTCCCCACCGATGTGTTTGTCATCGACCCATAGATGATGAAATTGATGCTCGGCGGGATCATGATGCCCAAGGTGCCGCCCGCCGCCAGGGAGCCCAGGGAATCGCGCATCGAATAGCCATGCCGGGACAGCGAGGGCAGCGCGACCGTGCCGATGGTTGCCGCCGTCGCGACGGACGAACCGGACGTCGCGGCAAACAACGCACAGCAGCCGATATTCGTGTGCAGCAATCCGCCCGGCAGCCGGCCGAGCCATGCGGCGAAAGCGACGTACATTCTGTCAGCCATGCCGGAGCGCAGAAGCAATTCCCCGAGCAGAACGAACAGTGGGATCGCCGTCAGTGTGTTCTCGCTCATGACGCCCCAGGCGATCGAGGCGGAGGATGTGAGAAACGCCTGACCGAATGCCATCATTCCGCCGGTCAGCCCTACCAGCAGCATCACCGCGCCGATCGGCATGCCGACCAGCATCAGCGCCAGCATTGCGAGGAATCCGGTGATTCCGACCGCGACCATGCTCATGGCTGGGGTGCCTCACCGGACCGTTGCCGAAGATCGGCGAGTTCGTCGTCCAGTTCTTCCTTGGTGCCGCGCGGGCCGTAGTGCCGATCCAGCAACGACCATTCGCCGCGCGCAAGCAGCCACAGGGCTCGGACGAGCTGGCCCAAGGCCGCGAGGAGGAAGATGCCCAAGGCGATAAGCCAGGCGCCCTGAGGCAGTTTCAGCGGCGTGCCCCAGGGTGTTTGCGCCGTTGCGTTGAACAGGATCGATTCGTCAAAGGCGATGTAGGCCATGCGAACCAGCATGAAGGCGGAAGCAGCCAGCGCCGCGCTGGCCGCCAGGTTCAGCACGATCCGCAACGCCAACGGCGCGAAGTCGTGCAGCAGGTCGATCCGGATATGCGCGCGTGATACCAGCGCCACCGCGATCGCCAGGGCGCTGCCCGAGGCCAGGATATAGCCCCCCAGCTCGTCCACGCCCTGCAAGGAGATATTCAGTACTTTCCGCAGGGTGGTTTCCACCGCAACCGCGAGCGCAAGCACCAGGAATGCCGCGCCGAACAGCGCTGCCGCGTAGTCTTCAAGACGTTTCATGGCAGCGCCTTCGCGGGTGCGATACTTGGTCGAACGATTATTTCATGCCGATGATCGGGCCGACCATCTGCTTCCAGGCGTCGGAGCAACCGGGGTTGACCTTGTCACAGCTCTCGGACCAGGCCGGGAAGGAGATCTCCCGCACGGCGCTTTTCACCGTCTCGATATCCTGCGGCTGCACGGTCACGGTCGTGAGCTTGTACTTCTTGCCGGTAGTGCAGGGATCGGCGCCGATATTGCAGCGCATCGCGTCGTCCCAGAGTTCCTTGGAATAGACCCAGATGTCCTTGGTCAATCCTTCCAGGGACGCCTTCAGCTTGGCCTGCTGGTCGGGCGTCATCTTGTTCCAGGTGGTCAGATTCACGCCGTAGCCCTGCACCGCGACCTGCAACGCCAGGGGATAGACATGCGTCACGGATTCCGGCCAGCCGGCGGAATTGGCGGAACTCGGCCCGGTGACCGCGCAATCGATCGTGCCGAGGGACAGGCCCTGCGCCACTTCTCCGAACGCCATGGTGACCGGTGTCGCACCGACCTTTTCCATGAACTTCGCCATCACGCCGTCAAGAATACGAACCTTGAGGCCCTTGAGGTCGCTCAGGCTTTTGATCGCCGGCTTGCAGAAGACGAGCTGGGGGCCGAAGGGCCACACGCCGATCAGCTTCGTGTTGAACTGCTTTTCCAGCCGTTCCGCGACCTTGCCCTGGAACGCGGCAACGACCTTGGCGGCGGTGTCGTAATCGCTGTTCAGGCCAACAAGATCGAGGCCCAGGATTGTCGGCTCATCGCGGGACACCTGCGCGAGGCGCAGCCCGATGATGTCGAACAGGCCGGAACGCGCGACGCGCAGCTGCTCGAATTCCTTGATGCCGGTGGCGTCGAGCGTCTTGTAATCGACCTGGACCGGGAAGCCGATGGTCTGATGCAGGTTCTCGAAGAAGGGCTGCTCCCGGTTCTTCTGGATGTTTCCGGTCGCGAGCGGCATGCCCATGACCCGCAGTTTCAACGGTTCCTGCGCCGGCGCGGGGCCGCCGGAGACGAACCAACCAAGGGCGGTGGCGATTGCAAGGGTCTTGAATCCAAAGCGCATGGTGGCCTCTCGCTGCTGGCGACCAGACGTCGCTAAGAAGGTGTGAAGCAATTAGGATGCCAACGCGCGATGACGCGCCGATTGCGAGATCATGACGGGATCGTATCCCGGTCGTCCCGATCCTCCGGGGCGCGCAAGGATGCGGGCGGCGCCGAGTTGCCCACCATACACGCGGATGGCGTACCCCACGCGCATTCCCATGGCGCGAAAACGGGCGCATCGGGGGGCCGCATGCCGCTATGAGGCTGCCTGTCGTTGGCCCCGGTCTTGCTTGCCTTGATCCACCGCCCGCACTGGAATGAGCCCGCCGATGATCAGCCTCTCCGACCTGAATGCATCGACCGAGGCGGAATTCGTCACCGCGATCGGCGATGTGTTTGAACACGCGCCCTGGATCGCCGAACGGGCCGCGCGGCAGCGGCCGTTCCAGGGGGTGACCGCCCTGCATGACGCCATGATGCGCGTCGTGTCGGATGCGACCGCCGCGGAACAACTTGGCTTCTTTCGCGGCCATCCCGAACTGGCCAGCAAGGTCGCCCGCGCCGGCGCGGTGACGGATCATTCGATCGCCGAACAGGGCAGCTTGGGGCTCAATCGCCTGAGCGACGCCGAGTTCGCGTTGTTCGAGGAACGCAACGCCGCCTACCAGGCCCGGTTCGGTTTCCCGTTCATCATCTGCGTCCGCCGCCACACGCGGGATTCGATCCTGGCGCGCTTCGCGGAGCGGCTGCGAAACGATGTTGCGGCCGAACACGCCGCCGCGATCCAGGAGATCGGGTTCATCACCCGGCTGCGGCTCGTGCTTAAGGTCACCGGCCCCGACATCCCCATCACCACCGGCCGCCTCTCCACCCATGTCATCGACACCACGCTCGGCAAGCCCGGGACCGACATTCCCGTGTCCCTGCATGAAATCGGCGCGAGCGGCACCGCGGAGATCATAGCCACCCGGACCAACCAGGATGGCCGCACGGACAAGCCCCTGATCGCCGGCGAACCGTTGCGGATCGGCATGTATGAGCTGCGGTTCCATGTCGCGGCGCATTTCGCGGCGGCGGGCCATCCGCCGTTCCTGGACATGATCCCCATTCGCTTCTCGATCGCGGAGCTGGAGGCGCATTACCATGTGCCTCTGCTGGTCTCGCCGTGGTCGTATTCCACCTATCGCGGCGGCTAAACCATTTGATCAGGACCCTGACATGACAATGATCGACACCGATGCCTTCCTGCGGGACCTGCATGAACTTCGCCAGATCGGCGCGTTTCGGACGGGGGTTCACCGGCCGACCTTTTCGCCCCAGGACATGGAATCGCGGCGCTGGTTGATCGACCGGCTGACGGCTTGCGGGCTGGAGGCCTCGATCGACGGGATCGGCAACGTCTATGGCCGCCACAAGGGTCCGGGGCCGCATCTGCTGGCGGGTAGCCATATCGAGACGCAGAACGAAGCCGGTTGGCTGGATGGCGCGCTGGGTGTCGTGGCCGGTGTCGCGCTGGCGCGCGCCGGCCTCCCCGTGGATGTGTGCGCCTTCGCGGATGAGGAAGGGCATTTCGACGGGGGATTCCTCGGCAGCCGATCCATCATCGGGGAACTGACCGAGGCGGAAATCGACAAGTCCCGCAACCGTACCGATGGCACGATGCTGCGCGACGCGCTGCGGGCCGTGGGCCTGGAGGGCAAGCCTCGGATGCAACTGGAACCAGGCCGGCACAAGGGCTTCCTGGAAATGCATATCGAGCAGGGGACGCAACTGGAACAGGCTGGCCTGCGTATCGGCGTCGTCACCGGCATCGTCGCGATCTGGCAATGGCGGATCACGGTGCAGGGCCAGCAGGATCACGCCGGCGGCACGACGATGGCGGAGCGTAAGGACGCCGGCCTGACCGCGATCCGGCTGCTGGCGGCGATCGACGCGGAATTCCCCCGCATCGCCGGCGACCGCAGCACCTGGACCACGGGCCGTATCTCCCTGGAACCGGGGGCGCCGAGCATCATTCCGGGCAAGGCGACGGTGTTGTTTCAATTCCGGGATGTCTCGGTTGCCGTGCTGGAACGGATGGAACGCGGGCTGGAAGCGCTGGTGCGGGAAGCCAACCGGCGGGAACGTTGCTCGGTCGTGCTGGAGCCGATGTCGAAGGCCATTCCGGCCTTGTGCGATCCGGCGCTCATGCAGGCGTTGTCAGGCGCCTCGGAACAGATCGCGCCCAATGCGTGGCAGGCGATGCCGTCCGGCGCCGGCCATGACGCGCAGAACATTGCCCGTGTGATGCCGGCCGCGATGCTGTTCGTGCCGTCGATCGGCGGCATCAGCCATCACTGGGCTGAGGATACCAAGGACGAAGATCTGGCCTTGGGTATCCAGGTGCTGGGAGAGGCGGCGCGGCGTTATCTGGCGGCTTAACCGCACGTTCCATCCTCGCGCGGGAGCATGGCGATCCTCGCCGGCTCGGGGTAACACCCGGTCGGCGTTCGCGCCAAAGGCCACGGATGGGGATGTGACGATGGATTTGAAGCTCACGGGCAAGACCTGCCTTGTCACCGGCGCCAGCGCCGGCATCGGCGTCGGAATCGCGCGCTCGGTTGCGCGGGAGGGTGTGCGGCTGGCCATCCTGGCGCGCCGGCGGGAGCCGATGGAGGTGCTGGCCGACGAGATCGAGGGTGAGACCGGCGTGCGTCCCGTGATCATCGTCGCCGACCTGACAACGCTGGACGCGCCAGCGACCGTCCAGGCCGCGATCCAGGCCGCGTTCGGCGGACTGGATATCCTGGTCAACAACGCCGGCCTTTCCAGCAAGCCCGAGGTGATCGCGCGGGATGAGGTCTGGAATGCCGGCTTCGACCTGAAATTCACCACGCTGCGGCGGCTGACCAACGCCTTCCTGCCTGGCATGCGGGCGCAAGGCTGGGGCCGCATCGTCAACATCACCGGCATTGTCGAACCCTATGCCACCAGCGCCGCCTTGACCGCCTGCGCGGCCGTGCATGCCTGGTCCAAGGGCCTGTCGCGCGACCTAGCCAAGGAGGGCATCACCATCAACTGCATCCCGCCCGGCCGCATCAACAGTGAGCAAATTCGCAGCCGCCTGCATCCGGATCCGGTGGTGACTCAGCGCTATATCGAGCAGAATATCCCGATCGGCCGCTTTGGCGAACCGGAGGAACTGGCTGATCTGGTCACGTTCCTGGTCTCTCCGCGGGCGGGCTATATCACCGGCACGGTTATCCCGGTCGATGGCGGCATGTCGCGCTTCGCCATGTGACCCGCGGTAGGCGATCCCGGCGAAACATGACAGGCTGCGCGCGGGCCCGAAAAGGGAGGGAGACGAACCAATGGCAGAACAAAAACCCCGCCGAGCGCATGTGATCGCCGGTGGCTTCCCGGCTGGTTCGGCCGCGGGGCATGATCACGATCATGCCCGTCTGCGTCTGCTGGGCCTGCTGGCGGAGCAGGAGATTCCCGCCTCGGTCGCCAATGACTTCGCCGACATCGAGAAATGGCTGCCAATCAGCCGTCTGTTGGTTACCTACGTCGCCGGCCCCTATCCGGACGCGGCGCAGTGCGAGGCTCTGCGCGGTTGGCTGGAAGCCGGTGGGCACTGGCTGGCCCTGCACGGCACCAGTGGCGGAAAGGCGGAACGGGTGGAGGGCGTGCGCCAGCGCCGCACCGTCAAGACCGCGCATCATGGGGTGCTGGGCAGCTTCTTCCTGACCCATCCGCCGCAGTGCGAGTTCCGCGTGGATGTCGTCGAGCATCCGATCACCCAAGGCATCGGCGCGTCCTTCGTGGTGGAGGATGAGCCCTACTTCATTGAACTGCAGAACCCGGCGTCCGCTCGGATTTTGCTGACGGCCGAGTACGGATCCGCCGCCGTATCGAACGCCTTTCCGGCTTTGTATCCCGCCGACACGTCCTTGCAGGCTGACGGCAAGACCCGCGTGCTGGGATACACGAGCGCAATGGGGCAGGGGGGCGTGACGTATTTCGCCCTCGGCCACTGCCACAACGCGGCCTCCCGTCCCGCGCGCGGTCCCGATTCCACCGACCCCCTGGTGTTCCGTGGTCCCTGGGAAAGCGACGCGTTCTTGGGCTTGTTGCGGAACGCGATCCGTTATGGAACGGGCGGCTGACCGCCCTCACGAAACGTCACTGAGAGGAATATCCCCATGAAGATCGGAGTCTTCGCCACCTTCATGTCGCCGCTGGCGACCCCGCGCATGATCCGTGACTTCGGCCGCCGCGCCGAGGGCATCGGCCTGGAATCGATCTGGATGGGGGAGCATGTCGCCCTGTTCGATAAGAACACCTACGGCTACCCCAGCTCGAAGGACGGCCGCATTCCCGTGCCGGATGGCGGCGGGATGCTGGATGTTACCGCCACTTTCGGGTTCCTGGCCGCCGCGACGACCACGCTGCGCCTGGGCACCGGGGTCGCGCTCGTGCCGCAGCGCAACCCGATCTACACCGCCAAGGAGATGTGCACCCTCGATTGGCTGACCGACGGGCGCATCGATTTCGGTATCGGCGTGGGCTGGAACAAGGAAGAGGTCGAGGCCTGCGGCTACACCTGGGAAGACCGTGGCGCCCGCTGTGATGAGTTCCTGGAGGCGATGCGCCGGATGTGGACCGAAGAGGTCGTCGACTTCCATGGCAAATGGGTGAACTTCGAGACGCTGCGGATGGACCCGAAGCCGATCCAGAAGCCGCATATCCCCATCATCGTCGGTGGCTACGCGGAACCCGCCTTCCGCCGAGCGGTACGGTTCGGGGCGGGGTGGTATGGGTTCAACCGTGATCCGGCGGGGACGAAGGCGATGCTCGCGCGCCTGGACGCAGCCTTTGCCAAGGCCGGCCGCACGCGGGGCAAGGACTTTGAGATCATTGTTACACCGCCCATGTCGATGTCGCTCGACGCTATGCAGGAGTACGCCGAGTTGGGCGTCGATCGCCTGGTTGTGAACCTCGGCAGCCAGCGGCCGGAACGGGTGGATCTGCGGATGCCGGAGATCGAGAAACTGGTGAAGATGGCGGCATGACTGTCATGCAAGATGGCGGTACCAAAGCAACGGCGCGATCTATTTGCACAATAGGGCTATGCCCGCTCGGCCCGCGCCGGTAAGCCTACGGCATGAAAGCACCGAAGAACTCCACGTTTCAGGACAGACTGACCCTCGCGGCGGATGCGAAGAAGGCCATGCTTGAGCGATTCCGCGCACGGCCTGGCCCCGACGATCCCACCGTGATCGAACGCCAGGCCGCCCAGGCCGCCGCCGCCGCCGCGCGGGAAGCCCGCGCGAATGAGCGGAAAATCGCCCGCGCCGCCGAAGCCGCTCGGAAGGCCGCCGAGGAAGCCGCGCGGATCGTCGCGCTGAAGGCCCAGGAGGTCGATCAGGCGGCCCGTGACGCCGAAAACGCTGCTCGCGCCGAACAGCGCGCCGCCGAACAGAAAGCCGCCCGGGACGCACGCTACGCCGCCCGTCAGGCCCGCCGCCGCTAAGCCTTGCCCCATGCCGGTCCGTTGGGACTGGTGTGGGGCAAGCGCATTTGGCCGCTGATCGTCATGGGCGGGCTTGACCCGCCCATCGCCAAGCACGCAGTCGGTTGAATTCATGCGAAAAACCACCGCCGGACTCCCCGGCGATGAATGTGTCGAGCCCATTCATGACGTGGGGAGGCGCCTCGGGCCGAATGCGATAGGCCCTGGGCGCGCGTCACTTGCCATGTGCGGTGATCAGCCCCATCGTTCACTGGGTAAAACCCGGCTGGACCGATAGGGGCAGGAACGATGGCAAGCAAAATCCGCGTCGGCATGGTGGGCGTCACGCCCAGCCGAGGCTTCTCCTCAATCGCGCATATGCCGGCCTTGCTCGGCCTCCCGGATTTTGAGGTCGTGGCGGTCTGCACCACCCGCCAGGACTCCGCCGACGCCGCGGCCGCTCATTACGGCGTGCCGCTGGCCTTCGCCGATCCGGTCGCGCTCGCCCAGCATCCCGACATCGACCTCGTGACCGTGTGCGTGAAGGTCCCGGACCATTTCGCCCCGGTCATGGCGGCGATCGAGGCCGGCAAGCACGTCTACAGCGAATGGCCCCTCGGCCGGAACACCGAGGAAGCGATCCAGATGCTCAGCGCCGCCGAGGGACGCGGCGTCCGCCATGCCGTCGGCCTGCAAGGGCGCGTGTCTCCGTCGATCAACTACGCGAAGCACCTGATCGAATCGGGCTTCATCGGCAAGCCGTTGTCGGGAACGCTGTTCGTCAACGCGGCGAACTGGGGCGCGACGCTGGATCGGGCGTATCAGGCCGATTTCGACAATGGCGCCAACATGATGACGATCACCGGCGGGCATAATCTGGACCTGCTGTGCCATTGCCTGGGTGAGTTCCGGGAACTCTTGGCCTTCGCCGTCAGCCAGCGGACGCATATCCCGCTGGAAGGCACGGGAGAGATGATCCCGATGGACGTGCCCGACCAACTCGTGGTCAGCGGGATTGTCGGGGAAGGGACCGTCGTGTCCGTCCAGGTTCGTGGCGGCATGACCCGCGGCCAGGAATTCCTGTTCGAGATTCACGGCACCGAGGGCGATCTTGTGCTCGCCGCCACATCCCGCGCCTCAACCCAGCGGCAGGAATTGTCGGTGCAGCGCGCTCGGGGGGCGGGCACGCCCCTGGCCGAGATGCCCGTGCCGCCGGAATACCGCTGGGTGCCGGGAACGGTGCCGACCGGATCGCCCTACAACGTCGCGCAGCTCTACGCGAAGTTGGCGGACTCGATCCGGAACGGGACGCCCATGCACCCGGGGTTCGATGACGCGGTGACGCGGCACCGTATGCTGGACATGGTGACGGCGGCGGCCCGCACCGGACAGAAACAGGTCCGGTAGGGGCCGCGCGCGGTTCCTATCGTGCCCGCAGGGCTGCCAGGCGGTCTGTCACGCTGCCGGCGGTGACCTTGCCCTGAACCGCGGCCATCGCGTCGGCGATGTTGCGGTCTTCCTTCTCCGGCACCGTCGGCGTCAGCAGCCGAGCCTTTGCGTTGGCGGCCTCGGCTTCGGCGAGGTCACGTTGGGCGCTGTCCTGCATCGCCTTCAGCGCCACGCTCAGCCCGCTGGTGGCCTGCGCGAGGCCAGCCGCCTGCCTGGCGGCGTCGGCCCGGCGTTCCGCCATGCCGCGCTGCTGTTCGGCGCGCCCCATGTCACGCTGGGCGCGGGTCAGTTCGGCGCGGGCGGATTTCAGCTTCTGGCCGGCCTGCTGATACGTGTCTTCCAGGGACCGGAGGAACGCTTCGGCATCGACCACGTCCTGCTTCTCCCGTTCCACCTCGGGGGCCATTTCCTCCAGCATCGCGACCAGGGTGCCCAGGCTGCGTTCCAGATCGGACTTGGTGGCGGGATTGGCCTCCGCTTCCATGCGCTGGGCGATCTGTTCGGCCGCGGCCATCCGCTGGCGTGACAGGCCCTGGATCGCCTCGGCTTCCTTTCGTTCCTTGTCGAACGCCATGCGGGCCTGGGCGACCTGGCGCCCGACCTCATCCAGGTTCTGCTCCATCGTGCGCAACTCCGCTTCCGTCGCGGATTGCGGGTCCCAGCGGACGATTGCGGCGACGGCGCCGTTGACCGCCTGGTCCGTCTTCACGCCGACGAGGTTGCGAATGAACGACAACATGCCGTGTTCTCCTGGTTTAGAGTGTGCCTGAGCCGCTGACGGGGGATCACCCCATCATGGCGCCGGCGTTCAATATGGCGATGGCGATCTGGATTCCGATAACCAGAAGACCGGCGGCGACATTTCCCGCCTCGATCATCGCCGGCAGTCCACGCATCAGCTTGGTGGCCAGAACGAAGGCGCCGAGTTGGATGATCAGCGCCACGAGGCCCCAGATCACGATGTCGAGCACGACATGGCTAGACGCGAGTGTCGCGGCGATCGGCAGGGACAGCGCGACCAGCGTGCCCATCGCGACCACGCCGGCCGCGACATTGCCCTGGCGGATCAAGGTGATCTCGTGGAACGGGGTCAGCCGCATATAGCACAGGTAGCCCAGCCCCAGCAGCACGAGCGCCGCCGCGAACTGGGCGAGCAGCACGGGTAGCCCGCTTTGCAGGGTAGGAAGGATGTTGGCCATCATGCCGATGTCTTCCGGTTCGCGTTGGTCAGGACAGTTCAAGCATGCCGGGGCTGACATCCATCCCGGCGGCGACTTCCACCCAGGCCTGGCCGTCCGCCTCGACGACCGAGACGAGGATATACTCGGTTTCCGGCGCCGGCGGTGGGGCACCGGTCGGCGCGGCATACAGCATCGCCTGCCGGCGCAGGGTCTTGGGCGCGCCGCCCTCGGCGGTTTCGATCGTCTCGGTCATGTCCAGCGGCGGGATGCGCGCCGAGCTTGGCGCCCAGACCCGGTCGTACAGCTTGCCGTCCTTGGTCTGGAATTGCGGCCAGCCGATCATCCCCTCGGACGGATGCAGCCACATTTCCCATTCCTGCTGGTCGGCCGGATTGATCTCATCGATGCGGGAGAAGAACCGGCATTCATCCGGCGTGCCCGCGGGATCCATGTGCAACTGAAACACCGACCGGTTGTCGGGCAAATACAGCCGCGTGAGCGCCGCGCCGCCGCCGACGGCTGTCCCCACCGCCGTCACGTTCAGCCGCATCGCCCCGGTGTCGGGCGCCGGGGCAATGACCTTCGTCGCGCCCGAAGCCAGCACAAAGGGCGTCGGATCGAACGGGAACGTCATCCCGACGCGGAGCCGGTCGGGCGTGTAGCCTTCCCCGGACAGCTTGTGTTGCAGCATGGCGCCGGCGGTGCCGAACATCTTCATGGGAGCGTCTCCTGTGCCGCCGCGTTGCCGCATCCTTTGCCACACCGCCCAGCCAACCACCGCGCCGCCGGCGAGCAGCGCGATCCAGATCCACGGCGTGCTGTCTTCATTGTCGTTGGCGGCGACGCTGGGGGTGCGTTCGGCGGCGGTGGGCGCCAGCGCGACCTCGGCCGGCACGTCGGGCGGCACGTAGTTGGGGTCGATCGGCGTGCCTTTCCGCGCGGCAAGCTGCTTGTCCAGCTCCGCCAGCTTCTGCCGCAAATCCGTGTTGTCCCGTGCCATCTTGTCCGCCTCGGCGCGCCATTCCTGGTAGCCGGGATCGTTCTGCCGGTTGTGGAAGAAGTCGGCCGAGGCCGGGCGGCTGAGGTTGCTGAGCAGCGCCCCGAGGAACAGCCCATCCCAGATGCCGAACCTGCGCGGCTGCCCGAGCCATGAACCCGGGTTGGTCCAGCCTCGCTGGGAATACCAGCCCGGCCGCTCGGTCTGCCGGATCACCGGCGGCGGCGGGGGATTACGGTTCGGCGTTCCCCAAACCGAACCGGAAGGGGCGGCGGCGGCCGGCGGGCGGCTGGCGGTGTCCTGCTGCGTGCGAAAGGCGCCAAGCGCCCCGGCGGATTGTTGGCGCGAGACCGCGCGGTCACCGGCCGAGGATGGCGGCGCGAAGGACGGACGGCTGGGCGCGGAGGGCGCCGGCCGAGCATAGCCACCGCTGGTTGAAGGCGTGCGAACCGACGGCCGCGACGAACTGAACGACGGTGTCCGCGCCGACGACCCGCTCGGCCGCGAGTAGCCTCCGCTGGACCGCGATTTCGCGAACGCCTCGGTGGGCGCCAGCGCCACCGTCAGGCCGGTCAGCAGCGGCCAGCCCGTAACGGCCAGCATCACCCCGAACGCACAGGCGAGATGAGACAGCTTGCGCAGGGGACGTTCCTAAGTAGCTCGCCCAGAAGCTAGGGACGCAAGGTGGGCTGAACAACCCCCGCCGCTACCGCCGCGCCAGTCCCGCCGCCAGGACCAGGGCGCCGGCCGCCAGCAGGGACGGGATCATGAAGCCGCCCAGCACGTCGGAGATGACTCCGGCCAGTGCGGGACCGACGATCTGGCCCACGCCGAACGCGACGGTCAGCGCCGCCATGACGGGGCGAGGATCGCCGCGCGCGAGTTCCCGCCCGCGCAGCAGCCCCAGCGCCGTCAGCCCCATGAACGTGCCGCCCAGCAGCACCGCCGCGAGGGAAATCCCTATCATCCCGGGCCAGACGACGCTCGCCAGCACGCCCACCGCCTCGGTCAACGCGGCGGCGGCGAAGGCGGATTTGGTGCCGATCCGCCGGCCCAGGAAGGTCCAGAACGTGACCGACGGCGCGGCGGCGAGGCCCACCACGATCCAGATCACCGGCTCCAGCGCCCGGACCGCGGGCGTGTCGCGCACGATCGCCACCAGGAACGTCGCGGTGATCACATAGCCGAAGCCGAACAACCCATAGGCCGCCGCCATCCGCCGCAGCGCCGGATCGGTGCGCGCGCGCGGCGGGACCTGGGCCGGTGCCGCCGCAATGGTTCGGCCTGGGACCAGCAGCAGCACCGCCAGCGCGCCCAGCAGGGAGACTCCCCCGCAGATCCGCCACATCGCCGGCCAGCCAGCGCCGGCGGCGAGTTGCATCGCGACCAGCGCGGCCGACAGCGCGATCCCGATCCCCACCCCGGCGAAATGCAACGCGGCCAGCCCGGGCCGGCCCACCTGCGCCAACCGTTCCAGCACCAGGGCCGAGGACAGGATCAGGGCCAGGGCGCTCGCGAGCCCGCCAAGAAAGCGCAGGGCCATAAAGGCGGGCACCGACTCCGTCAGCCCCATCCCGGCGGTGGTGAGCGCGCTGATCGCCAGCGCACCCGGCAGCCAGGCGCCGGGCGGACCGGGCAAGGCGGTGCGCGTCGCAAGCAGCGCGCCGGTCAGGTAGCCGACGAAATTGGCGGAAGCGATCAGGCCGGAGACGAACTTGCTCAGCCCAAGCTCCGCCATCATGGGCGGCAGGATCGGCGTGTAGACAAAGCGCCCGATGCCGATGCCCACCGCCATGGCGATCAGCCCGCCGAACGCGATGAAAACCGGGGACCGATCGGATGAAACGGGCTGGGACATGGGGTTGCGGGGTAGCCGTCGCGTCCCATGCGGTCAAACGATTGATTGTGATACAAGCAATCACGAAAAACGATGGGTGAGCGAGGCCGCCGCATGGATACCACCGACCTCAAGGTATTCGAAACCGTCGCCCGCGCCGGCGGCATGAACCGGGCGGCCAGCGAACTGAATACGGTGCAATCGAATGTCACCGCGCGGATTCGGTCCCTGGAGACGGAACTCGGTTGCCCGTTGTTTGAGCGTCATAGTCGCGGGGTTGCCCTGACCGCCGCGGGGCAGCGCCTGTTGCCCTATGCGCGCCGGGTCGCCTGGCTGCTCGCCGATGCCGCCCGCGCCACCCGGGACGACGGCACCCCACGCGGGCCGCTGACGATCGGCGCATTGGAGACGACGGCCGCCCTACGCCTGTCCCCGCTGTTTGCCGGCTATGCAACGACCTACCCGGAAGTCGATCTCGCGGTGCGCCCCGGCACCACGGCGGAATTGATCGAGGCGGTGTTGGATCGCCGGCTGGAAGGCGCCTTCGTCTGCGGGCCGGTCGCCCATCAGTCCCTGATCGAGCAGGTCATGTTCGAGGGTAACTCCCAAGCCCCCCACCGTGAGCAAGAAAGGCGCTCGTGGAGGTACGGCGGGGCCAGCGTTATCCGGATAAAGCGAGGATGAGTGAAGCCGGCGTGGTCGAGAGGGCCGTGAGAAGATTCCAACCTTGTTTCCGGGCGGTGGA
>CAMCDA010000081.1 GCA_945873195.1 Asaia bogorensis
AAGATCGAGATCACTCTGTCGCGTAAATTCGGATGGGAGTGGAAGAACGCCAAAAGTGCTTCGTCGCTGAGGCTCGCCGTCGCCATGGGTCCGATTCCCTTATCGAGGAGGCGTCAAAGTACTCCCCACAACGTTGAATCGCACCCCCCTGGTCCATAATTCTTGAACCTTGCCCAGATACCAGCCTAATTGGACCACAACCCCCCAAGGAAGCGAATTGAAGGACATCATCGTCATCGGTGGACCGAACGGCGCCGGGAAGTCGACCATGGCGACCGAGCTATTGCCGAACGCGCTCCGGCTGCTGGAATTCGTCAACGCCGATAACATCGCCCTCGGTCTTTCCCCCTTCAATCCTGACGGCGTCGCCGTGTCCGCCGGGCGGGTCATGCTCAGCCGCATGCATGAACTTGCGCGCGCCGAACGCAGCTTCGCATTGGAAACGACCTGCGCTGGCACCGGACATGCCCGGTTCCTCCGGCAATGCCAGAGCAACGGCTGGCGCGTGACGCTCATCTTCCTCTGGCTGAACGATCCCGACCTCGCAATCCGCCGCGTGGCGCAACGCGTGGCCGAGGGTGGGCACAATATCCCCCGCGATGTGATCGTTCGCCGATACTGGGCCGGCCTCCGCAACCTGATCGGCCTGTACCTTCCACTGGCCGACAGCGCCGACATCTACGATAACTCGGACGGATCGGGCATCCAAATCGCCACCAAGACCCGGCAAGCCGGCTTGGTCATTCACGACCCATCGCGATGGACACACCTGACCGGGGCGCCGCCAGAAGGGACCAACAAATGAAAGACATGACCGATACCGAACTGCTCGAAGCCATCAACAGTGCCATGAAAACCGTCGTCGAACGGTTCAAGCGCAAGCGCGAAGCCGAACAGGCCGAAGCCGCCAGCCGGATGCCGTCCCCGCCGCGCGAGCAGCCCGACCAGTAGGATCCTCCCCCCAAAAAATCCCCCCAACTAACATTGAACGTCATACCATCTAACCCCATCCTTCCCCACCATGGACCTCTTCACCGCCCCAGACCCCCTCGGCCACCTCCCCCGGGACGCCTACTACCACCTCATCTTCACCCTCAGGGCCACCCTCCCCGCCGCCACCGACTCCCCCGAGGCCCTGGCCTGGCGAGACCACGCCGCCATCGCCCAGGTCGCCGCCCTCTGCCCCGCCAATGCGGCGGAGGCCGCCCTCGCCGCCCAGTATGTCGCGGCCAACGCACAGGCCATGGCATGCCTCCTGCTGGCCCGAGACCCCGAGACCTCCGCCGAATGGGTGCTCCGCTGCACCGCCCAGGCCGCCGCCATGATGCGCCAGTCCCAGGGCGCCTTCCGCCTGCTGGCCAACACCCAGGCCAACCGCCGCAAGCTGGAATCGGACAACCAGGCCGTCACCCAGGCGGCGTGGGCCGAGCACATCGCGGCGGAATGGATGGCGCAGGCGATGCCGGCTGGCGGGGGCGGACCACCGGCGCCTCAACCGCCCCCCGAACCAACCACCCCCGACCCGCCGCCCGAGGCCGCCTTGCGCCCCCAGCCCCGCATCCAGGCTCAAAACCCGAGACAAAATCCCACCCACCATCTCCCTGAGACGCCGACGATCCACCCCGGCGCCTTCGTCCCGCTGAACCGCTTTGCGCCAGGCCCCGCCCCGCCGCCAACCATCTGACGGCGTCGCAAACCAGGAGCATTCCGCTCCAAACATCTTCAAACCCGCCGCGTCATCGCCTAGGTTGCGCGCGTGGACGCACCCTCAGCCAGCCCCGCGCCGCCGCGCGGGCGCACCTTGCACCGCTTCGCCAATCCCGGCCGGTTCCTGCGGCTTTCGGGCGCGGTGCTGCCGTGGCTGACGGGGATCGGAATCGGGCTGACCGCGTTCGGCCTGGGCTGGGGGCTGTTCGGCGCGCCGGCTGACTACCAGCAGGCCGACGCGGTGCGGATCATGTATGTGCACGTGCCGGCTGCCTGGCTCGCATCGGGCGGGTATTTCGCCCTGGCGCTCTGTGCGGTGCTGTCGCTGGTCTGGCGGCATCCGCTGGCCGACCTGGCGGCGGTGGAGATCGGGCCGGTGGGCGCGGCGTTTACCGCCCTGTGCCTGGCGACCGGCAGCCTCTGGGGCAAGCCCATGTGGGGCGCCTGGTGGGTCTGGGATGCTCGGCTGACATCAGTGCTGGTGCTGTTCTTCCTGTACATGGGCCATATCGCTTTGGTGCGCGCCTTCGACGACCCGACACGAGGCCACCGCGCCGGGGCCATCCTGGCGCTGGTGGGGGTGGTCAACCTGCCGATCATCAAGTTCAGCGTCGATTGGTGGAACACGCTGCACCAACCGGCCTCGATCACGCTGACCAAGGCGCCCACGATGCACTGGGACATGTTGTGGCCGCTGCTCGTGTGCGCCGTCGGCTACTCCGTGCTGTTCGGCGCGATCGTGACGGCCCGGGTGCGGGCGGCGGTGATGGAGCGGCGGATCAGGTCCCTGCTGATGGCCCGCGCGGCGAGTGAGTCCGGCTGATGACTCACCTGCCCTACGTCGCCATATCGTATCTGCTGGCGGTGCTGCTGCCGGTGGCCTTCGGCCTCGATGCCTGGCGCCGCACCCGGCAGGCTCGGCGTCGGTTGGCCGCGATTGATCCCCGTCAGAACCGCAACAGGACCGCATGACCCGCAAGCGCCGCCGACTTTGGATTTTGCTGCTGTGTGTGGTGGGGCTTGGCTCATCGACCGCGCTGGTGCTGTCGGCGTTCAGCGATAACCTGGTGTTCTTCGTGTCGCCGTCCGACCTGGCGAAGGCGGAACCGAACGGGCGCACCATGCGGTTGGGCGGGCTGGTGGAAAAGGACAGCGTCACCCGGGTTACCCAGGGCAAGCCGATGGCCACGTTCCGGGTGACGGATGGCGCGGCGACAGTAACCGTGACCTATGTCGGCCTGCTGCCCGACCTGTTCCGAGAGGGTCAGGGCGTGGTGACGCTGGGCGTGCTGCAGGCCGATGGCAGCTTCCGGGCGTCCGAAGTGCTGGCCAAGCATGATGAAACCTATATGCCCAAGGAAGTCGCCGACGCGTTGAAGCGCGCGGGGCATTGGAACCCGGCCGAGGGCCCCGCCCCGCCCGCCGCAGGCTGGAACACCGGCACCGCCAAGCCCGGCGGCGGCGGATGAGCATCGTTCGGCGGCGGTTGGTGCGCTTCGGGATCGTCGGCTCCCTGGCGCTGATGGGCAGCGCGGCCTGGGTGGTGATGAACCCGCCCGAGCAGGATCCCGACATGCTGGGCAATGCGCCGCCCGACCCGAACCGGGCCAGCCCCCTGCCGGCGGTGACGCTGCCGGGGCTGAACGGGGCGCCGGGGTTCTCGACGGGGGAGGTCGCTCAGTCCGGTCGGCCGGTGCTGCTGAACGTGTTCGCGTCCTGGTGCGCGCCCTGCATCATCGAGGCGCCGGTGCTGGCGGGCCTGCAACGGCAGGGGGTGGTGATCTGGGGGATCGCGTTTCGTGACAAGCCCGAGGCGGTGACGGCGTTCCTCGATCGCCACGGCAACCCCTACGCCCGGATCGGGATGGACCCGATGTCGGCGCACACGGGGCCGTTGGGCCTGACCGGCGTGCCCGAGAACCTGCTGGTCGATGGCGGAGGCACGATCCGCTGGCGCTGGCCGGCGGGGATCACGGAGGAGATGGCGAAGGAAACGATCCTCCCCCGCTGGCAGGCGATGGTGTGAAGATACCCGAACCCGGCATTGCGGGTCGGCAACGGCCGCCCTATCTGGGTCCCATGACCGAGAATCAGGAACCGCCCGTCCCCGAGGCCCCCGCGCCCAAGCCCGCGCCCGCCGCCCTCCCCAAGGAGATCGGCGGCACCAAGGGCCCCGAACCCACGCGCTATGGCGATTGGGAACACAAAGGCCGCTGCACGGATTTTTGAAACCCCCGGCGGTCGGGGCGCACCCCTGATGCGCCTCGATCCCCAGGCCTATGCCCAGGGACCGCGGCACGCGGTAACTAGCCGACGCGGCAGCGCTGGATCATCCGGGCATCGAACTTCAGCCCGAATCCATGCGTCTCGGGCAGGACCATCATCCCCTTCTCGATCCGCGGCGTTTCCTCATACAGCGCCAGCATCCAGGGCATGTATTCGACCGTTAGCCCGTTGGGCGCAGCGGCCACGACATGGACCAGCATCTCGGGCATGACGTGGGAGACGATCGGGAGGTTGAAGGCCTCCGCCATGCCGGCCGCCTTCATCCACTGGGTGACGCCGCCAACGCGAACCATGTCGACCATGACGATGTCGACGGACCGCTGCTCGATCATGTGGCGCAGGGGCGTGAGGCCCCAGACGTATTCCCCGCCGGCGATGGGGGTCGAAAGGGCGGCGGTGACGCGGGCGAGGCCAGCATAATCGTCGGCGAGGGTCACGTCCTCCAGCCAGAACAGGCCGACGTCCTCGATCCGCTTGCCGATGTCGATGGCCTGTTCGGGGCGCCAGCGCTGGTTGATGTCGCACATCAGGGTGATGTCCGGCCCGATGGCGTCGCGGACGATGCGGATGCGGCGGATTTCGTCGGCGACGGTCGGATTGCCGGGCAACGCCATCTGGGTCTTCATCTGGGTGAAGCCCTTGTCGACCAGGATGCGCGCCGCCTTCTCGGCCTGCGCGTCATTCAGGCCCCGGCGGAGAGAGCCGGAGGCATAGGTGGGCACCCGGTCCCGGTGCCCGCCGAGCAGCTTCCACAGCGGTTGTTCCAGCAGCTTGCCCTTGATGTCCCAAAGGGCAATGTCGATCGCCGACAGCGCGAGGGTGAAGATGCCTCCCGGCCCCGCGGCATCACCGGCGAGCCGCAGCTTGGCGATGATGTGCTCGGTCCGCATCGGGTCCTCCCCGATGGTCAGCGCGGCGAGTTCATCGACCGCCGCCCGCAGGCTGCTGGTCAGCTTGCCGCCATAGAAGGTGATGCCGATGCCGGAGATACCCTGGTCGGTGTGCAGGGTCAGGATCACGATCGGCCGTGTGCGGCCCTCCTCCTCCGGCATGTTGGCCAGGGGGTCATCCTCGGGGATGGCAAGCGTAGCGGCTTCGAAGCTGGTGATTTTCATGGCTGTTTCCTCCTGACCTGGGGCAACAGCATAGCGCGGCCACGAGCGGGGGGAAGTGGTCGAACACGTCCCCCTGCAGGCGACCTGGATCAGTTCTCGCTACGGAAACACGGCCCGGGCAGCCATCTGCGCCGCGTCAACCACCGGCGTCGGGAACAGGAAGAAGAACGCCGTGATCAACCCTGTCGCCGCCGCCACGAAGGACAACGCGGCTGGACGGCGGTCGAACTTCTCCCCCGCCGGGTCGAAGTACATCACCTTGATGATGCGGATATAATAGAACGACCCAACCACGCTCGCGAGCACGCCGATCACCGAAAGCGTCCACAGCCCGGCCTTCACGGCCGCCAGGAACACATACAGCTTGGCGAAGAACCCAGCCATCAGCGGGATGCCCGCGAGGCTGAACATGAACACGGCAAGCGCCATCGCGAGGCCCGCATCATTGCTGGCGAGACCGGCGAGATCCTTGATCTCCTCCACCGCCTTGCCGTTGCGGCGCATCGACATGATGCAGGCAAAGGTGCCCGCGGTCATGAACACATAGACGGCCATATAGACCAGCACGCCGCGGACCCCGTCCTCGGACCCGGCGGCGAGACCGATCAGCGCGAAGCCCATATGCCCGATCGAGGAATAGGCCATCAGCCGCTTGATGTTGGTCTGCCCGATAGCGGCCAGGGCACCCAGAACCATGGACCCGATCGAGACAATCACGATCAGCGACTGCCAGGCCGGCAGCAGATGGCCGAAGGGGGTCGCCATCACGCGCAGCAGCAGGGCCATCGCCGCGACCTTGGGGGCCATGGCAAAGAACGCGGTCACCGGGGTCGGCGCGCCCTGGTAGACGTCGGGCGTCCACATATGGAACGGCACGGCCGAGACCTTGAAGGCCAGCCCGACCAGCACGAACACCACGCCGACGATCAGGCCGGACGAGATATTGGCCGGATTGGCCAACTGGTCACGCAGCACCACGAAATCCATCGTGCCGGAGAACCCGTAGACCATCGACACGCCATACAGCAGCAGGCCGGAGGCAAGGCCGCTCAGGACGAAATACTTCAGCCCGGCTTCCGACGAACGGATATCGTCGCGGGCAAAGGCGGCCAGCACGTAAAGGGACAAAGATTGCAGCTCGAGCCCGACATACAGCGTCATCAGGTTCGACGCCGAGACCATGATCATCATGCCGACGACGGCGAACAGCATGACAACCGGGAATTCAAACCGGCCGATCCCCTGCTTTTCGTTCCAATCGAGCGACATCAGCGCGGCGAAGGAGGCGCCAACCAGGATCAGCAGCTTATTGAACGTGCTGAACGGATCAGCGACGAACTGGCCATGGAAGCCGGTGCCGGGCAGGCCGGTCGCGACCAGCAGGCCGGTGACCAGGAACCCGAAGATGGTGAACATCGTCGCCAGCATCGTGCTGTCCTGCTTGCGCAGCACGCCGAACAGCAGGACGCCCATGCCGAAGCAGGCCAGGACGATCTCGGGCAGGGCCAAGGTCCAGTTCATCAGTTGATCACCCCGGCAAGCTTCACGGCGCTTTCCATGGCCGCCTGATGATGCTTGACCATCGCGGCCACGCTGGCCTCCCAGAAGACAGAGAAACTGGACGGGTAGATGCCCATCCACATGGTCAGCACGATCAGCGGCACGAACAGCGCCCATTCGCGGGGGCTGAGGTCCATGATCGCGCGCAGGTCATCGCGGGTGATGCGTCCGAAGACGACCCGCCGATACAGATACAGCATGTAGGCCGCGCCCAGGATCATGCCGGCGCCACCCAGCAGGGCAAGCCAGAAGCTGACCTTGAAGGCGCCCAGAATAACCAGGAACTCACCCACGAAGCCCGCGGTTCCCGGCAGGCCCACCGAGGCCATGGTGAACAGCATGAACACGAAGGCATAGCCCGGCATGCGTTCGGCCAGGCCGCCGTAGCGCGCGATCTCCCGTGTGTGGATGCGGTCGTAGATCACGCCGACCACAAGGAACAACGCGCCCGACACGATCCCGTGGGAGACCATCTGGAACAGCGCGCCCTGGATGCCCTGCTCGTTGAAGGTGAACAACCCGATCGTCACGATGCCCATATGAGCGACCGACGAATAGGCGATCAGCTTCTTCATGTCCTCCTGCGCCAGCGCCACGAGCGACGTGTAGATCACCGCGACGACCGACAAAGTGAACATCAGCGGGGCAAAAGCGGCCGAGGCTTCCGGCAGCATCGGGATCGAGAAGCGGATGAACCCGTAGCCACCCATCTTCAGCAGCACACCAGCCAGGATGACGGAGCCGGCGGTCGGCGCCTCCACGTGCGCGTCCGGCAGCCAGGTATGGACCGGCCACATCGGCACCTTGACCGCGAAGGAGGCGAGGAAGGCCAGGAACAGCCAAGTCTGCATCGCCGGCGGGAAGGACGTCGCCATCAGCGTCGGGATGTCGGTCGTGCCGGCATGCATCCACATCGCCAGGATGGCCAGCAGCATCAGGACCGAGCCGGTCAGCGTATACAGGAAGAACTTGACGGCCGAGTAGACCCGGCGCGGCCCGCCCCAGATGCCGATGATCAGATACATCGGGATCAGCACGCATTCGAAGAACATATAGAAGACGACGAAATCCAGCGCGCAGAACGTGCCGATCATCATCGTTTCCAGGATCAGGAACGCGAGCATGTACTCGCGCACCTTGGTCTGGATGCTCTCCCACGAGGCCAGGATGCAGATCGGTGTCAGGACGGTGGAGAGCAGGACGAACATCACGGAAATGCCGTCGACGCCCATCTTGTAGCCAAGCCCGGAGTCCGAGAGCCAGGGAACGGACTCGACGAACTGGAAGCCGGCGTCGGTGGGATCGAACTCGACCCACAGCACCAGCGAGAGGACCAGTACGATGAGTGTGGTCCATAGCGCGGTCCAGCGCGCGTTGGAGGCGATGGTTTCCTCATCGCCGCGCACCGACAGGATCACCGCGCCACCGACGAGCGGCAGCCAGGTGATCAGGGAAAGAAGGGGGAAGCCCGCGGCGTTCATGTTCTCACCGGACCAGCATGTAGAGACCGATCAGCACGACGACGCCGATCAGCATGACGAAGGCATAGACGGCGAGCGAGCCGGTCTGGATTTTCACCGTCTGGCGCGAGGTGCCGGCGGTGAGTTCGGCGAGCCCGTTGGGCACGCCGTCGATAATCGCCTCATCCCCGATCTTCCAGAAGCCGCGCGCGATGCACATGATCGGCCGCACGATGATCGCGTTATACAGCTCGTCGAAATACCATTTGTTCAACAGGAACAGATAGATCGGCCTGAAGCTGTTGGCGAGGCGGACCGGCAGCAGCGGGTTCGCGATATACATCACCCAGGCCAGCGCGATACCGGCGACCGCGGTGACGATCGGCAGGATCTTCACCCAGGTCGGCACGTGATGGGCGTGTTCCAGCACGTGGTTGTCGGGGTGCGTCCAAATCGCACCGGCCCAGAAGGCGGCCTGCCCGTCGCCGATGAAGGCGTTCACGGTGGCGAAGCCGGCGACGATCGCGCCCAATGCCAGCACATACAGCGGCACCAGCATGACCTGCGGGCTTTCATGCGCGTGCTCCAGCGCATGGTGATCGGCGCGCGAGTTGCCGTGGAAGGTCATGAACAGCAGCCGCCAGGAGTAGAAGGCGGTCAGGAATGCCGCGACCACGGTGCAGAAGAAGGCATAGTTGCCAACGGCGCTGTGGGCGGCGAAGGCGGCCTCGATGATCGCGTCCTTGGAATAGAAGCCGGCGAAGGGCGGGATGCCGGCCAGGGCCAGGTTGCCGATCCACATCACCGCGCAGGTCGCCGGGATCAGCTTCGCGAGGCCGCCCATCTTGCGGATGTCCTGCTCATCGGACATCGCGTGGATAACGGAACCGGCCGAGAGGAACAGCAGCGCCTTGAAGAAGGCATGCGTGATCAGGTGGTAGACCGAGGCCTGGTAGGCGCCGACGCCCGCTGCCACGAACATGTAGCCGAGCTGGGAGCAGGTCGAGTAGGCGATGATGCGCTTGATGTCGTTCTGCACGCAGCCGATCGTCGCGGCGAACAAGGCGGTCGATGCGCCGATGAAGGTGACGAAGCCCAGGGCATAGGGCGCGAGTTCCATGACCGGCGACATCCGCGCCATCAGGAACACGCCCGCGGTGACCATCGTCGCGGCATGGATCAAAGCCGAAACCGGGGTCGGGCCCTCCATCGCGTCGGGCAGCCAGACATGCAGGAACAACTGCGCCGACTTGCCCATCGCGCCGATGAACAGCAGGAAGCCGATCACCTCCAGCGCCGGGAAGGTGCAGCCGAACAGGCTGTAGGTTTCCTTGGCATGCTGGGCCACGATCTTCGGATCGAGGATGGTCGCGAACTCGATCGAGCCGAAGGTCATGAAGATCATCGCCAGGCCCACCGCGAAGGGCAGGTCGGCCACGCGGTTGACGACGAAGGCCTTGATCGCCGCGGCGCAGGCCGAGGGGCGGTCATACCAGAAGCCGATCAACAGATAGGAGCAGAGGCCCACGCCTTCCCAGCCGAAGAACAGCTGAAGCAGGTTATCGGCGGTCACCAGCATCAGCATGGCGAAGGTGAACAGCGACAAATAGGCGAAGAAGCGCGCCCGCGACGGGTCGTGCGACATGTAGCCGATCGAATAGACATGGATCAGCATGGCGACGAAGGACACCATCGCGACCATCACGGCCGACAGCGTGTCGTAGCGCAGCGACCAGCTGACGGTGAAGCGGCCGGCGTCGATCCAGGTGCCAAGGTGGATCACGGTCGGTTCGGCGGCGCCGGAGACGAGCTGGAAGAAAGCCAGCGGCCCGCAGATCGCGGCGACAACCATGCCGGCGACCGAGGCTGTCATCGCGCCGCGGTCGCCGATCACCCTGCCCAGAAGGCCGGCGATGCAGGCGCCAACCAGCGGCGCGAAGATGGCGAGAGCGTAGATCATCTCAGCCCTTCATCAGGTTCACGTCCTCGACCTGGATCGAGCCACGGTTGCGGAAATAGATGACAACGATGGCCAGTCCGATCGCGGCTTCCGCGGCCGCGACGGTCAGCACCAGCATGGCGAGAACCTGGCCCGCGAGGTCATTCAGCGCGGCCGAGAAAGCCACGAGATTGAGGGTCACGGACAGCAGGATGAGTTCGATCGCCATCAGGATGACGATGATGTTCTTGCGGTTCAGGAAAATGCCGAACACGCCGAGGACGAGCAGGACGGCGGAGACCACCAGATAGTGGCCGAGGCTGACGACCATCATGGATGGGTGCTCCGGTTGGTGGCGGTGGTCCGGCTTCGGTCAGTGGCCATGGCCATGGCCTCCATGCCCGTGGGTGTCATGCCCATGATCCGCGTGGGCTGGTTTCGGTTCGACGACGATCGGCCGGCGGATGTCCGCGGCCTTCACGCCGGCACCCAAGGCGGTCGGCACCATGACAAGGGTGTCCGCGGCGGTGCGCTCGGTCTGCGCGCGGATGCTCTGATGGCGGGAAGTGCGGCGATCACGCAGGGTCAGCACGATGGCACCAATCATGGCCACCAGCAGGACAGCGCCCGATGTCTGGAACAGGAAGACGTAGTCCGTATAGAGGATACGCCCCAGCGCCACGGTGTTGCTGACATCGGACGGCATCGGCGACAGCGCGATCTTGGCCGCGTCGGGCGCCAGCTTCCAACCGCCATAGACCATCAGCAGTTCGACGAACAGCACCGCGCCGACCAGCCCGCCGACCGGCAGATAGCGCTGGAAGCCGCTCCGCAGTTCCTCGAAATCGATGTCCAGCATCATGACGACGAACAGGAACAGCACCGCGACCGCGCCGACATAGACGATGACCAGGGTCATCGCCAGGAACTCGGCGCCCGCGATCAGGAACAAGGCGGCGGCGTTGAAGAAGGCGAGGATCAGGAACAGGACCGAGTGCACCGGGTTCCGCGCGCTGACCACCATGGTGGCGGAGCCGATGAGCACCGCCGCGAACAGGTAGAAGAGGATGGAGGGGATCATCGGTAGGGCGCGTCCAGTTCCAGCCGGCGGGCGAGCTCGGGTTCCCACCGATCGCCGTTCGCGAGCAGCTTGTCCTTATTGTAAAGGAGCTCCTCGCGCGTTTCGGTGGCGAACTCGAAGTTCGGCCCTTCCACGATCGCATCCACCGGGCAGGCTTCCTCGCAGAGGCCGCAATAGATGCATTTCGTCATGTCGATGTCGTAGCGCGTGGTCCGGCGGGAACCGTCTTCACGCGGTTCGGCCTCGATCGTGATCGCCTGGGCGGGGCAAATCGCCTCACACAGTTTGCAGGCGATGCAGCGCTCCTCCCCGTTGGGATAGCGGCGCAGCGCGTGCTCCCCCTTGAAACGCGGGCTGATCGGCCCTTTTTCGTAAGGGTAGTTGATCGTGACCTTGGGCTTGAAGAAATAGCGCAGCGTCAGGCCAAGTCCGGCGACAAGCTCGCCCAGCAGCATGGCGCGCGCGGTGCGGTCCAGGAATGCCATCAGGCACGCTCCTTCCGGCAGTACAGTTCACGAAGCATGGGGCAGCCATCCAAAGGCCATCAGCGCACCGGCGGTGATCACCAGCCACAGCAGCGACAGCGGCAGGAACACTTTCCAGCCGAGACGCATGAGCTGGTCATACCGATAGCGCGGGAAAGTGGCGCGGACCCACAGGAAGACGAACAGGCACAGGCAGATCTTGGCGATGAACCAGATCGGCCCAGGGATCCAGGTGAACGGCTCGATATTGAAGGGTGCGAGCCAGCCGCCGAGGAACAGGATCGTGGTCAGCGCGCTCATGAGGATCATGTTCGCGTATTCGCCGAGGAAGAACAGCGCGAAGCTCATGGAGCTGTATTCGACGAAGAAGCCGGCGACGATTTCCGACTCACCTTCGGGAATGTCGAACGGGGACCGGTTGGTTTCCGCCAGCGTCGAGATGAAGAAGACGATGAACATCGGAAACAGCGGGATCACATACCACATGTTGGTCTGCGCCCGGACGATCTCGGTCAGGTTCAGCGTGCCGGCGCAGAGCAGGACGGAGACCAGGACGAAGCCCATCGAGACCTCATAGCTGACCATCTGCGCCGCCGACCGCATCGCGCCGAGGAAGGCGTATTTCGAATTGGACGCCCAGCCGGCGATGATGATGCCGTAGACGCCGAGGGAGGAGATCGCGAACAGATAGAGGATGCCGACATTGATGTCGGCGATCGCCCATCCATCGTTCACCGGGATCACCGCCCAGGCCAGCACGGCCAGGCCAAACGTCAGCATCGGCGCCAGAAGGAAGAGCACACGGTTCGCCCCGGAGGGGATCACCGTTTCCTTCATCATCATCTTGAGCGCGTCGGCGAAGGGCTGCAGCAGGCCGAAGGGACCAACGACGTTCGGTCCGCGGCGCAACTGCATCGCCGCGAGCACCTTGCGTTCGGCGAGCGTCAGGTAAGCCACGCCGATCAGCAGCGGCACGATCAGGGCCAGCGCCTTCATAAAGGTCAGGATAACGATGCCGATCGGATCGTTGAGGAGGAAATCGATCATCGCCCTACTCCGCCGCCACCGCGATCGGGGCCAAGGCTTCGACACACGCCGCCATCGTCGGGCTCGACCGGCTGATCGGATCAGTCTGGTAATAATTGGCAACCGCCGGGATCAGCGCGGCGTCGGTCACGGCATCCGGATCGCCGGCGGGGCCGGTTTCGTCCGCGGCGCCGAAGCGTGGCAGATAGCCGACCTTGCCGAAGACCGGGTTGGCGGCTTCGAGCCGTGTCCGCAGCGCCTCGATCGTGTCATAGGGCAGCTTGCGGCCGGCGGTTTCGCTGAAGGCACGCAGGATGGTCCAGTCCACGCGGGCTTCCCCGGGCGGCATCATCGCGGCGAACCCGCGCTGCACCCGGCCCTCCGTGTTCACGTAAGTGCCGGATTTTTCAGTATAGGCGGCACCCGGCAGGATCACGTCGGCGCGGGCAGCCCCGGCATCACCGTGATGGCCCTGGTAGACCACGAAGGTGTTTGGGCCGATGCCGGCGCTGTTGAACTCATCCGCGCCCAGCAGCCAGAGCAGGTCGACGCCGCCGCCCATCATGCCGGCGAGGTCCTTGCCCTTCGCCCCAGGCACGAAGCCGAGATCAAGCGCGCCCACCCGGGCAGCCGCGGTGTGCAGCACGTTGAAGCCATGCCAGGTCGCCGTCAGACCGCCGACCTCCTTCGCCAGGCGCCAGGCCGCCGCCAGGACCGCGGCCCCGTCGGCACGGGCCAGCGCCCCCTGCCCCACGATGATCAACGGCTTCTGCGCCTTTGCGAGCACAGCGCCGAAGCCCTGCGATCCATCGCGCAGCGCGTTGATCGACGCCGGCGTGGCCCCGATCCAGGTCGCCGGATATGTCAGGTCGGCGTCCGCCCCGACCACGCCCACCGGCAACTGGGTCGCGACCCAGGTCTTGCGGATGCGGGCGTTCAGGACCGGCGCTTCCTTGCGCGGGTTGGTGCCGATCAGCAGGATCGCGTCCGCTTCCTCGATCCCGGCGATCGTCGTATTGAACGTGTAGAAATCCCGGCGCGAGGCATCGAGCTTCGCCCCGTCCTGCCGGCAATCAAGATTCGTGGACCCCATCGCCGTCATCAGGTCCTTCAGCGCGAGCACCGATTCCGCGTCGCACAGATCACCGGCAACGGCGCCGATCCGGTCACCGGACAGACCGCGCGCCTTTTCGGCGATGGCCGCGAAGGCCTCGGCCCAGGTAGCCGCGACCAACTTGCCGTCGCGCCGCATCCAGGGGCGATCAAGCCGGCGACGCTTCAACCCATCGATCGAGAAGCGGGACTTGTCGGCCAGCCACTCCTCGTTCACGTCCTCGTTGATGCGGGGCAGGATGCGCAGCACCTCCGGCCCGCGGGCATCGATCCGGATATTGGTCCCGACCGCGTCCAGCACGTCGATGCTATCCGTCTTGGCCAGTTCCCAGGGGCGGGCGACGAAGGCGTAGGGCTTCGACGTCAGCGCACCCACCGGGCACAGGTCGATGATGTTTCCGGAGAGCTCGGAGCTGAGGGACTTCTCGATATAGGTCCCGACCTCCATGTGCTCGCCCCGCGCCGTGGCGCCAAGGTCGGGCACGCCGGCGACTTCCGTCATGAAGCGGATGCAGCGCGTGCAATGGATGCAGCGTGTCATCACGGTCTTCACCAGCGGGCCAAGGTCCTTGTCCTTCACAGCGCGCTTGTTCTCGGCATAGCGCGAGGTGTCGGAGCCGAAGCCCATCGCCTGGTCCTGCAGGTCGCACTCGCCGCCCTGGTCGCAGATCGGGCAATCCAGCGGGTGGTTGATCAGCAGGAATTCCATCACCCCGCGCCGGCCATTGCGGACCATGGGTGTGTCTGTGTGGACGACCATGCCCTCCCCGGCCGGGTAGGTGCAGGAGGAAATCGGCTTGGGCGGAGTCTTCTCGATCTCCACCAGGCACATGCGGCAGTTGCCGGCGATGGACAGGCGATCGTGGTAGCAGAAGCGCGGCACCTCGATGCCGGCGGCCTCACAGGCCTGCAGCACGGTGGAGCCGTTCGGGACCTCGACCTCGATCCCGTCGATAGTGAGCTTGGGCATGTCGTTACTCCGCCGCCATGCGCTGGGTTGCCTGTGCCTTGTAGGCGGCGATCCGTTCTTCCATCACCGGGCGGAAATGCCGGATCAGGCCCTGTACCGGCCAGGCCGCCGCATCGCCAAGGGCGCAGATCGTGTGCCCCTCGATCTGGCGGGTCACCTGCTCCAGCGTGTCGATCTCGGCCTGTTCGGCGCGCCCGTCGACCATCCGGGTCATGACCCGATACAGCCAGCCGGTGCCTTCCCGGCACGGCGTGCACTGGCCGCAGCTTTCATGCATGTAGAATTTCGACAGGCGGGCGATGGCCTTGATCAAGTCGGTGGACTTGTCCATCACGATCACGGCCGCGGTCCCGAGGCCGCTGCGCACCGCGCGCAGGCTGTCGAAATCCATCAACACTTCGTCGCAGATCGACTTCGGGATCATCGGCACCGAGGCGCCACCGGGAATGACCGCCAGCAGATTGTCCCACCCGCCGCGCACGCCGCCCGCGTATTTGTCGACCAGTTCGCGCATCGGAATGCCGAGTTCCTCCTCGACATTGCAGGGCTTGTTCACGTGGCCGGAGATGCAGAACAGCTTCGTCCCGGTGTTGTTCTGCCGACCGAGGCCCGCGAACCAGGCGGCCCCGCGGCGCATGATCGTGGGTGCGCCCGCGATGCTCTCGACATTGTTCACCGTGGAGGGGCAGCCATACAGACCGACGCCGGCCGGAAACGGCGGCTTCAGCCGGGGCATGCCCTTCTTGCCCTCGAGGCTTTCGATCAGCGCCGTTTCCTCACCGCAGATATAGGCGCCGGCGCCGCGATGGAGGAACACGTCGAAGTCGTAGCCCGACCCGCAGGCGTTCTTGCCGATCAACCCGGCCTCATACGCCTCATCGATCGCGCGCTGGAGGGTGACGTGCTCGTTGTAGAACTCACCGCGAATATAAATGTAGGCGGCGCAGGCGCCCATGGCGAAGCCGGCCACCAGACAACCCTCGACCAGCTTGTGCGGGTCGTGGCGGATGATCTCCCGATCCTTGCAGGTGCCAGGCTCCGATTCGTCGGCGTTGACCACCAGATAGCAAGGGCGTTCGGACTGCTTGGGCATGAACGACCACTTCAGCCCGGTCGGGAAGCCGGCGCCACCGCGGCCGCGCATTCCCGAGTCCTTCATCTCCTGGATGATGCCGTCACGGCCCTTTTCCAGGATGGCCTTGGTGTTGTCCCAATCGCCCCGCGCCCTTGCACCCTTCAGGAAGGGATCATGCAGGCCGTAGAGGTTGGTGTAGATACGGTCCTTGTCCTGCAACATCGGCTTAGGCCTCCGGCGCGAATTGCAGCGTGGTCAGGGTGATCGGTCCGCCCTCGGGCGCCGATTTCTGCCGCCCGGCCATGGAGCCGACCGGCGGACGCTCGCCCTTGCGGAGCGACGCGATCAGCGTCTTCACCCGTTCGGCGTTCATGTCCTCGTAGAAGTCATCATCGACCTGGAGGATCGGGGCGTTCACGCAGGCGCCGACGCATTCGACCTCGGTCATGGTGAACAACCCGTCGGCGCTGGTTTCACCCCAGCCCTTGATGCCGGTTTCGGCGCGACAGGCGGCGACCACATCATCCGAGCCCCGCAGCCAGCACGGTGTCGTGGTACAAAGCTGAAGGTGGTACTTCCCGATCGGGCGCATGTTGAACATCAGGTAGAAGGTCGCGACCTCGTAGACACGGATCGGGGCCATGCCCAACCGTTCCGCGATCGCGTCCATTGCCTTGAGGGGGACCCAGGCGCTGTTGGTGCGCCGGCCCATCTGGCGTTGCACGATCCAGAGCAAGGGGATCACGCCGCTCGCCTTCCGTTCCGGCGGATAGCGCTTCAGGACCTTCTCGATCTCCGCTTCCGACTCGGCGTCGAAGTCAAAGCGCAAGGGCTGTTCAAACGGGGCCGCATTGGTGGCTGCCATGGTCTACCTGTCGATCTCGCCGAACACGATGTCCATCGATCCCACGATCGCGCAGACATCGGCCAGCAAATGCCGCTTGGACATGTAATCCGTCGCCTGCAGGAACGCGAAGCCGGTCGAGCGGATCTTGCATCGATACGGCTTGTTCGTTCCATCGGCGACCAGATACACGCCGAACTCTCCCTTCGGGCTTTCCACCACGGAATAGGTGGACCCCGCGGGCACGTGATACCCTTCGGTATAGAGCTTGAAGTGATGGATCAGCGCCTCCATCGAGCGCTTCATCTCACCGCGCGTCGGCGGGGTGAACTTGCGATCCTGCACCTTGATCGGGCCCGGCTTCATCTTCGCCAGGCACTGCTTGATGATCTTCAGGCTTTCCCGCATTTCCGCCAGCCGCACGAGGTAGCGGTCATAGCAGTCGCCGTTGCGCCCGACGGGGATGTCGAACTCGACCTCGGCATACTTATCGTAGGGCTGCGAACGCCGCAGATCCCAGGGCAGGCCAGAAGCGCGAAGCGGTGGGCCGGAGAAACCCCAAGCCAGCGCGTCTTCCGGGGAAATGATCCCGATATCGACCGTGCGCTGCTTCCAGATGCGGTTGGAGGTCAGCAGGCCTTCGAGGTCTTCGAGGAAGCGCGGGAACGTCTCGGCCCAGGCTGCGATCTTGTCGGTCAGGCCGGCGGGCAGGTCCTTGGCCACGCCACCAGGCCGGAAGTAGTTCGCATGCAGGCGCGCGCCGGAGGCGGCCTCATGGAACTCCATCAGCTTCTCGCGTTCCTCGAACCCCCACAGCGCCGGGGTGATCGCACCGACGTCGAGCGCATAGGTCGTGACGTTCAGCAGATGGTTCAGAACCCGCGTGATCTCGGCGAACAGCACCCGGATCCACTGTGCCCGGTCCGGCGCGGTGATCCCCAGCAGCCGCTCCACCGCGAGGGCAAACGCGTGCTCCTCACACATCGGGGAGACGTAATCCAGACGGTCGAAATACGGGACCGCCTGCATATAGGTCTTGTACTCGATCAGCTTCTCGGTGCCGCGATGCAGCAGGCCGATATGCGGATCGGCGCGCTTCACGACCTCGCCGTCGAGTTCCAGGATCAGCCGCAGCACGCCATGGGCGGCGGGATGCTGCGGGCCGAAATTGATCGAATGGCTGTCGATCTCAACCGTCTTGCTGACGGGATATTCGATGTGAGTCATGTCCCCTTGGCTCATGCCCCTTTACCCCCGTGGGCCTTCTCATCACCCGGCAGGGAAGTCAGCGCCTCCCAAGGGGAGAGGAAATCGAAGCTGCGGAAATCCTGCACCAGCTTGACCGGTTCATAGACGACGGACTTGCGGTCCTCGTCATAGCGAACCTCGACATAGCCGGTCAGCGGGAAGTCCTTGCGGAGCGGATGACCCTCGAACCCGTAGTCCGTCAGGATGCGGCGCAGATCCGGCTGGCCCGAGAACACGATCCCGAACAGGTCCCATGCCTCACGCTCCCACCAGGTGGCGGCGGGCCAAACTGTATGGACAGATGGCACGGGGGCGGATTCGTCGGTCGTAACGACCACGCGCACCCGCTGGTTCATCGACACAGACAGCAGATTGTAGACGACATCGAATCGGTCCGACCGGGTCGGCCAGTCGACTCCGCAGATGTCCATCACCTGCTCGAACGCCAAGCCTTCTCCATCGCGGAGAGCGATCATCACGGCCACCAACTGGTCGCGATCGGCGTCGGCAATAAGCTCATCCCGCTCGATCCGCACGGCGCGAATTCCGGGAACGGCACCCACCGCCTGGCCCAACAGTTCCAGCGGCGTAGGAGGCGGCGGTGGCGGCGCCTCGGTCTCGGTTGTTTCACCCACGAAGGATCGTCCCCGTCCTGCGGATCTTCTTCTGCAACTGCATGATGCCGTAGACCAAGGCCTCGGCCGTCGGCGGGCAGCCCGGCACATAGACATCGACCGGAACGACCCGGTCGCAGCCCCGCACCACTGAATAGGAATAATGATAGTAGCCGCCGCCATTGGCGCAGCTTCCCATCGAAATGACCCAGCGCGGCTCCGGCATCTGGTCGTAGACCTTGCGGAGCGCGGGGGCCATCTTGTTGGTCAGCGTGCCAGCGACGATCATCACGTCGCTTTGCCGCGGTGACGCGCGCGGGATGATCCCCATGCGGTCCAGGTCATAGCGCGGCATGTAGGCGTGGATCATTTCCACCGCGCAGCAGGCCAGACCAAAGGTCATCGGCCACAGGCTACCGGTGCGCGCCCAGTTCACCACCTTGTCGATGTTTGCGACCAGGAACCCCTTGTCGGCCATTTCACCGGTGATGGAACGGATCACCGCGTCCTGGGCGGGCCCGGGCGGCAGGTGATCGCGGTTATAGGCAATGGTGACGGACTGATCGCTCATGGTGTCATTCCCAATCCAACGCGCCCTTGCACCATTCGTAGATGAACCCAACCGTCAGGACGCCCAGGAAAGCCATCATCGACCAGAATCCGAACGGGCCGATGTCGCCCAGCGAAACCGCCCAGGGGAACAGGAACGCGACTTCCAGGTCGAAGATGATGAACAGGATCGCGACCAGATAGAACCGCACGTCGAACCGGCGGCGGGCGTCATCGAACGCCTCGAACCCGCACTCATACGCGGACAGTTTTTCCGGATACGGCTTCTGGCGCGCCGCCAGCAGCGAACCGCCAATCATCGCAATGCCGATGCCCCCGGCAATCACCAGGAACACCAGAATCGGCAGGTATTCAAAGAGGACAGGCTGCATGTCGGATCCCCAATAGGCGTGATGCAGGCCGCGCACACAAAAGCCCGGATCGTCTGGACCCAGCCTGGACCTGCATGCGCGGATCGCGTCGGGCCGGACCATAACCCCAACCGATCGGAACCGCCATAGGGGGCGGGAGCCAAATGGCAAGGATAGGTTGAAAATATAAGGGAAACAGGCTGGCGCGAGTGACGGGGCTCGAACCCGCGACCTCCGGCGTGACAGGCCGGCGCTCTAACCAACTGAGCTACACCCGCATCAGCGA
>CAMCDA010000082.1 GCA_945873195.1 Asaia bogorensis
TTGCGTTGCGGATCAATCGTCTGAACCGGGACTGGGACGCTTATTGGGCGGCGCTGGCCGACAGGCCGTCGGCACCCGCCAATCTCAACCAGCCAGAAGCGTCATCGAACGCCGCCGCTTGATCCCACAACTTTGGTTCGCACCCGGGAACGGGTAGGACTTGCCCCCCATCAACTCCGCGAGCACCGCGGACACGCGCCGCGGGTCCCGCGCCGGAATCGAGACATGGTGGATCATGATGGAAACTCCTCCGAGCATGGTTGTGGCCCCAGTATATAACAGCGGCTCATTTCACGCATGCGGGAATACGCCTGCATGAGAACCACCGCATGACCGCCGCCGCCCTTGCGGAACCGCCGCCCCGCGGCGCAAGGAAAGTGGCGCACCGGTCCGGAGACCTGAATGCGGCTGCTCGCCGGCCTGCTGCTACTGCTGTTTTCCCTCGCCCAGGCCCAGGCCGCCTGCGAGGTCCGTCCCCGCGCGCGAATCCCCCTGACCATCATCGGCGGCGCGATCCTGGTGGAGGTCATGGTCAACGACCGCCCCGCCCGGATGATCCTCGACACCGGCGCCCAGCGATCCGTCGTGTCCAAGGACGCGGTGCGAAAGCTCGACCTGGCGCTCGATGAATGGGTCGCGACCACGATGCGCGGCGTCGGCGGGGTGGAGCGCAACCGCAACGCCCTGCCCCGCTCCCTGACCCTGGGCGGCGTGCCGCTGGAACGGCGGACGCGGACCCGGGACACCAGCCTGACCGTTGGCACGCTTCCGGGCGGCGGGTTCGACGGGCTGCTCGGGCGGGATTTCCTGTCGCTGTTCGACCTCGATCTGGACATGCGCGGAGCCACCGTGACGCTGTACGACGTGAGCGGCTGCACGACCGGGTTCCTGCCCTGGACCAAGCCCTATACGGCGCTGCCCGTCGGCAATCCGACGGAAACCGCCTTGATCGTCGGCGTCGTGCTGGATGGGGTGCCGTTGCGCGCGTTGCTGGACACCGGCGCCGGATCAACGGTGCTGACCGCGCCGGGGATGGCGCGGATGGGGCTGACGCCGGAACGCCTCGCAGCCAGCCCAAACGCCACCGCCAGCGGGTTGGGCCCGCGCACCGTGGTCGGCTGGCATCATCGGTTCAAGACCTTCGCGATCGGTGATGACGTGACTGCGAACCCGACGCTCTGGGTCGCACCCGTCCGTCTGGCGCCAATCGTGGACATGCTGCTGGGCGCCGATTGGCTGGCGACGCGGCGGGTATGGATATCCTACGCCACGCGCCAAGTCTTCGCGGAGCACCGGGCCACTCGGTGATCACGCGTTCCGCTACAGCGGCGACCACCCTGGCGGGGCGAGTTCAAACCCCTCAAACTGGAAGGCTGGCGTTACAACGCAACTGACCAACGTCCAGGCGCCGAGGCTGCGCGCCGCCTGCCAATGGCCGGCCGGCACGATCCCCTGCAACATTTGCCCGTCCACCAGCTTCGGCCCGAGGATGACATCCTCGGCTTCATGAATTTCCAGTGAAAGCGGCGCGCCCGCCTGCCACAGCCACAACTCGGCCGCGTCCACCCGGTGCCAATGGCTGCGCTGGCCGGCGGCGAGGAGGAACAGGATGGCGGTGCCCGCCCCCCTGCTTCCGTCCGCCGGCGCGTCGCGCCACGTCTCCCGGTAATGTCCGCCTTCCGGATGCGGCCGCAGATCCAATGCCCGAATCACCGACGCCGCCTCGGCGTCGGGATCGGACAGGTCGGTCACTCCTTCGGAGCGGTCTGGGCGATGCAGGCGTTCTGGGTAAAGGCTTCGTACCATTCTGTCAGCTTCGGGTGGTTGGGGCGCCAGGGATCGGAACCATAGCGGAAATCGAGATAGCCCAAAGCGCAGGCCACCGTGATTGATCCGATATCGATGTGCTTGTGCGGCGGATCGGATTCCAGCACGTCCACGGAGCGGGCCATCGCCGCCTTGTAGCGCGCGATCGCGGCGTCGCGGGCGTCTTCCTTCGGACGGCCGAGTTCACCCCGGCACGGCACCGCGGCGTCCAGGATGCCGTCGCCGATCGATTGCAGCTTCAGCGCGCGCCAGCGGGCGGGACCCGCGGTCGGGAACAGCGGTAGCGCTTCACCCATCGATTCCAGGAACTCGCAGATCAACTGGCTGCCGAACAGCGACATGCCGTCGTCGGTCACCAGGCACGGCACCTTGGACAGCGGGTTCTGCGCCAGCAGGTCGGGCGGCGACTGGTGCGGATTGGACGCGGTTGTTTCAATCCGGTCGGCGATGCCGCGCTGGATGGCGCAGGCCATGACCTTGCGGACATAGGGACTGGTCGCGGAATAGAACAGCTTCACGGTCGGATTCCCCCGGGAGTTAGAACTTGTCCTTGCCGGCCCGTCGTTCGGCGAAGCTGGCGACGGTGGTGGCGGTCAGGAACGGATTGGCCTTCAGCTCATCGCCCATGCGCGTGGGCACGCTCGGCTTGCCGGCGGCGCGGGCCGCGCTGGCCGCCTGGCTCATGGCCTGCAGGGCGGTGTTGGCCGGATCGACATGCAGGGCGAACCGGGCGTTACTTTCTGTGTATTCATGGCCGCAACAGACCAGCGTATCGGCCGGCAGGACCTTGAGCTTGGCCAGGCTGTCGAACATTTCCTGCGGCGTGCCCTCGATCAGGCGGCCGCAGCCCAGGCTGAACAGCGTGTCGCCGGAGAGCAGCACGGGGCCGTCGGGGAAGAAGAAGTTGATCTGCCCGCGGGTATGGCCGGGTGTTTCAATCACCTGGGCCTTGGCGTTGCCGAGGGTGACGGTGTCCCCCTCCTTCACCGCCTGGTCCAGCTTGGGCAGCCGATGCGCGTCGGCGGAGGCGCCGACGACCGGGCACTTGTAGCGCGCGCGGATCACCTCGGTATCGGCCACGTGGTCGCCGTGGTGATGCGTCAGCAGGATCATGTCCAGCCGCCCGCCCGCCGCGTCGATGGCGGCGATGATCGGACCGGCCTCGGCCGGGTCGACGATCGCGGTCGCGCCGGTCGTGCTGTCCTTCAGCAGCCAAGCGTAGTTGTCGTTCAGGATCGGGATGAGTTGCGCAATGACGGTCATGGGACGCATCCTAGGCTGTGTGAGCCGATTTGGGAATTCCGCGCCGACACGTCCGATCGGGCTGAGCCGGATCGGGCGTCGTTCGCGGATTGCCATGCGGCGGGCTTCCCTGTTTATCCAGGCGACAGTCCATTCCGCGCAAGCCCCGTCCCCGTAAACGCCGTCCCCATAAAGCCCGGGCCGAGCAAACCCAGCCTGCGACTAGGCTGCCCATGCCGCCGAGCGCAGAAAAGGATCCATGCACCGATGCCAGAAGCTTCGCCCGAGATGATCCTGGTTGCCATCGGTGCCAACCTGCCCGCGCCGGACGGGGCCTCTCCGCTCGCAACCTGCCAACGCGCGGTGACACATCTGGCGGGCCTGCCGGGGCTGACCCTGGTCGCTGTCTCACGCTGGTATGAAACCGCCCCGGTGCCGCCCTCCGGCCAGCCGCCCTTTGTCAACGGCGTGGCACGCCTGAGCGCCTCCGGCCCGGTCGACCCCGCCGCCCTGCTGGCCGATCTGATGACGATCGAGGCCGCGTGCGGACGCGAACGCGGCGTGCCGAACGCGGCCCGCACGCTCGACCTGGACCTGATCGCCATCGGCGCGCTGATGCGGGAACAACCAGATCCCATCCTGCCGCATCCGCGCGCCCATCTGCGCGGCTTCGTCCTGCGGCCGCTGGCCGATGTCGCGCCGGAGTGGGTGCATCCGCGCCTCGGCCTGGACACAGGCGCGATGCTGGCCTTCCTTCCCGCCGAACCGTTTCGGATCCTGTAGCCGTCCAGCTCAACCAGCCAGCTTCGTCCGGCCTGCCTCCGCCATCGCGCGCGCGATCATCGCCGCGTAGTCCCGCCGCGTCATCGGCCCGGGTTCCCGCAGCCAGGACGGCGCGTGGCTCGCCATGCCGAACAGGCTTTGCACTAGCGGCGCGCGCAGATCGCGACGGACGACCAGGTCCGGCAGCACCGCTTCCAGCGGTCCGACCAGGCGATAGGCCAGGGTGCGAATGCTATAGCGCAAGGTCTCCCGCTGATCCTCTGGCAGGCCGGGGAACCCTGTCAGCATCACCTGATGCGCGTCGTGGTAGGCGTGGATTCCATCCAGCAGGCCATGCACGGCCGCGATCAACCGTTCCTCGGGTGGAGCGGCCTGATGCGCGTCCTCCGCGGCGCCCACATATTCGTGCAGCGCGTCGATGTACGCATACAGGATGTCGAACACGAGGTCCTGGCGCCGGCGATAGCCATGCGCGGCGGCTGAGACGGGCACATGCGCTTCCCGCGCGATATCGAGGATCGCGACTCCGGCGATGCCGAGGCGAGCGAACATCCGCGCGCCCACATCCCGCATGCGCGCGCGCCGTTCCGCCATGCGCGGCGACAGGGCCCAGGTCACCGGCACGCCGCGCCCGACATGCCGCCGGCGGTCCTCCACGGCGAACCGTTCGGGGGGCCGAACGGGGCTGGAGGCCGAGAGCAGGGTCAGCATGGCGGGCGGGACATAAAGTTCACTTTTTGTTCCTATCATACAAGCCCGTTGCAGGCAAGCACGGAATGCGATGTTCTTCCCCCGCGCCGATCACCGGCACAAAAATGGGGCGGAACACATGCAGGCGGCTTCCTCGGGTAACGGGTTTCATCACGTCGCGGTGCGCGCGATCGATTTCGACGCCACCCTGCGGTTTTATGTCGAAGGGCTTGGATTCAGGGTGCATTTCCCCTTCTCGGTGACCGGGCGGATCGACCGCGCCGCCTTCCTTGATGCTGGCGACGGCCGGTATGTGGAGGTGTTCGGCCAGGGGTCGCAGATTCAGTCCGAAGGCCGTAGGCGCCACCCAGACGAAGAACGGACCGAGGGCGCGCTGCTGCATTTCTGCCTGCGCGCCGCCGACACCGACGCGTCGTATGCCCGGGCGATCTCCGCCGGTGGCGTGTCGCGGGTGGAGCCGGTAACGCGCCGGCTGAGCGAGGACCCGGTCGTGGAGGTGCGGATCGCCTTCGTCACCGGCCCGAACGGCGAGGTGATCGAATTTCTGCAAAGCGCGCAGATCTAGCCTTCGGCGTCGGCCATCCGACGCAAATCCTCAGTATTAACTTTTTATCATGTTTTCTCCATCTTTCTCTTGGCGAGGTGCCGAACCACGGATATCAGCGAAACCGGTCCCTCCATGGGCCTCTCGCGCACGTCCAATGAATCGGGTCGGCAAAGCACCGTCCCCATGAACCAAGGCACCACGTCATGGCAGCAACCCCAACGACCGACCTCGCCGTTCGACCTATGACGGCCGAGGAAAAGAAGGTGATCATCGCGTCCTCGGCGGGCACGGTGTTCGAATGGTATGATTTCTACCTCTATGGATCGCTGGCGGCTGTCATTGGCGCCAACTTCTTCAGCCAGTATGACGAAACCACGCGCAACATCTTCGCGCTGCTGGCCTTCGCGGCGGGCTTCCTGGTCCGCCCGTTCGGCGCGCTCGTGTTCGGGCGCCTGGGGGATATGGTCGGGCGTAAATACACCTTCCTGATCACCATCATGATCATGGGCCTGTCGACGTTCATCGTGGGCCTTCTGCCGACATCCTCGACCATCGGCGTTGCCGCCCCGATCATCCTGATCGTGCTGCGCCTGCTGCAGGGCCTCGCCCTCGGCGGCGAATACGGCGGTGCGGCCACCTATGTCGCCGAACACGCCCCGCACGGACGCCGCGGCTTCTACACAAGCTGGATTCAGACCACGGCGACCGTCGGCCTCTTCATGTCGCTCATGGTCATCCTCTTTACCCAGACCTGGCTCGGCCGCGAGCAGTTCAACGCCTGGGGCTGGCGCATTCCCTTCCTGCTATCATCGGTGCTGCTGGTCATCTCGGTCTGGATCCGGCTGCAACTGAGCGAAAGCCCCGCCTTCCAGCGCATGAAGGACGAGGGAACCCATTCAAAGGCGCCGCTGTCCGAGGCCTTCGGCCAATGGTCCAACGCGAAATGGGCGATCCTGGCGCTGTTCGGCATGACGGCCGGCCAGGCGGTCGTGTGGTACGGCGGGCAGTTCTACGCGCTGTTCTTCCTGACCGGGACGATGAAGGTCGACAGCTACACCGGTAACCTGCTGGTCGCCTGGTCGCTGCTGTTCGGCACCGGTGGCTTCGTTCTGTTCGGCTGGCTGTCCGACAAGATCGGCCGCAAGCCGATCATCCTCGGCGGCTGCATGATCGCCGCGCTGCTGTATTTCCCGACCTTCCATCTGCTGGCGTCGCTGGCAAACCCGGCGCTGACCGCCGCGCAGGACAACGTCAAGGTTGTCGTGCTCGCCGATCCGGCCGAGTGCTCGTTCCAGTTCAACCCGACCGGCACATCGAAGTTCACGTCAAGCTGCGACATCATGAAGGCGATGCTCGCCCGCGCCTCGGTGAACTACAGCGTGCAGGAAGCGCCGAGGGGCACGGTCGCCAGCGTCAGGATCGGGGACAAGACCATCCCGGGCTTCGACGCGATCCAGGCAGGCGCGCAGACGGCCGCCAAGACCGCGGCCCTGACGAAGGAGGTCGGGGATGCGCTGACGGCGGCGGGCTATCCGCCGGCGGCGAACCCATCGGTGGCGAAGATGGGCCATCCCGGGGATATCTTCCGCGGCCAGATCTTCGGCATCGTCATGGTGCTGACGTTCCTGGTGATCCTGGTCACCATGGTCTACGGCCCGATCGCCGCCGCCCTGGTTGAATTGTTCCCGACCCGCATCCGCTACACGTCGATGTCGCTGCCCTATCACATCGGCAACGGCTGGTTCGGCGGACTGCTGCCCGCCACCGTCTTCGCGATGAACGCCCAGTCCGGCAGCCCCTATTTCGGGCTCTGGTATCCGGTCGTGATCGCCGCCGGGACGGCCATCATCGGGCTACTGTTCCTGCCTGAAACGAAAGACCGCGATATCTTCGCCGACGACCTGGCGAAGCGCTGACCTGAGCCGCCTGGCATCCGTCACATGACGGGTGCCAGGCCATCGGATACCCCCCCGAAACATCGACGCCGCCCGCCATCGGTGCCAGACTCCCCTGAACAGAAATCAGGAGAAAACCCGTGGAGGATACAGGCAAGGGCCGGCTCGCCGTCATCATCGGCGGCGGCAACGGCATCGGCGCCGCGACCGCCCAGGTGCTGTCGGAACGGGGCTGGAAGCTGGCGATCGTGGATCGCGACTTCGACAACGCCCAGCGGATCGCCTCCGAATTGGGCGGCCGTGCCTGGCATTGCGACGTCACCGATGGCGGCGTCATGGCCGGCGTCGCACGGGAGATCGCGGCGACCTACGCCCCGCCGCATGGCTTGGTGGTCTCCTCCGGGACGTTCCAGGATTCTACCATTCCGGTCGCCGAGGCGAGCCATGACGACTGGGACCGGCTGATCAACGTCAACCTCGCCGGCGTCTACCATGCCGCCCGCGCGTTCGGGCCGGGGATGGCGGAGCGCGGCCAGGGGGCGATCGTCAACATCGCCTCCACGTCCGGCATGGGCGGGTCTCCGCTGTTCGCCTATGGCCCGGCCAAGGCCGCGGTGATCAACCTGACGGAATGCCTCGCCGGCGAATGGGGCCGGTCGGGCGTGCGGGTCAACGCGGTCTCGCCAGGGGTGACGCTGGTGCCGCGGGTGCGGGCGCGGATGCAGGCGGGCGCGCGGTATCGCGGCAATCCGGGCGACTCGATGGCGCTGGGCCGAGCGGTCGAACCGCCGGAAGTCGGGGAGACGATCGAGTTCCTGCTGTCTGACCGGGCGTCGGCCATCACCGGCGTGAACCTCGCGGTTGATGCCGGCTGGGCGGCGGTGCGGGGCTGGATGATGTATGGCGGCACGCGGCCCGTCGGCGCTTGAACCCGGAGGCTTCCACACCGACCCGGATGCCGGTCTGGCCGCTGGCATCCACCCTGGCCACGCAGACACTGGCGACGATGGCGCTGTATTCGCTGCCGACGCTGGCGCCCGCCGTCGCCGCCGACCTGGATGTGCCGGGGACGCTGGCCGGCGGGTTCGTTGCGATCGCCTATGGGGTGGGGATTGTGTCCGCGCTGACCTCGCCCGGGTTGATCCGCCGCTATGGCGGGGTGCGGGCGATCCAGGCGGTGCTGGTCTCGGCGACCGGGATGATGGTGATTGCGTCCACCGCCGGCTCGGTCGGGCAGTTGGCGCTGGCGGCTTTCGTGCTGGGGATCGCCTATGGCGCCTCGGCCCCCGCCAGCACGCATCTGCTGGTGCCGCATACGCCGCGGGCGATCTTCAACACGGTGATGTCGCTGCGCCAAATCGGCGTCCCGCTGGGCGGGGTCGGCGCGGCCTTGCTGCTGCCGCCCTTGGTCACGCCGCTGGGCTGGCGCGGGGCGTTGGCCTTGGAGCTGATACCGGCCGTGGCGCTGATCCTGTTGATGGAGATTCCTCGGCGGCGCTGGGATGCGGATCGGGAACCCAGCCGTCCCGCCTTCGGACGAACTCTGGCGCAGCCGTTCCTGATGCTGCGCGATCCGCGTATCCAGCGGCTGTCCTATGCGTCGTTCATCTACTCGGGCCTGCAACTGACCTTCGTGGCCTTCATGACCGTGCATCTGACCAGCGTGGTGCGGCTGGACCTGATTACGGCGGGGCAGATCCTGGCGGTGTACCAGATCGCGGGCTCGGTCAGCCGACCGATCTGGGGATGGGTGGCGGACCGGTTCATCACGCCTTCCCAGACCCTGGCGGTGCATGGCGTGGGGATGGCGGTCGCGGCGATCACGGTCGGGCAGTTCGGGCCGGACTGGCCGGTCGGGGTGCTGTTCGGCGTGGCGATCTTCGCTGGCTGCACGGCCTGTGCGTACACCGGGGTCGCCTATGCCGAGTTCGCGGCGCTGGGCGGGGTTCGGCGCACCGAGGCGACGGGCCTGGGCACCGCGATGATGTTCGCAGCCGTGATGGTGGTGCCGCCGCTGTTCGGCGTCGGGGTCGGGCTGCTCGGGGGGTACGGCCCCGGGTATGTGGTGGTGGCGCTGCTGGCCCTGACGGCGGCGGCCGCTCTGGTCTGGCCAGCCAGGCGGTAGGCGGGACTGGGGCTGGGTCCTTGAACCAGAAACCCCTTCCCCCCTTGAGGGGGAGGGTTGGGGTGGGGGGTCCTCGCGGCACGGACCGGGGGTGTCTACCCCTCACCCCAACCCTCTCCCACAAGGGGAGAGGGCGCGTGAATTAACCGTCCCTGTCTCCCCTACCCCACCTTCCGGAACTTATGCAGCGACCGCAGCGGGTTCGGCATCGGCTCTCCGGGGAACAACTGCGGCCACTGGGTCCACGACACCTCCCCCACATAAATGTCCCCACGGCTGTCCACACAAAGCCCGTGCGGCGCCAGGAACTCGGTCGGGCCCAACCCGGCATGCGCCCCGCCCAGCCGAGCCAAGCGCTTCCCCGTGTGGTCAACGATGCTGATCCGAGGCCCGAGGTTCGGCAGATGCCGGTTCACCGGCTGCACCGGCCCCAGCTCTCCGATGAAACAAACCGGACATTTGCCAGCCGGCATGAACAGCCCGCACGGCCGGTGCAGGTTGTTCCATTGAGTCTCATACCGGCCATTCCCGTCGAACACCTGGACGCGGTGATTCTCCCGATCCGCGACATAGACCCAGCCATCCGCGTCGCAGGTGATGTTGTGCGTGATGTTGAACTCCCCGGGATCCGAGCCAGGCCCGCCCCAGGACAGCAGCAGTCGCCCCTTCGGATCGTATTTGTGGACGCGGGAGTTGCCATACCCATCGGCTACATAGATGTCCCCCTGCGGCGACATCGCGGTATGGGTGCAGCGGTGGAACGGATCGCCGCTCATGTACGGTGCGGGCTTACCGGGCGTGCCCAGCGTCAGCAGAACCTTCCCATCCAGCGTGCATTGCCGGACGGAGTGATCAGCGTCATCGGTCAGCCAGATCGTATCGTCGGGCGCGACGAACACGCCATGCGCGCGAGGGAACACGCCCTCGCCCCATGACCGCAGGAAATTGCCGTCGCGGTCGAACACGATCATCGGATGCTCGCCGCGATTGAAGACATAGACATTGTCGCGGCTGTCCGTGCCGATGCCGCCGATTTCCTTGAACGACCAGCCCGGGGGCAGTTTCGCCCAGTTCTCGACGGGTTCGTACGTGTATTCGCCGGTTCCGACGGTTGGCATGACGGTTCCCCCAGTTTGTTCGACGCTATTGTGGTGGGTGAAACGGGTACCGGTAAAGACTAGGCCGGGAAACCGATCGCGGCCAAACTGCCCCCACCAACACCAGGAGGAAACACATGGATCGCTTGAAGGACAAGGTCATCCTGATCACCGGCGGCGCCCGCGGCCAGGGTGCGGCCGAGGCCCGCCTGTTCGTCGCGGAAGGCGCCCGCGTGATCATCACCGACGTCCTGGAAGATCAGGGGCGCGCTTTGGCGACGGAGCTCGGCCAGTCCGCGGCCTTCGTGAAGCATGACGTGACCTCGGAAACCGACTGGGCCAACGCCATCGCCGCGGCGCAGACCCTGGGCGGGCTGCACGGCATGGTCAACAACGCCGGCATCTACCAGCCTGCCCGCCTGATGGACACCGACGTCCAGTTGTTCGAACGCCATATGCGCGTCAACCAGCTGGGCTGCTTCATCGGCATGAAGGCCGTCGTGCCGTTGATGGAAAAATCCGGTGGCGGATCGATCGTCAACATCTCCTCGGTCGCGGGCTTGCGCGGCTCTCCGGGCGCGATCGCCTACAGCGCCACCAAATGGGCGCTGCGCGGCATGACCAAGGCCGCCGCGGTCGATCTGGCACCGAAAGGGATTCGCGTTAACTCGATCCATCCCGGCCCAATCGACACCGAAATGCTCAACGTCCGCACCACCGAGGAACGCGCCGCTCGGCTGCAACTCGTACCGATGAAGCGGATGGGCACGGTCGATGAGATCGCGAACCTGGTGCTGTTCCTGATGTCCAACGAAAGCAGCTATATCACTGGAGCCGAGGTCGCCATCGACGGCGGCGCCACACTCTAACCAGGGCCGCGGCGATCCCACGACGTTCCCGTGGGGTCGCCGCATCGCCACACGAGCCAACCGTTGCACAGAATCCCATGCTCGGACATCATCGGTGTCATCGCATTACAGACCGGAGACCACCATGCAGGCCGCGACACAGACCAAAGCCATGTCGGGAACCGCTTCCGAGGTGACCAGCGCCGTGACGGCCCTGCTGTTCGGCCTGTTCATCGTGTTCACCGTGGGCTTCGCCGGCGCCTCGGTCCTGCACGGAGCCGCGCACGACACCCGGCATTCGGTGGCCTTCCCCTGCCACTGAGTGCGTCATGACGGGTTTTCGTCGGCTGTTCTTCGCCGCCCTGCTCGCGGGGCTGGCCGCCGGCCTAGCCACTTCGGTCGTCCAGGCCGCCAAGCTGTGGCCGATGATTGCGTCGGCGGAACTGCTGGAAGCCTCCGCGCCACCCAAGCCCCCGCCCCCAGGCCACGCCCATGATCACGGCCATGATCATGACTGGAGCCCGGAGGGCCTGCTGCGACCGGCGCTGACCGTGCTGTTCAACATCGCCGCCGGCGTCGGGTTCGGCCTGATCCTGAACGCGCTGGTCCGGTTGCGGGCGCTGGCGAACGATGATGGCGTCAGCGCGCGGGAAGGCGTGCTGTGGGGCATTGCCGGGTTTGCGGCTTTTTCACTGGCCCCCGCGATGGGACTGCCGCCGGAATTGCCGGGCATGGCTGGGGGCGAGTTGCTGAATCGGCAACTCTGGTGGGCGATGACCGCCCTGTGCACGGCTGGCGCGATCGCGCTTTGGGTGTTTCGCGGCGGGTCATGGTGCGCCGTCGCCGTGATCCTGGCCGTGCTGCCGCATCTGGTCGGCGCGCTGCATGCCCACGAACACGGCGCGGTACCCGGGGAGATGGGGGCGGCATTCGCGGCTGCGTCGTTGGCGGCATCAGCTGTGTTCTGGGTCGTGTTGGGCGGCGTGTCCGGCTGGGCGCAGAACCGTTGGAGCCAGCCGGCCTGACTAGCCGCGATCCAACCACACGCGGTCACCAGCCGTGATCACGCCCAGGCGCCCAGCTGTGCCATAGATGCCGATCTCATTGGCGAAATCCTGGGCCACGGTCCGCAGGATGGACGGATCGCGCGTGGCGCTGACCGGGTCGATCGTCACCATCGCGCAGCGAGGCACACCGCCCGCCAGCATCAGCCTCGGCGCGTTGGCGGCCTCTCCGAAGCGAAGCACGCCACCCATCCAATCGGTTTCCCGCCCATGACCGGGATCGGCCTCGATGATCAAGTTGATGCGGAACCGGTCCAATCCGACCTGCGCCCCATGCGCTGATTCCAGCCGCCGGAGCGTTTCCGTCGCCACGACCGAGACGGGCATCGAATCCTGGCAGCCCTTGCCCAGATGCATCAAATGCACCGGTTCCCCGGCCAGCGCCGCCAGATGCGCGACCAAGGCGGGGTCGGTGATCGCATGATCGACCCCATCGGGCGTTGTGACCCGTGGCGGTTCGGCGGTCGGGACGGCCGGATCGGCGAAATAGGGGCGATAGCGCACCAGGTCGGAGATGTCGCGCCCGGTCAGCCAGGGGAAGCGGGACCGATTGGTGCCGCGGACAAAGGCGTATTGCCGATCCCCCAGCAGCCCGGTCCAACCCAGCGCGGCCGACCGCAGGGATTCGGCATGCATCGATTTCACCGGAAACCGGTTGATGGCCGCCACGACGCCGAGTTCCTGAAATGCCATGCATGCTCTCCTGTCAGCGCGCTCGCGGGGGACCCGAGAGCCATATCTGGCCGAACCCCGCCGGTTCGAGTAGCCTGCGATGCTCTAACCACCGAACGGCGGGACCTCATGCCCCGCGAGACCGAGCCGCCGGATCTCGGCGACCGGATGGGAGGATAACAATGCCATACGCATTCACGACACGCGAAATCGAATATATCCGTCACGGCGACACGGGCTATATGGCGAAGGTCTATATCCCCGAGGGTAACGGGCCGTTCCCCATGGTGATCGACCTGCATGGCGGTGCCTGGAGCGCCGGGGACCTCGCGGATTGCGATGCCCGCGACCAGGTGCTGGCCGCGAGTGGGCTGGTCGTCGCGGCGATCAATTTCCGCCATGGCGGGGACATGTATCCGTCGTCCTGCGCGGACATCAACTATGCGATCCGCTGGATGAAGGCGATGGCCAAGGAGTTTCGCGGCCGAGCGGATCGGGTTGGATTGTCGGGAACGTCGTCGGGGGGGCATTTGGCGACCTTGGTCGCGATGCGCCCGAATGATGAGCGCTATGCCGCCCTGCCCGGTCCGGGTGGTGTGGATGCAAGCGTCCAGGCTATTGTCATGCAGTGGCCGGTGATCAATCCGCTGTCGCGCTATCACCACGCGCGCCGCCTGCGGGAGACACTGAATCCTCCAGGTTGGATCGGCAACATTCCCGGACGCCAGGAAATGTACTGGGGGTCCGAGGGCGCGATGGCCGAGGGCAATCCGATCGGCATCCTGGAGAAAGGGGAAAAGGTCATGACCCCGCCGACGCTTTGGATCCAGGGCCAGCCGGACCAGACGCATGACTACCGCGACCCGAACTCTCCGGTCGAGTTGAACGAGCCGCTGCGGTATGCGCTGAATTATCGCAACGCGGGTGGGTATATCGAGACGTTATACATCGATAACGCAACCAAGATGTCGGACACCTCGCACATACCGACGGCGGCGTTCTTCCACCGCTTCCTGGGTTAAACGCGATAGCCCCGGCGCGGGTCACGCGCCGGGGCATACGCGGGTTCAGTCGAACAGGTCGGACAGCCAGTGCTTGCGCGGCTTGCCCCGCTTGTAGTCATCCTGCCTGTCCCAATCGTCATCACGCTTGTAGGGGCGGCCCGCATCCCTGGGCGCGGTCCATGACGGTTGCGGCGCAGCCTGGGCCTGGGTCCAGGCGGATGGCTGGCTGACGGGCGGCGGTTCGGCCGCGGCGACACGCTCCACGATCTTGTCGAGTTCGCCGCGATCCAGCCATACACCCCGGCATTGCGGGCAGTAGTCGATCTCGATGCCGTGGCGTTCGCTCATGGTCAGGACCGAACCGCAGCGGGGGCAATCGAAGGGGGTCGTCATTACACGGACTCCTTTTCAGGGGTGGGAAGGGTTTCATTCCGGGTGCGGAGCAGCGACAGCAGGATACCGCCAGCCAGGATCGATGCCGTCGCCGACAGGGAAATCATCGGGTCGAGCTTGCCGAAAACCTGGCTCCAGAAAATCTTGCCGGCGATGAAGATCAGCACGAGCGCCAGCGCGGGCTTGAGGTAGCGGAACCGATGGATCATCGCGGCCAGGGCAAAGTAGAGCGCGCGCAGCCCCAGGATGGCGAAGATGTTGCTGGTGTAGACGATGTACGGGTCGGTGGTGATCGCGAAGATGGCGGGCACGCTGTCGACGGCGAAGATCAGATCAGCGATCTCGACCAGAACCAGCGCCAGGAACAGGGGCGTCACCCACCAGGCGGACCGACCCGTCTCGGGGTCGGGCAACCGCACGATGAAGCGCTGCCCATGCAGGCGATCCGTCACACGGAAGCAGCGGCGCAGCAGCTTCAGGACCGGATTGTCCTCGATGGCCGTGGGCTTGTCGCCAATCAGCAACATCTTGATGCCGGTGGCCAGCAGGAAGGCGCCGAACAGCCACAGGGTCCAGGCAAAGTTCTCAATCAGGGCGGCGCCGAGACCGATCATGATCGCCCGCAGGACGATGACGCCCAGGATGCCCCAGAACAAGACACGATGACGCAACGTCTCGGGGATCGCGAAGTAGGTGAAGATCAGGCTGATGACGAAGATGTTGTCCAGGGCCAACGTCTTCTCGACAAAGAAGCCGGTGAAATAGTTGATCCCGTCATCACGCCCGAGTTCCCACCACACGAACGCGCCGAAGGCGGATGCGATGGCGATGTAGAATGCGCTCATCCACAGCGCCTTCGAAACCCGGGGGGCCTGGTTGCCGCGATTGAGAACGCCAAGGTCCAGGACCAGCAGCGCCAGAACCAAGCCAAGAAACAGGAGCCAAAGCCAAGCTGGCTTGCCGAGGAACTCGGCGTACAGGATCGCTGTCCACTCCATCAATCATACTCCCTCAAGTGCCCGGCCGGGAACGGCGAGCAGGTGAAGGATCCGACATCATCGCCACATCGCGGCGATCAGAGGGTCCCGGATCCGGGTATAGGCTCAGGTGGCGCGGAGTATACGTATTTCAAGGGTCAGGTCCGCGCGCCTCGCCAGGCAGCGGTGAACAATCCCGCACCGACCAGCAGTCCGCCGCCGACCCGGTTGACCACCCGCTGGGTGGCGGGCCGGCGGATGGTCCGGCGCGCGCCGGCGGCCAGCAGCGCATAGGCCGTCGCGTTCAGCGTCGCGAGCACGAGGAACGTCGCCTCACAGATCAGGAACTGGCCGAACAGCGGTCGGTCCCGGGAGAGGAACTGCGGCAGGAAGGCGACAAAGAACACGATGCCCTTGGGGTTGAGAGCGGTGACCGCATAGGCGTGCAGAAAGATGCGGGTGCGGTTCGTCTCGGCTGTCTCGGCCATCACCAGGCCGGCGACCGGCGCGCGCCACAGCTTGATGCCCAGATAGACCAGATAGGCCGCACCGATCAGTCGGAGCACATGAAACACCTCAGCCGAGGTCGCCAGCAGCGCGCCCAGGCCGAGCAGCGACGCGGTCATGGCGGTGAAATCGCCGAGCGCAACACCGGCCACGGTGGCCGAGGCCGCCTTGCGCCCATGCGACAGCGCATAGGACACAACCAGCAGGACGGTTGGCCCCGGAATGGCAAGCATCACGACCGAGGCCGCAACCAAAGCCAACCAGTTCGTCAGCTCCATCCCGTACCCCCTGCCCTATGCTCGCCGGCGTTGCTTCTTCGGCGGCACCACGTCGAGCAGCGGCACCAGGAAGCGCCCGGTGTGGCTTTCCGGATTGGCGGCGATGTCCTCGGGCGTGCCCTCGGCCACGATGCGGCCGCCGCCATCACCGCCCTCGGGTCCCAGGTCCAGGATCCAGTCGGCGGTCTTGATGACTTCCAGGTTGTGCTCGATCACCACGACCGTGTTGCCCTGCTCCACCAGCGCATGCAGGACTTCGAGCAATTTCCGCACATCCTCGAAATGCAGGCCTGTCGTCGGTTCATCGAGGATGTACAGCGTCCGCCCAGTGGCGCGTCGCGCCAGTTCCTTGGACAATTTGATCCGCTGTGCCTCACCGCCCGAGAGCGTCGTGGCCTGCTGGCCCAGCGCGATATAGCCGAGGCCGACCTGCTGGAGGATTTTCAGGCGGTCATGGATGCGGGTCTGGGCGGAGAAATAGGGCACCGCCTCATCGACGGTCATCGCCAGGACCTCGGCGATGGACTTGTCGCGGAACTTGATCTCCAGGGTTTCACGATTGTAGCGCTTGCCCTTGCAGGTGTCGCAGGTGACGTAGACGTCCGGCAGGAAGTGCATCTCGATTTTCAGCACGCCGTCGCCCTGGCAGGCCTCGCACCGTCCGCCCTTGACATTGAAGCTGAACCGCCCGGCCTTGTAGCCGCGAGCACGAGAGTCGGGCAGTTCGGCGAACCAGTCGCGGATCGGGGCGAACAGGTCGGTATAGGTCGCGGGGTTGGATCGCGGGGTGCGGCCGATCGGGGACTGGTCGATGTCGATGATCTTGTCGATCAGGTCCATCCCCTCGATCCGGTCATGCGCGGTGGGAACCTCGCCCGAGCCCATCAGCCTGCGGGCCGTCGCCTTGTACAGCGTGTCGATCACCAAAGTGGACTTGCCGCCGCCGGACACGCCGGTGACACAGGTGAAGGTGCCGAGGGGGAATTCCGCCGTCACGTCCTTGAGGTTGTTGCCCTTGGCGCCGACGACTCGCAGGATGCGGTCCTTCTGCACGGGGCGGCGCATCGGAGGCACCTCGATCCGGCGGCGGCCGGACAGATAGTCCCCGGTCAGGGATTTCGGGTTGGCCGCGACCTCGGCCGGGGTGCCCTGCGCCACGACATAGCCGCCATGGATGCCGGCGGCAGGGCCCATGTCCACGACATGATCTGCGGCACGGATCGCGTCCTCGTCATGCTCCACGACCAGGACGGTGTTGCCCAGGTCCCGCAGGCGCCGCAGCGTACCCAGCAGGCGTTCATTGTCACGCTGGTGCAGGCCGATCGAGGGTTCGTCCAGCACATACAACACCCCGGTCAGGCCGGAGCCGATCTGGCTGGCCAACCGTATGCGCTGTGACTCGCCACCCGACAGCGTGGCGGACCCGCGCGACAGGGTCAGGTAGTCGAGCCCGACATCCATCAGGAACTGCAACCGGTCGACGATCTCCCGCAGGATGCGGCGGGCGATTTCCTGGCGCTGGGCGGTCAGTTGCGGCAGCACCTCCTGAAACCACGGCAGGGCGTCGCGGATCGACAGGTCGGAAGCATCGGCGATGTGCGCGCCCGCCACCCGCACCGACAAGGCCTGCGGCTTGAGGCGCGCGCCGGCGCAGACGACGCAGGGCTTTTCGGCCTGGTAGCGGGACAGTTCCTCCCGCACCCAGGCGCTGTCGGTTTCCTTGCTGCGGCGTTCGAGGTTCCGCAGCACGCCCTCGAACGGTTTGGTCACGGAGTAGGCGCGGACGCCGTCCTTGTAGGTGAACTCGACTGCTTCATCCCCGGTGCCATACAGGATGGCGTCGCGGGCGCGGTCCGGCAGGTCCTGCCAGGGGGTCCGTGTCGTCACCTTGTAGTGGCGCGCCAGGGCTTGCAGTGTCTGGTCGTAATAGGGGCTTTTCGCCCCGGTCCAGGGTGCGACCGCGCCATCGGCAATCGAGAGACGCTCATCCGGCACGACCAGCATCGGGTCAAAGAATGTCTCCACCCCCAGCCCGTCGCAGGCCGGGCAGGCTCCGTGCGGAGAGTTGAAGCTGAACAGCCGCGGCTCGATCTCCTCCAGCGTGAAGCCGGACACCGGACAGGCGAAGCGGGAGGAGAACACGGTCCGGTCGGCGCCGTCCGCGTTCTCGGCGTAGACAATCCCATCGGACAGCGCGAGCGCGGTCTCGAAACTGTCGGCGAGGCGGGAGGCGAGGCCGTCGCGGACCACGATGCGGTCCACCACCGCCTCGATCTCATGCTTGGTCTTGCGGTTCAGCGCCGGGACCTCGGCGATCTCATACAATGTCCCGTCGACCTTCACGCGCGTGAACCCGCGGCGTTGCAGTTCAGCCAGTTCCTTGCGGTATTCGCCCTTGCGGTCGCGCACGACGGGGGCGAGCAGCAGCAGCCGCGTCCCCTCCGGCATCGCCATGACGCGGTCGACCATCTGGCTGATCGTCTGCGCCTCGATCGGCAGGCCGGTGGCAGGGGAGTAGGGCACGCCGACCCGCGCCCAGAGCAGGCGCATGTAGTCGTGGATTTCCGTCACCGTGCCGACGGTCGATCGCGGGTTCTTCGAGGTCGTCTTCTGCTCGATCGAAATGGCCGGCGACAACCCGTCGATCGCGTCAACGTCCGGCTTGCCCATCAGTTCCAGGAACTGACGCGCATAGGCGGACAGGGATTCGACATAGCGGCGCTGGCCCTCGGCGTAGATCGTATCGAAGGCGAGGGACGACTTGCCCGAGCCGGACAGCCCCGTCAGGACGGTCAGCTTATCCCGCGGGAGCTCGACATCCACGTTCTTGAGGTTGTGCTCGCGCGCGCCGCGCACATGGATGGAGCCAGCCATGGGTTTTGGTTGTCCCTTTTTGGACGATAGGTTATGTTCGCAGGACGTTCCCGGTTGGCTTAGGCCAATTCCGGGTGGTCATTCAAGGGATATTAACCTGGACCCCTTACCTTCGGGACCTGTTCCATGGAACGGGCGGTCTGGGGTAGGATCGTCCCTTCAGGCAGAGGATTGGTGCGATGGCGGGCAGCGTCAACAAGGTCATCTTGGTAGGCAATCTGGGGAAGGACCCCGAGGTCCGCAACACGCAGGATGGCAGCAAGATCGTCAACCTGACGCTGGCAACCAGCGAAAGCTGGAATGACCGAGCCTCGGGCGAGCGCCGGGAACGCACCGAATGGCATCGCGTGGTCATCAAGTTCAATGACCGCGTCGCCGAGGTCGCGGAGCGATATCTGAAAAAGGGCGCGAAGATCTATGTCGAGGGCGCCTTGGAAACCCGCAAGTGGACCGACCAGTCCGGTCAGGAACGCTACACGACCGAGGTCGTGATTGGCCGCTTCAACGGCCAGCTCACCATGCTCGACACCCGCGCCGGCGGCGGCGGAGAGGCCGGCGGTTATGGCGGCGGCGGAGAGATGGGCGGCGGCGGCTATGGCGGCGGCGGGGGCGGTGGTGCCCCGGCCCGTGAACGCGCGCCCGCCGCGACCGGTGCCGGCCGTCCGGCAAGCGGTGGACGCGGCGGTGGCGGCAGCCCGTCCTGGGATGCGCCAAAGGGCGGGGACCTCGACGACGAGATCCCGTTCTAATCCGCCTTCAAGACCTGGGCGCCCGCGGGGGAAGCAACCTCGCGGGCGTTCACGGTCATCGACAACATCGCGTCATGGCGGATGGCACTGGTCCGTCAGGCCAGCCTCAGCGCTGGGGCT
>CAMCDA010000083.1 GCA_945873195.1 Asaia bogorensis
ATGATGGATTCCTTGTGGTCTTCGCAAACACCAAAGAATCGCGGCCACTGAAATCACGCAACTTTTTTCGTCCGCTGCGGACCAGTCTCACGCAAGGCACTGAAATGACTCATGCGGTGATTGCAGAACCGTTTCGGGTCAGCCTCTGAGTTAGTGCCTCATTGGTCGAAGGTGGATCAGCCTGGACCAAGAGCGTTTCCACGAGCATACAATGCAATGTTCTCGCTAGGCATGGGCACGCATGATGAAGAAGACCACCCAGTTCCGACGCCTGATCGAGGCCGAGGAAATTCTGATCCAGCCCGGCATCTATGACGGGTTCTCGGCCCGCCTGGCGGAACAGATGGGCTTCAAGTCCGCCTCCATCTCCGGCGCCGGCCTCTCCGAAGCCACGCTCGGCTGGGCCGATGTCGGGCTGCTGAGCTACGAGGCGAATGTCAGCCGCTCCCGCGCCATCGCCGCCTGCGTGGATATCCCGATCAGCGCGGACGCCGATACCGGCTATGGCAACGCGATCAACGTCTTCTTCACCGTGCGCGGATTCGAGGACGCGGGCATCGACGGCATCATGCTGGAGGATCAGGTCAGCCCCAAGCGCTGCGGCCACATGGACGGCAAGGAGGTCATTTCGGCCGAGGAAGCAGTGGAGAAAATCCGCGCCGCCGCCGACGCCCGCCGCGACCCCGACTTCATCATCAAGGCCCGCACGGACTCGACCGCGACGCATGGTGTCGAGGAAGCCATCCGCCGCCTGAATCTGTTCGCCGAGGCCGGCGCCGACCTGCTGTTCGCCGACGCGCTGCTGACGCGCGAGGATATCGCGCTGGTGGCCCGGGAGGTCTCCAAGCCCCTGGCCGTGAACATGGGTTTCGGCATCCGGTCCCGCCCGACCACGCCGTTGATCTCGGCGCGGGAGTTGCAGGATTTGGGCGTGGCAGTGGTGGGCTATCCACGGCTGATGACGAGTGCGGCGATCATGGGGATGCGCAATGCGCTGACCTTGCTGCGGCAGGGGATGGAGGAAGGGCGGGTGATCGAACGCCCCGACCTCGCGGTGTCGTTCCAGGAGTTGAATGATCTGATGGGGCTACCGAAGATCCGGGAGATGGAGCAGCGGTACCTGACCCCGGACCAGCTTGCGGCGAAATACGGGAACAAGACGCCGGGGCACGGGTGACGGGGGTCGTGGGACGGGGGCGGTCGGTTTCGCACGTTTCCTCCCCTCCCCTTGAGGGAGGGGGTTGGGGGGAGGGGAGATGCACCCCGGACGGTGCCGCTAGACCCCTCCCCACAACCCCCTCCCTCAAGGGGAGGGGGAGAAGTGAAACCCACCTCCACCCCCCAGCATGACCACCACCTCCCCAGCCGAGTTCATCCGCACCCACACCACCCTCGACCGCCACCCCATGGTGCCGGAGATCGCCCTCTATCTCGCGACCGAGATCACCCCCATCTGGCACGCGACCGAGGACTGGCTCGCCGAACGCAACATCGCCCCGCCCTTCTGGGCCTTCGCCTGGCCCGGCGGCCTCGCCCTCGCGCGCCACATTCTCGACAACCCGCATCTTGTCGCCGGCAGGCGCGTCCTTGATTTCGCGGCGGGGGGCGGGATTGCGGCCATCGCCTGCGCCATGGCCGGAGCCTCCCATGTGGAAGCGGCCGAGATCGACCCCCTCGCTGCCGCCGCCGTCTCCCTGAACGCCGCGGTCAACAACGTGACCGTTAGCTCAACCGCCGGGGACGTGGTGGGATCGGCCAACCGCTGGGACCTGATCCTGTGCGGCGACGTCTGTTACGAGGCGCCGATGACGGCCCATATCCTGCCCTGGCTCGCGGGCCTCGGCGCGGAGGTCTGGGTCGCCGATCCCGGCCGCACCTATCTCCCACGCCAAGGGCTGGAACCCTTCGCCCGCTACCCCGTCGCGACAACGCTGGAACTTGAAGACCGGGTCCAGCGCGATGTCGTGCTCTACCGCTTGTTGGGCTTGCGCTGAGGCGGTTCCGACGGCGCCGGCGCAGCCAGCATGTCAATCCCATTGACCAGCGCCTGATCATCGGTGATCGCGAGGTCCCACACGATCTTGTCACCCTCCGGCCGGCCGAGCCCGCGGATCATCGCCAGAACCGGCATGATCATCCGCAAATCGGCCTTCTTGCCGGCATCCGCCATCGTCGCGTCCAGCCCGGTTGCCGTCAGGCGCGCCTCGATCCCCGCCTTGGTGGGCGTGAGCATGCGCAGCCGGCCGTTGCCTTCGATCCGCAGTTTGTCGATTTCCAGCGTCATGCTCTCCAGCCCGATGCTGGCCCCGCCGGTGGTCAGCATCGCCGTGGCGTCCTTTGTCAGGCGATCCTCGTCGGGCTTCTCCTCCACGGCGTGCAGCAGCAGGGCGAAGACCTGTTCCGTGCTGATCCCGGACAGGACCGGACGCAGGGCGATCCGGCTCGGGATGTAGTCACGGATCCCTTGCGGCAGGTCCGCGATGTCCAGGCCATCCAGCACGATCTCGGCCCAGGCGCGCAGGCGTCCGTCCGGCGCTTCCCCGCCCATCGCGAAATGGAACTGTTCCAGTTCGATTTCGCCCACGCCCGGGATCTTCATGCTGAAATCGTCGAGCGTCTCCTCTCCCTCGATCCGGGTCGCGATGTCACGGAACGATTCAATCAGCATGCGGGCCTGCGCGCGCATCCCAGGCGGCAGGGCCTTGGCATCGGCGTCCGGCCCATTGCCGGCGCGGACCTCCGCGATCAGCGCCTTGATGGAGGTGAAGGCGGCGGCAAGCCGCTCGGTCCGCAGGCCGTCCAGGCGCATGCCGATCCGGCCGCGCCTGATCTCGGTTTCAGCCGCACTGGAGGGTCCGATCTCAAACGACGATTCCCACCCGGTAATGGTCGCATCCTGCACGAGATCGACCCGTCCGTCGGCGCCAGGGATCAGCGTCCCCTGGATGACATACCGCTCAAACCGTTGGGCCTGGTTCTGCCCATCGACCCGCATCGCCAGCGCGACATCGCGCAGTTCCATGGTCGCGGACGACCGGCTCGCCAAACTGAGGTCGATCACCGCGCGGGCGCTTTGATCCGCGACCGAATAGGTCATGTCCGAGGCCGAACCCGCGGTCGGGTCGAGCGTGATGACCCCGGCGGCGGGGACGCGCAGATTGTCCAGCGACCAGCGGCCGCCCGACAGCGGCCGCAGGGTCGCGGTAATCGCCTGGTCGGCTTTTCCCTTCTCGGTGACCGGCAGGCTCAGCACGAACCCCTCCCCGTCCGCGACAACGGTCAGCGGCGGCGCTGACAGCATGAACGCGGGGGCGAGCAAGCCCTCGAACCAGGCCCGCAGCCCCGACTGGAGCGCCGCGGCATCGGGCGGCGCCGGCTGCGCCAGGGCCGGTGAAGCAACGACCAGACCCGCCATAACCACCGCCGCCATGCCTCGGGACGGGAACCAGCCACGTGACGCCGAACCTGGATCGGCGCCAGCCTGACGGTTTTGGTTTCGCATGCGCCACGTCCTTCGCCGGTCGGTCTCGGCGATCACTCTGCCAGCTTCGGACTCGACTCGCATGTGGAATCGTCAGGCGGGCACCACGGGAAGCCAGACACTTACGGTCGTACCCACGCCCTCGGTGCTGTTGATCCGCAACTGGCCGCGATGGCGGTTGACGATGTGCTTGACGATCGCAAGCCCCAGCCCAGTACCACCCTCGGAACGGGAACGCGCGCGGTCAACGCGGTAGAACCGCTCGGTCAGGCGGGGCAGATGTTCCGCCGGAATGCCGATCCCGTCATCGGCCACCGCGATCACAACCCCCGCGCGCGGCCAGCCGTCGCCGGAACGGTGGACCGAAAGCCGCATCGTGCCGCCTTCCCGCCCGTATTTCAGCGCGTTGTCCAACAGGTTCTGCAACACCTGGATCAACTGATCCGCGTCACCGTGCACCGACGGCAGATCGGCCTCCACATCCTGCGTGATGCGCGCCCGCCGCTCGGTCAGCTTCGGCGCGTAGAAGGTCTGGACATGGGCGGACAATGCAACGAGGTCCACCGGATCGGTGGGCGGCTGATGTTCCACCAGCTCGATCCGCGACAGGCTGAGCAGGTCGTCGATCAACCGCGTCATGCGCGCGCCCTGTTCGGCCATGATCGCCAAGAACCGGTCCCGCGCCTCCGGATCATCGGCGGCGGCCCCGCGCAGCGTCTCGGTAAATCCGACCAGTGATGTCAGGGGCGTGCGCAACTCATGGCTGACATTGGCAACGAAATCGGCGCGCATCCGTTCCACCGCCCGGTCACGCGTGCGGTCGGACAGCACCACCGCGACGCGCCCGTCCTCGGCCGAAGCGGGATCCAGCAGGATCAGCGTCGCCTGCACCTCCCGCGGGGTCGGCACCGAGAGCGAGAGCGCGACGATCTCCCCGCTCGCCCCCGCCAAGGCGCGATCGATCGCCGAATGCAGGTCGGGATGACGCAGCACAGCCGGCAGGTCCTGCCCGAAGGACCGGGTCGCCGCCTGGTTGAACCGCCGCACCACGCGGCTGGCATCCAGAACGATCAGCGGGTCGGGCAGCCGGTCGAGGATCATCGTCTCCGCGAGCTGGCGACGCAGCACCGCGCGGGTCCGCTCCTGCGAGCGGCGGGACAGGCGTTCAAGCGCATCGTCGAGCCCGCCGAGAAACCGGGACCGTTCCGTGGGTGGCGGCTCCTGGTCCGCGATCTGTCCGATCCGTTCGGCGGTCAGCCGCAGGTCACCGCGCAGCACCGTGCCCAGGTAGAAGACCAACCCGACCGGGATCAGGACAATCGGCAGCGCCAGCCATGGCGGCACCGGGGCGACCACCGCGATCACGCTGGCCACACCGGCAACGCCGGCCCAGATCGAGAGCATCCGCATGGGATCAGACGGCCTGCCGCTTGCTATACGCCCAGGGCGGCGGCCAGGCCCTCGATGTTCTCGGCCACGACATCCCACTCCTGGTCGGCCGCGTAGTCACGCTTCTGCAACGGGCCATACTCGGTCGGGCGCGGCCAGAACCCGGTCATCAGCCCGCATTTGCGCGCGGCGGCCAGATCGTTGTTGTGCGCGGCGGCCAGCATCAACTCGCCCGGCTCGATGCCCATGATTTTGGCCACACCCAGATAGGCCTCCGGATCCGGCTTGAAATGCTGGAACAGGTCGGAGCCGAAGATCATGTCCCAGGGCAGCTTCGCGTGCTTCGCCATGTGCAGCAGCAACGAGACATTTCCGTTCGACAACGGCCCGATGATGAACTTCGTCTTCAGCCGCGTCAGCCCGGCGACCGAATCAGGCCAGGGGTTCAGCCGGTGCCAACCCTTGTTGATATGGACCAGATCTTCCTCGGTCAGGCCCTTGATCCCGAAATCCGCGACCAGCTTGTCGAGCGACATGCGGTGCAGGTTGTCGAGCTTGGTCCACGGCAATTCGCCCTTGCGGACCCGATCCATGCCCGGGTGGTAGGCGGCACGCCAGGCATCCACCAAACCCGCCCAATCCGCGGCGATCCCCCGCGACGCGCCATAGGCCGACAGATCGGCGATCAGGCTGCTGCGCCAGTCCACAACCGAGCCGAACACGTCGAACACGATCACCTTCGGCAGTTTAGCAGGCATGGTCCCCTCCCTGATTTGATGGGGCGGAGCGAACCCGGATCGGCGGCGCGGGTCAAGCGAGGACTGCGCGCCCGGTCAAAAGATGCCGAAAATCTCCCGCAGGAAGCCTGGCGTCAGCGCGCTCAGCGGATTCACGAACACCGAGGGATCGTCCAGCGGCCCCCGCAACGTATAGCGCGCGGCGAACAGCCCGCCGCCGGTTTCAGGGCTGAACAGCCTGCCCACCAGCGGGATGCTCCCCAGCAGGGAGTTGAAGAAATAGCCGGGCACGATCGTCCCCTCCATGTCCACGCGATCATCATGGGGGAACAGGTTCCCCTTCGCCGTGATCCCGAGGGAGGAACTGAAGGCCCGGGCATTGTCGAGCGTGATCTGGGTATCGTCCATCCTGAACGGGGCAATGAGTTCGCTGAACCCGATCCCTGGCCCGCGCAGCACGTCGACCAACCCGTACAGCGTCATTGCCTGCAGCAGCTTGGCCAGGCCAACCGAGCCGCGGACCCGGAAATTATTGATCTTCGCCGATCCCGTCAGCGGATACCCCGCTCGGCTGTCATCAAACGTGCCGCTGACATCCAGCACCCCGCCTTGCATCGACTTCACGAGGTCCAGGCCGAGCAGCAGGGCGCCCGCGTCGTCGGCGGCCACGGCAAGGCGGCGTTGGCCGCGCGGCCCGCTGATATCAAGCCGGAAGCCCTTATCCGCCGCCAGCCGTCCCTGGACCGACAACGCGGCGTAGATACGCCCGTCAAACCGGCCCGTCGCGGTAACATTCGAGGCCGTCCTGCCATGCGCGAGGAACACCTGGTCGAACCTGCTCTCCAGCGTCCAGGACCCCGCGGGCGGCGCGTTCGGCGCCAGCCGCGGTGACTTTGGTTCCTTCTGACGGATCTTGTCACTGACATCGAGCGCGGGACCCGTCAGGTTGACCAGGACCGGCTGTCCCGGCGGAAAGCGGATCGTGCCCCGCACGTCGCTGCGGCCGAAGGTCGCCCGGTCGATGCGGATGTCGGCGATCCGCCCGTCGGCGGCATCAACCGTGCCGCGGAACGATGCGCCGTCCCCATCCAGCCGGACCTGTTCGATCACCCGCATCTGGTCCTTGACCAGCATAAGCCGGCCGCTGCCCCTGGCTGGCGCTCCCGCGGGTTTTTGCCAGGCGGCCGGAGGTACCGACAGGATCGCCTGGGTCAGATCCGCGTCAAAGGTGACATCGCCCGTACCGTTGCGGCGCTCGGTCCAAGTGGCGCTGCCGCTGACGTCGCCGTCCAGCCAGTCCTCTCCGTCCAGGCCGGCGGCGGCCAGTTGGCGGGCCGAGGCCCTGCCATTGATCGAGATCCGCCGCTGCACCTGGGTCGCCGCGCCGTCCCGGAAGTCCATCATCCCCTCAAGCTGCACGGGGATCGCGGCCAGTTGCGCCCGCCCCTTGATCGTCAGCCCGGTGTTGATCGCCTCAAGCTCGATCTCGCCTTGGTCGATATCCCGTCCCGCCACCATCCCGGCCAACCGCAGCTTCGACAACTGCGCGTTCACCTTGACGCTGAGTTCCTCGATCTTCAGGTCCTTCTCCAACGGGAACCGGATCGCCAGCTTGAACGTCGCGTCGCCGGCCGGCTCCTTGAAGTCGATCTTCTGCTTTTCCAACAACCCGAGGCGCGGTTCCCGCAACAAGCCGATCGCGGCGGGAACCGAACCGACGACATCGGCGTCGATCGCCGCAAACTGGTCCTTCACCGAGAGTCCCGTGATCACCATCCGCCCGGACGTAGCGGTCAGGTACCCACCGCGCGCGCCCCCGCGCTGGCGCGCGGACGCGAGAATGATCTCCAGGTTGTCATGGTCGAGGAAGTTGAGCCGAGCGCGTCCTCGCTCGATGGGCAGGACGGGTCGCAGCCAATGGACCGTCAGGTCCTCGCCATCCACCCCGCCGGACACCCGCGTGACCTCGATGCGGGAAAGATCGGACCGCCCGCGCAATTCCAACTGGACCTTGCCGTTGCGAGCGACGCCGGTCGTGATGTTCTCCAGCAGCCAGTCGCGCGTATCGGTCGCGACCCCCTTGGGCCATAGATTGGGCAGGTCCGCGAACAGCACCTGGTCGAAGCCCAGTGTCAGAGACGCGCTGACGGTGTCGGGGGTTCGCCGGATGGTGCCGGACGCGCGCACCTCGGTCGGGGCGCCATCGGGGCGCCCCAACACGGACAGGCGGAGCGTATCTATCGTGACCATATCGGGCCGCGCCGAAAGCGTGACGCCCGCGTTGGCCAAGGGAATGGCATCCTGACCAATCCAGAGGTGGCCGGCGCCGACATCGACCCGCAGCGCTCCGGACAACGGCTTCAGTTCGGCATCAACCGACAAGTCCGCGTTGATGCGAACCGGCGCATCCAGACCCGCCAGCACCGCCAGCCCAGGGGCGGCCCGCGCCAGGGTCGCCGGTGTCAGCGGCGACATTTGCAGCGAAACCCGCGCGCCACCATCGGCCGGGTCGACCGTCCCGGTCGCGGTCAGCGTCGCCCGCTCTCCGCCCAGAGCCAGTTCCAGCATCGCCGACCCCTCGATTCCGCCCTGCGGTCGGCGGTTCAGGTGGACTTCGGCCTGGGTGACGTTCCAGGTGGTTTGCTGCCGGTGATCCAGGATCGTGATCGCGGCCTTGCTGACCCGCAGAACCTGGAGATGGCTGTAGAACGCCCGCGGCCCGCCATTCCCCATCGGGTCGGCCAGTTCGCGCAGAAGTTCCGGCAGGGTTGGCCCGGCCGGCCTGGCCAACAGCGGCGCGGTCATCCCATCGGCGGTTTCCGTCAGCGATCCCATATCGAGGCTGATCGTCCCATCCGCGGAACGGATCATTGTCAGGGCCGCACCGTCGATCTCGATGGCGCGCGGCACGATCTCCAGCAGCATGAGATAGCGGAAATAGAGCGACACATCGGCGCTGGGGATATGAATGCGCCGCCGGCCATTCTGATCCGAGACGGCAATATCGGTCAGCCGCAGGTCCAGCGGACGATCCAAGCCATGCTGGAATCCGTCCCAGGTCAGCGCCGCGCCACCGACCGAAAACCGAGTGGGATTCTCGGGCGCGTTGATCACCCGCTCGATTCGCGCGACCAGCCAACTGAGTTCAAGCGGCCCCTGCGACAAGCGCCAGACCAGTACCGTCGCCAGCACGGTGCCGAGCACGGCGACGGTCACCACGAGCGCGGCGCACCAGCGCAGAAGCCTGCCGACCCATTTGGCCGCTTGACCGGTAAGGGCTCTCAACGCAAGCCTGCCCTACGATGCCACGCACCGGGAACAAACCGCTCCAGATTTGGCCCGCGCCGCACGATGCCGGCGCCGCCGAACGCCTGGTCGAACGCTTCGCCGAATTGGGGCGCGCCGAACAACGCGCCGCGCGCAAGCCCGAGACCGCGGCGCTTTTGGCCTGCCTGGGCGGCAACAGTCCCTACCTCGGGGAACTGGTGCTGCGGGAATCCGCCGCCTTCCGCCAGTTTGTCGCCGAAGGGCCAGACGCCGTGGTCGACGCCGCGATGGCGGACCTCGCCGCGATCACGCCCGCCGCGCCGCGGGAACGCGTGACGGCCGGGCTGCGGCGCGCCAAGCGAATCGTCGCGATGGCCACCGCGATGGCCGATATCGGTGGCATCTGGAAACTGGAAACGGTTACGGGCGCACTCTCGGCGCTGGCCGAGGCCACACTGTCCCTGTCCGTCGCGTATCTGCTGCGGTCGGCGCATGACGCGGGTGAGCTTCATCTGCCGTATCCCGACAATCCCGCCCAGAACAGTGGCTTCACCGTCCTCGGCATGGGCAAGCTCGGCGCGCGGGAACTGAATTTTTCGTCCGACGTCGATCTCATCGTTCTCTATGACCCCGATGCCGCTGTTTATACCGAGCGGACAGCCGGGGACGCCATGGGAAGCTTCACCTCCCGCCTCGCGCGCGGGCTGGTGACGCTGATGGAAGCGCGGGACGCGGATGGGTATGTGTTCCGCACCGACCTGCGGCTGCGGCCCGATCCGGCGGCGACCCCGCCCGCGGTCTCGGTCGACGCGGCGATCACATACTACGAGAGCATGGGGCAGAACTGGGAACGGGCCGCGATGATCAAGGCTCGGCCGGTGGCCGGCGATCTGGCGCTGGGGACGGGTTTCCTGGAGGCGATCAGGCCCTTCGTCTGGCGCCGAGGCCTGGACTTCGCCGCGGTGGCCGACATCCATTCGATGAAGCGCAAGATCGACCGGCACAAGGGTGGGGCGCTGGACGTCACCCGAGATCCGGTGGCGCGAATCGCCGGGCACAACGTCAAGCTGGGCGAAGGCGGCATCCGGGAGATCGAATTCCTGGTGCAAACCCTGCAACTCGTGTGGGGCGGGCGTGATCCGGTGCTGCGGAACCCGACCACCCTGGGGGCGATGCGGCTGCTGACCCGGTCCGGCCATGTACCGAAAGACGCGGAACCTGAATTGGCGGAGGCCTACGATTTCCTGCGCCGAGTCGAGCACCGGCTGCAGATGGTCAACGACCGGCAAACCCATGAACTGCCGGAAAAGCCCGCCGATCTGAACCGGATCGCCACATTCCTCGGCTACGCCGATACCGAGGCGTTCGCCGCTGAACTGCTGGATCGGCTGGCCCGCGTCCGCTTGCGCTATGCTGAGGTATTCGAGTTGGTCCCCGACCTGCTGGAGGGCAATGGCAACGGAACGGAGTTCGATTTCCGTGGCGATGGCCCGCCCCCGGCCGAGACCGTGACCGCGCTGCGCGGGCTGGGCTTCGCCGCGCCCGAGCGGATCGTGACCGCCGTGCGCGGCTGGCAGGCCGGTCATGTGCGGGCCCTGCGGTCAATGCGCGCGCGGGAGCTGATTTCCACGATGCTGCCGACCATTCTCGCCCGATTGGCGGCGCAGCCCAACCCGGATGAGACGTTCAACCGCTTCGACCGTTTCCTGTCCGGCCTGCCCGCCGGCGTGCAGCCCTTGTCGCTGTTTCAGCGCAACCTGGTGCTGCTGGACCGAATCGCCGCCGTTCTCGGCGCGGCGCCTCGGCTGGCGGAGCACATGGCGCGGGTGCCGAGCGCGCTGGAGGGCTTGCTGAGCGAGGAGGATGCATCCGGGCCGATTGGTCGCCTGCGGGCACAGTTGAAAGACGAAAGCGCGCTGGAAGACATCATCGAGACGGTGCGCCGGACGGTGAAGGAGGTCGATTTTTCGATCTCGGTCGCGACGATGGAGGGGCGGCTGGATGCCGATGCGTCCGGCGTGCAGCGCAGCGCGATGGCCGATGCCGCGATGGTGGCGCTGTTGCCGCCCGTCCTGGCCGATTTCGCATCGCGCTACGGCAAGGTGCGCGGCGGTGGCATGGTCGTCGTGGCGATGGGCAAGGCCGGCGGGCGGGAGATGATGGCGGGGTCCGACCTGGACCTGATGATGATCTACCACCACCCCGAGGACGTGACGGAAAGCCGGGGCGGCCGGCAAATGCCGGTCAGTCAGTGGTTCGTCCGGGCCGCCCATGCCTTCATCGCTGCCCTGACTGCCCCCGGAATCGACGGGCCTTTGTATGCCGTGGACATGCGGCTGCGCCCGTCGGGCAACAAGGGGCCGGTCGCCGTGTCGCTGTCCGGGTTCCGTCGCTATCACACCGAGGATGCCTGGACGTGGGAGCGCATGGCGCTGACCCGGGCGCGCGTCGTGGCGGGGCCGGCGGCGTTGCGCAAGAAGGTCGAAGCGGCGATCACCGAGGCGATCACTGGCGCGGGCGAGGCCGTCAAGATCAAGGGCAATGCCGCCGCGATGCGGGCGCGGATGCTGCGCGACCTGCCGCCGGACGGTCCCTGGGACGTGAAGGCGCGTCTGGGTGGGCAAGTCGAGGTCGAATTCGTGTCACAGACCTTGCAGCTCGTGCATGCGGCGTCCCTGCCGGGGGTGTGCAATCCGACCACCCGACTGGCGCTGCGGCGGTTGAATGAGGCCGGGGTGCTCGCCGACGGCGATGCGGAGCTGCTGATCCGGGCCGATCACACCTGGCGGACCGTGCAGGGATTGCTGCGCCTGACGGTCGGGCGGGAAGCCGAAGAGGCCCTGCCGGACACGACCTTGCGGCCGCTGCTGCGGGCGTTGTCGGCGGCTGGCCAGGACGTGGTTGACTTGCCCGACCTGCGGGCCACCTTGGACGACATGGCGCGCGCGGTGCGTCAGATTTTCGTAAGACAGATCGGGGAGATCGGCAGATGAGCGTGGGTGATGGGGATATGGCACCGGATTTCGAAATGCCGGCAACGGGCGGCCGGACGGTCAGCCTGGCGGCGCTGAAGGGCAAGCCGTTCGTGCTGTATTTCTATCCCAAGGCCGATACGCCGGGCTGCACGAAGGAAGCCTGCGCGTTCCAGGAGGCTTTGCCTCAACTGGGTTCAATCGGGCTGGATGTGATCGGGGTGTCGCCCGACAAGATGAAGCCGATTGAGAAATTCGCCGAGAAATTCAGCCTGTCCTTCCCGCTCGCGTCGGACGAAACCAAGGAAGTGGCCGAACGCTACGGCACCTGGGTCGAGAAATCGATGTATGGGCGGAAATACATGGGCATGGAGCGCAGCACGTTCCTGGTCGATGCCGAGGGCAAGATCGCGAAAGCGTGGCGGAAGGTCAGTGTGACCGGGCATGCGGCGGCGGTGCTGAAGGCGGCGCAGGCGTTGTAGTCATGTGCATGGCCGGGGATGATCCCGGCCATGCATTCGGTCTGGTGCGTTGTTAGCCGACGGCGTCCTTGAGCGCCTTGCCGACCTTGAAGCGCACGGTCGTGCCTTCCGGAATCTGAATTTCCTCACCGGTGCGCGGGTTGCGGCCAGTGGTGGCCTTGCGGGTCGCGGTGGCGAACGTGCCGAAACCGACCAGACGGACTTCATCTTTCTTCTTCATGGCGTCGGTGATCGTGTTGAACACGGCATCAACAACTTCACCCGCCTTCGCGCGCGAAATGTCGGTGGCATCGGCCACAGCCGCGATCAGGTCCATCTTGTTCACTGGCAGAATCCCTATTGAGTCAACTAAAACAATCCCCGCCGGCCTGATGCCGCGAGAGTGGCGCACACATAGCGCAAGCTTGTGCGAAGCGAAACCGATTCAACTTGGTGTTTTCGCGATTTCCAGCCTGATCCTTTACGGATCAGGCTGGGACGCGGGTCAGTGCGGCAGGGACGCCGCGGTTGGCACCGGGGCCGCGGCCACCGGCGGATCCGGCGGCTCATGCCACTCGATCGCTTCCGGCACGCGGGCCAAGGCCTGGTCGATCACCTCATCGACGTGGGACACGACGATCAGCTTGAGGTTCTTCTTCACGTTGTCCGGAATATCGGCGAGGTCTTTTTCGTTATCCTTCGGAATAAAGACCGTCGTGATACCGGACCGCAAAGCAGCCAACAGCTTTTCCTTCAGCCCGCCAATCGGCAGCACGCGGCCACGCAGGGTGATTTCCCCGGTCATCGCCACATCACGCCGCACCGGAATGCCGGTCAGGACGGACACGAGCGATGTCGCCATCGCGATGCCGGCCGAGGGGCCATCCTTGGGCGTGGCGCCTTCCGGCACATGCACATGGATGTCCCGCTTTTCGAACAGCGTCGGCTTGATGCCGAAGCGGATCGAGCGACTACGCACGTAGCTCATGGCGGCCGAGACGCTTTCCTGCATCACGTCGCCCAGCTTGCCGGTCTGCTTCACGTTGCCCTTGCCCGGCAGCATGACCGATTCGATGGTCAGGATTTCGCCGCCAACCTCGGTCCAGGCGAGGCCGGTGACGACGCCGACCATGTCTTCCGACTCGGCTTCGCCATAGCGGTACTTCTTGATGCCAGCGAACTTCTCGACGTTCTTCCGGGTGATCGCGACCTTCTTCACCTTCTTTGTGACGATCTCCATCACCGACTTGCGGGCGAGGTTGCCGATCTCCCGCTCCAGGCTGCGCACACCCGCTTCCCGCGTGTAGTAGCGGATCAGTTCGCGCAGGGCGTCGTCATTGATGTTCCACTCTTCCTTTTTCAGGCCATGGGCCTCGGCCTGCTTGTCGATCAGATGGCGCTTGGCGATTTCCACCTTCTCATCCTCGGTGTAGCCGGGGATGCGAATGATCTCCATGCGGTCCATCAGCGGCTGCGGCATGCGCAGGCTGTTGGCCGTGGTGACGAACATCACGTCGGACAGGTCGTAGTCGACCTCCAGATAGTGATCAGCGAAGGTGCTGTTCTGCTCGGGGTCCAGGACCTCAAGCAACGCAGACGACGGATCGCCGCGCCAATCGGCGCCGAGTTTGTCGATTTCGTCCAGCAGGAACAGCGGGTTGGACGTCTTCGCCTTCTTCATGCCCTGGATGACCTTGCCAGGCATGGAACCGATATAAGTCCGGCGATGACCGCGCACCTCGGCTTCGTCCCGCACGCCGCCGAGTGACATGCGCACGAAGTTCCGGCCCGTGGCCTTGGCGATCGACTTGCCCAGCGAGGTCTTGCCTACGCCGGGGGGGCCGACGAGGCAGAGGATCGGGCCGCGTACCTTGGGGCTGCGCGCCTGCACGGCCAGGTACTCGATGATCCGTTCCTTGACCTTCTCCAGGCCGTAGTGATCGTCTTCCAGCACCTTTTGGGCGGCCACGACGTCGATCTGGATCTTGCTGCGCTTCTTCCAAGGGATGGAGAGCATCCAATCCAGGTAGTTGCGCACGACGGTGGCTTCCGCGCTCATGGGGCTCATGGTGCGGAGCTTCTTCAGCTCCTGCAGGGCCTTTTCGCGGGCTTCCTTGCTGAACCGGGTCTTCTTGATGCGGGCTTCGAGTTCGGCGTTCTCGTCCTTGCCGTCCTCGCCCTCGCCGAGTTCCTTCTGAATGGCCTTGAGCTGCTCATTCAGATAGTACTCGCGCTGGGTCTTCTCCATCTGCCGCTTCACGCGGCTGCGGATCTTCTTCTCGACCTGCAGAACGCCGATTTCGGATTCCATGTGCCCGAAGACGCGTTCCAGCCGTTCGCCGATCTTGGCGATTTCCAGCAGTTCCTGCTTTTCCGGAATCTTCAGGTTCAGGTGGCTCGCGACCGTATCGGCGAGCTTCGACGGCTCCTCGATCTGGTTCAGCGACACCAGGACCTCGGGCGCGATCTTCTTGTTGAGCTTGATGTACTGCTCAAACTGGGAGACCACGGTGCGGCCGAGGGCTTCGAGATCCTTGCGATCGGTGGAGATGTCGGCCATCGGCTCGACATGCGCCTCGAAATAGGATTCGGTTTCCTTGAAACCGGTGATCTTGGCGCGCTTGCCGCCTTCGACCAGCACCTTCACGGTGCCGTCGGGCAGCTTCAGCAATTGCAGAATCGTGGAAACGGTCCCGACCCGGTAGATGTCGTTGATCGACGGGTCGTCCTGAGACGCATTCTTCTGGGCGACAAGCAGGATCTGCTTGTCTTCCTTCATCACGGCTTCAAGGGCGCGGACGGATTTCTCACGGCCGACAAACAGCGGCACGATCATATGCGGGAAGACAACGATATCGCGCAGCGGCAGCACCGCCAGCACATCGTTCAACGCTTTGGAAGACCGTTCGGGACTCTCGTCCCCTAGCCGATCCTGTTCCGTCATGTTCGACCTCCTATTGGACAGTCAGCCCCAATCCGCCCACTCGTGGCTCGTCTTGGCGCTTTCACAGCTTCGTCACACATTCAGACGACCTCGGATATCGGCAGCCGATCCGGAGGCCGCAAGGGCCTGTCATGAGCGGAATTTTTTCATCCGCGCAGACCTGCCCCGCGTGCGAGCCGCGATCGCGCCCGTAGGATCAGGCGCTGCTCTCCACACGCTCCTTGCCATGGATATAAAGCGGGGTGGCGCGCGTCTCGGCCACCTCGCGGTTGATCACGACCTCCTCGACGCCATCGAGGCCAGGCAGGTCGAACATGGTCGTGAGCAGGATCTGCTCCATGATCGAGCGCAGGCCGCGGGCGCCGGTCTTGCGGGAGATCGCCCGGTGCGCGACCGACTTCAGGGCATCATCGGTGAAGGTCAACTTGACCCCCTCCATGTCGAACAGACGCCCGTACTGCTTCACCAGCGCGTTCTTCGGCTTGGTCAGGATTTCCATCAGCGCGGCTTCGTCGAGGTCCTCCAACGTGGCGACCACCGGCAAGCGCCCGATGAATTCCGGAATCAGGCCGAACTTCAGCAGATCCTCGGGTTCAACCTCCCGCAGGATCGCCCCCATCCGGCGTTCGTCGGAGGAGCGGATGGAGGCGCCGTAGCCGATCCCCGACCCCTTGCCGCGCGCCGAGATGATCCGCTCCAGCCCCGAGAAGGCGCCGCCGCAGATGAACAGGATGTTGGTCGTGTCGACCTGGAGGAATTCCTGCTGCGGATGCTTCCGCCCGCCCTGCGGCGGGACCGAGGCAACCGTGCCCTCCATGATCTTCAGCAGCGCCTGCTGCACGCCTTCGCCCGACACGTCGCGCGTGATCGACGGGTTGTCGGACTTGCGGGAGATCTTGTCGACCTCATCGATGTAGACAATGCCGCGCTGCGCCCGTTCGACGTTGTAGTCGGCGGCCTGGAGCAGCTTGAGGATGATGTTCTCCACATCCTCACCCACGTAACCGGCTTCGGTCAGCGTGGTGGCGTCAGCCATCGTGAAGGGCACATCCAGGATGCGGGCCAGGGTCTGGGCCAGCAGCGTCTTGCCGGACCCGGTGGGCCCGACCAGCAGGATGTTCGACTTCGCGATCTCGACGTCGTTGTTCTTCTGCCCGTGCGACAAGCGCTTGTAATGGTTGTGAACCGCCACCGCGAGGACCTTCTTCGCGTGGTCCTGGCCGATCACATAGTCGTCCAGCACCTTGCAGATCTCACGCGGTGTCGGCACGCCATCGCGCGACTTGACCAGCGTGGTCTTATGCTCCTCGCGGATGATGTCCATGCAAAGCTCGACGCATTCATCACAGATGAACACGGTCGGGCCGGCGATGAGCTTGCGGACCTCGTGCTGCGACTTGCCGCAGAACGAGCAGTAGAGGGTGTTCTTAGAATCGCCGGTCTTGCTCATGCGCACTCCTCCCCCGAACCCCGGGGGCACAATGGGGAATACTATCCCCGCTCAACCGGTAGGGACAAGCTTGTCATGCCCTACCGGTCAAAAATTGCGACGCCCGAAGCCGGGATTCACCCGGCTTGTCCCGCCAATAGATTGAAAAACGTGATGGTTTTGAGGCGGTTTGGCGGACGAAACAATGACGGTTCCGCGGGTCGCCGCGAGGGGGTTGGACGGATTCTCAACCCCGGGTCGCAGCCTCACCGGTGATGGGCCGGCTCTCGACCACCTCATCGACCAGGCCGAAATCACGGCTTTCCTCGGCCGACATATACGAATCGCGTTCCAGCTTGCGCTCGATCGCCTCGATCGGCTGTCCGGTGTGACGGACATAGAGCTCGTTCAGGCGCTTGCGAAGCAGCAGGATTTCGCGCGCCTGAATCTCGATGTCGGTCGCCTGGCCCTGCGCGCCGCCGGACGGCTGATGCACCATGACGCGGGCATTGGGCAGAGCGTAGCGCTTGCCCTTTTCCCCGGCCGTCAGCAGCAGGCTGCCCATCGATGCCGCCTGGCCGATGCACACCGTGCTGACCGGGCTGCGGATGTATTGCATCGTGTCGTAGATGGCCAAGCCGGCCGAAACCACGCCGCCCGGGCTGTTGATGTAGAAGGAGATGTCCTTTGACGGATTCTCGGATTCCAGGAACAGAAGCTGGGCGCAGATCAGCGCGCTGACCTGGTCATAGACCGGACCAGTCAGAAAGATGATCCGTTCCTTCAGCAACCGCGAATAGATGTCGAAGGCGCGCTCTCCCCGAGCGGTCTGTTCGACCACCATCGGTACCAGCGCGTTCGAGTACACGTCGACGGGGTCGCGATCCCTCATGATCAGTCACCTTCGGTTTCGGCGGCCCCAGGCCACCAGTCGGGGATTTAGATGGGCACCGTTCGGCCAGAGTCCAGCCGAAACGGTGCCGTCGCGCGATCAGGCCGCGGTTTCAGTCGCGGCCGATGCGGCCGGGGCTGCTGGCGGGGGCGGCTCCTTGAGCAGTTCCTCGATCGAAACCACGGAGTCCGTCACCTGCGCGAGTTCCAGGATGTAGTCGACCACCTTGTCCTCGAAGATCGGCGCCCGCAGGTTGTCGGTCAGCGCGGGGTATTTGCGGAAGAGTTCCATCATCGACTCCTCCTGCCCGGGATAACGCGCCGCTTCCTGCCGGATCGCCCGCGCCAGTTCCTGCTCGGTCACCGTCAGGTTGTTGATACGGCCGATTTCGGCGAGCAGCAGGCCAAGCCGCACGCGGCGTTCGGCGATGGCGCCGTATTCCGCCTTGAGCGTGTCGTCGTCCTTGTCCTTGTCGTCGTCATCGAGCTGGCCGGCCTTCCGGTCGGCGTCGAGGCGCTGCCAGATCTGCTCGAACTCACGCTCCAGCATGCCTGGCGGCACCGGGAACGAGACCAGATTGGACAGCGCGTCCAGCAGCTCGCGCTTGACGCGCATGCGGGACACGGAATCGAGTTCGCGCTGGCGCCGGCCGCGAATGTCCTCGCGCACCTCATCCAGCGTGTCGTAGCCGATCGTGAGCGCAAAGGCGTCATCCAGCACCGCGGGGACGCCCCGACGGAGCTGCTTCGCCGTGATATCGAACGTCGCTTCCTTGCCGGCGAGTTCGGCGTTGCCGTACTCGGCCGGGAACGTGACGTTGATCACGCGCTGTTCACCGGGGCTCATGCCCGCGATCTGCTCGACGAAGCCGGGGATGAAACCGCCGCCGCCGATGTCGATATCAGCGTCCGTCGCCGTTCCGCCCTCGAACGCGACGCCATCGACCTTGCCGAGGTAATCGACGGTCAGGACATCGCCTTCTTGCGCACCGGGCTTGTCGGCGCGGGCGGCGAGCTCTTCCTCGGTCAGGTCCGCCAAGGTGCGGCGGGCGCGGGCGAGCGAGGTCATCGCTTCCTCGATCGACTCATCGGGCACTTCGGCCTTGATCCGGGTCAGCGCCAGCGTGCCGAAATCGGGCAGCGTGATGTCGGGGAGGAGTTCAAGGCCGAGCGTGAACTCGATGTCGCGGACGGTTGCGACGTTGGTCGGATCTTCGGTGACGATCTCAACCTTGGGCTGCAACGCCGGGCGCAGGCCACGGTCGGTCAGCACCTGGCGGGTGGCCTCACTGACGGATTCTTCCAGCACCTCGGCGGAGACCGCCGAACCATAGCGCTGGCGAATGAGGGGCATCGGCACCTTGCCGGGCCGAAAGCCGGGCAGCCGCAGGGTCTTGCTGAGGCTGTTCAGGCGTTCGGAGCGGCGGGTTTCGATGTCCGCGGCTGGCAAGACGATGGTAAAACCACGCCGTAGCCCGTCGGAAAGCGTCTCGGTAACCTGCATATGCCAGCGAATCCCCTGCCTGAACCAAACTGAATGGAAAGGCGACCCCTGTCTGGGTGGTGCGGGCGGAGGGACTTGAACCCCCACGGCTTGCGCCACCAGAACCTAAATCTGGCGTGTCTGCCAATTCCACCACGCCCGCGCCAACAGTGTACGCGACAACAAGCACAAGCCGCGCCGGGCCACTGGAGCGACCGTGAGCGAGCGGCTTTAGCGCAGGCGCCCCATTCCGACAAGTCATTCGCGCGGGCAAGCGCCGGAGAACCATCACATACCGTCGCGCGCCCCGGAAATGCGTCTTGGGCCGACCCGGGTAGATGGTAGCGATATAATAAGTTGTCCAGGGTCACGCTGCGCCGCACTTACGGATGACCGTCATATTGATCCGTATATTCTCTTGCAAAAATGTAACTCCCAAGCCCCCCACCGTGAGCAAGAAAGGCGCTCGTGGAGGTACGGCGGGGCCAGCGTTATCCGGATAAAGCGAGGATGAGTGAAGCCGGCGTGGTCGAGAGGGCCGTGAGAAGATTCCAACCTTGTTTCCGGGCGGTG
>CAMCDA010000084.1 GCA_945873195.1 Asaia bogorensis
CCATAACGCTCGAACACGCTCCGGAATTTGATCATCCGCACACCCTGATGGGCTTCTGACCGGCGCATCCCAGGCCCCCAAAGAGGCCAGCATGAACCGGACAGATCGTGTGCTACCTAAACCGGACATATCGTGTGCTACTGACAGGCGGGCGTAGCAGGATTGACATATGGGCGATCGAGTCCGACGATCCTTTCAAACCAAGCCTTGATGCGCGAATGCGCTGGCCAAAACACAGGCCCCAGGAAAAACGGACAGCGCGCGGCTGTATCTACACCGCGCCATTGAACGCGCGAGACCCGTCTACCCGTCATACGAACAGACAAGGGACTTTTCACCATGCCGCAGCGAGTCCAATACGACGCCGCCATAGAACCATTGGTCCAATTCATCGAGGAAACGCCACGCAGCGAAATCCTCGACCTGACGCTGGAGAAACTGCGGGCCGGCGTGCCCGTGAAGACCATGCTGACCGCCGCCGCGCTCGCGGTGACACGCTCGTCTGATCTGCCGCCCGGCCACCACGGCGGCCCGCTGCATCCCATGGCCGGCCTTTACGCCGTGGCGAAACTGTCCGAGCGGCTCGAAGGCGAGGATCGTTTCCTTCCCGTCCTGCAGCACGTGGCGCTGGCCAACAAGCACATCCACGACCCCGTGACTTCCCCGTTCAGCCTGCTTGAATTCGCGCCCCTCGACGCGGCCGGCGGCGCCGTGACCCAGGCCGAGTATCTGGCCGGCGACGGCACCGGCAAGGCATCCGTCGCGCATGGCGTGGAAGCCACCAAGGCCGCCTTCCTCGTGGCCTGCAACCGCGGTGAGTCGAACAAGGCGGATCACCTGTTCCAATGGCTCTGGAAGAACATCCCGAAGATCGAGGCGTTTGACCTCCTGCTCAGCGTTGCCATTCCGAAGAACGCGATGGACGACCACTACTTCATCTTCCCGTCCTTCACCTGGCGCGCGATGGATCAGATCGTCGGCTGGGATTACCTGGACGTGCTGATGCGGCCCGCCGTGCGCTACACGGCCCGCTTCCCCGCGCCGCGCATCATGCTCGATATCGACCAGTTGATCGAAAAGCATGAACTGCTGTCCCGCGTCATGCGCCAGCGCAGCGGCGACGACGAAACCACCACGATCGGCACACTCGGTGAAGCGATCGGCGCATGCTCGGACTACAACCAGATCCCGGTGATGATCGCCGAGGCGCTGGCGGGCGGATTGTCGCTCGAAGGCGCGGGCGAGGCGCTCTCGATCGGCGCGGCAGGCCTGTTCCTGCGCTCCCTGACCGGGAACCCGATGGATGTGCATCTGCACACCAGCGCGAACCTGCGACGCTACCTGCTGCGGCTCGATGGGCTCAGCCCGCGCAACAAGCTGGGGCTGCTGCTGACCTGGCAGGTCGGGCCGGAAGTGAAGTCCACCCAGTACCGAATGGAATCCACGCCGCAGCCGGACATGGCGGCCGTCGCCGCCCTGCCGCACCGGTCGCAGGAAGACCTGCTCGATGCCATGACTCAGAGCATCTTCAACCAGCCGCCGACCGACTGGTCCAAGGTCTCCAACCTGGGCAAGATGATCGCCGTCCCCGAGGTCAAGGACACGGTCAACCTGGCGCAACAATATGTGCAACTCGGCTACGACGCCGAAGCGTTCATGAAGCGCCTGGGCGAAATCGTCTGCCACGACAGCTTCACCGAAATGCACGCCTTCAAGCACCACCAGGCGATCGTGGAGGAATTCCATTCCACGCGTGATCCCTGGCGCTGGATGCATCTGGTGTGCGGCGCCCAGGCCGCGGCCATTTCGTTCGGCAAGAACATGGAAGTCTACGAAGGCGCGCTGGACCTGCTCCACGCCGCCTGATCCGCGCGGGGAGGGCTTCGGCCCTCCCCCAACTTCTATCCCCTCCCCTCCATCACGAATAACCGGACCCACCTTGATCTGCATCAAGGCGGCGGCTATTGATCGCATGAATCTACTGATCAGTAGAAATTCCGATCATCGGTAGCGGTCCTCCGCGCCGAACCCGAGCAGCAGAGACCCAGGCCCATGAACGACGCAGCCATCCTGACCCGCCCCGCCCCGGTCAAAACCGAACATTTCGACGTCCTGATCGCGGGCGCCGGCATCTCGGGCGTCGGCGGCGCCTACCATCTGGCCCAGCAATGCCCGGACAAGAGCTTCGTGGTGCTGGAATCACAGGAAAGCTTCGGCGGCACCTGGCTGACGCACAAATACCCGGGCATCCGCTCCGACAGCGATCTGCACACGTTCGGCTATCGCTTCAAGCCGTGGAAGGGCGTGCCGATCGCCACGGCCGAGGAAATCCTGAGCTACATGGGAGAGGTGATCGAGGAGAATGATCTCGCCCAACACATCCGCTATCGCCACCGCATCACCTCCGCCGCCTGGTCAAGCCAGGAGAACCTTTGGACCATCGACGCGGTCCGCGCCGACACCGGCGAAGCCTGCCGCTTCACCGCCAATTTCCTGTGGATGTGCCAGGGCTATTACCGCCACCAGGAAGGCTACACCCCGCAATGGCCGGGGATGGACAACTACAAGGGCCGGATCGTGCATCCGCAGACCTGGCCGACCGACCTGGACTACACCGGCAAGAACGTCCTGGTCATCGGCTCCGGCGCCACCGCGGCAACAGTGGTACCGGCGATGGCGGCCGACTGCGCGCATATCACGATGCTGCAACGCTCCCCGACCTATTTCCGCTCGGGCCGCAATGCCATCGAACTGGCCGAGCAGTTGCGGGAATTGCAGGTCGAGGAGACCTGGATTCACGAAATCGTGCGCCGCAAGGTCCTCCATGATCAGGCCCTGTTCACCAAGCGCACGTTCGAGGAACCGGAGACCGTCCGCACCGAACTGATCGACGCGATCCGTGCCCAGCTTGGTTCTGACTACGATGTCGAAACCCACTTCACGCCGAAATACCGGCCGTGGCGGCAGCGGCTCGCATTCGTGCCGGATGGCGATCTGTTCAAGGGGATCAAATCCGGCAAGGCATCGGTCGTCACGGATGAAATCGAACGCTTCACCGAGGCCGGCGTGCTGTTGAAATCCGGCAAGGAACTGCCAGCCGATATCATTGTGACCGCCACCGGGTTCAACCTGTGCGTCCTGGGCGATATCGCGTTCTCGGTCGACGGCAAGCCGCTCGACTTCGGCGACACCGTCACCTGGCGCGGTATGATGTTCACCGGCGTGCCCAACATGGTGTGGGTGTTCGGCTATTTCCGCGCGAGCTGGACCCTCCGGTCCGACCTGGTCGCCGATTTCGTCTGCCGCATGCTGAAGCACATGAACGACCGCCAGGCCCATAAGGTGGAGGTCGCGCTGCGGCCTGAAGACAAGGACATGAAGCTGCTGCCCTGGATTGATGAGGAGAACTTCAACCCCGGCTACATGCAGCGCGGCATGCATCTGCTGCCCAAGCGCGGCGACAAGCCTGAATGGGCGCACACCCAGGATTACTGGAACGAGAAGGATCAGATTCCAGCAACCGACCTCGACGACCCAGCGTTCGTCTACGCCTAGCTCGGCCGCGGCGGACCCAAGGGGGCATTGAAAGTTATATAAGTGATTTCTAAATAAGGGATATCTTATTGACGACCATGCCGCAAGGACCCGCTCATGCTGAAGACCATTTCCGCGACCGACGCTTCCCGGATGCTCCAGGACGGCGCCACCCTGATCGACGTCCGTGAAACCGACGAACACGCCCGGGAGCACATTCCAGGCGCGAGCAGCCTGCCGCTGTCCAAGCTGCATGAAATGGAACTGACCGTCGCCGCTGGCCACCCGGTACTGTTCCATTGCCGGAGCGGGGCTCGGACGGCGGGCGCCGCCGATCGCCTGACCGCGAAGGCCGATGGATGGGAAGCCTTCGTGGTCGAAGGCGGCCTGGATGCCTGGAAGCGCGCTGGCCTGCCGGTGGCGACCGACCGTCGCCAGCCCCTTGAAATGATGCGGCAGGTGCAGATCGCCGCCGGCACCACGATCGTGGCGGGCGCGGTGCTGGGCGCTCTCGTCTCCCCCTGGTTCCATGCCCTGTCGGGCTTCGTCGGCGCCGGTCTGGTGTTCGCAGGCGTGTCTGGTACCTGCGGACTGGCCAGCCTGCTGAGTCTGATGCCGTGGAACCGCCCGGTCCGGACCGGCGCGTAACCGCCGATCCCACCGGCCCGCACGCCCCCGGTCGCGCGGGCGGAAATCATTCCTGGCACTCGGTGCCCCAGAGTGCTAATAGGCGCCATGGGGAACGCGGATTTGAGCGCATCCCAGGCGGTGGTTGAACCGCCACGCGCCGCTATTTATTTCCTTGGAGCAAATAACGTGAACTTTCGTCCCCTGCACGACCGGGCGGTGATCCGCCGCCTCAACGCCGAAGAAAAAACCGCCGGCGGCATCATCATTCCCGACACCGCACAGGAAAAGCCGATGGAAGGCCTCGTGATCGCGGTCGGTCCGGGCGCCCGCAACGAACAGGGCCAGATCGTTCCGCTCGACATCAAGGCAGGCGACAAGATCCTGTTCGGCAAATGGTCGGGCACCGAGGTCAAGATCGATGGCGAGGAACTGCTGATCATGCGGGAATCCGACATCATGGGCGTCATTGAAGGCGTGCCCGCCACCAAGAAGAAATAAGAATCGCATTTATTCGATATTCGATAAGGAATTAGCACAATGGCTGCAAAAGACGTTAGATTCGGCACGGATGCCCGCCAGCGCATGCTGCGTGGCGTCGACACCCTGGCCGAGGCCGTGAAGGTCACGCTGGGGCCCAAGGGACGTAATGTCATCCTGGACAAAAGCTACGGCGCCCCGCGCATCACCAAGGACGGCGTGACCGTCGCCAAGGAAATCGACCTGACCGACAAGTTCGAGAACATGGGCGCGCAGATGGTGCGCGAAGTGGCCTCGAAGACCAACGATCTCGCGGGTGACGGCACCACCACCGCCGTTGTGCTGGCCCAGGCGATCGTGCGCGAAGGCATCAAGGCTGTCTCCGCCGGGATGAACCCGATGGATCTCAAGCGCGGCGTCGACAAGGCCGTGGCCGCACTGGTCGAGGAACTGAAGAAGCGCAGCCGCAAGATCACGACCCAGGCCGAAACGGCGCAGGTCGGCACGATTTCCGCGAATGGTGAGGTCGAAATCGGCCGCATGATCGCCGAAGCGATGCAGAAGGTCGGCAATGAAGGCGTCATCACGGTCGAGGAAGCCAAGGGCATCCAGACCGAGCTCGACATCGTCGAGGGGATGCAGTTCGACCGCGGCTACATGTCGCCCTACTTCATCACCAACGCCGAGAAGATGATCATCGAGCTGGATCAGCCCTATATCCTGCTCCATGAAAAGAAGCTGTCCGGCCTGCAACCGCTGCTGCCGCTGCTGGAAGCCGTCGCGCAATCGGGTCGTCCGCTGCTGATCATCGCCGAGGACGTCGAGGGCGAGGCCCTGGCGACTCTGGTCGTGAACAAGCTGCGTGGCGGATTGAAGGTCGCGGCCGTCAAGGCGCCGGGCTTCGGTGATCGCCGCAAGGCGATGATGGAAGACATCGCCATCCTGACCGGCGGCACCATGATCAGCGAAGACCTCGGCATCAAGCTCGAGAATGTCACGCTGGACATGCTTGGCAAGGCCAAGAAGGTGCTGATCGACAAGGAAAATACGACGATCGTCGAGGGCGTTGGCCGCAAGGACGATATCGTCGGACGCTGCACGCAGATCCGGGCACAGATCGAGGACACCTCCTCGGACTACGACAAGGAGAAGCTGCAGGAACGCCTGGCGAAGCTCGCCGGCGGCGTCGCGATCATTCGCGTCGGCGGCTCGACCGAGGTCGAGGTGAAGGAGCGCAAGGATCGCGTGGACGATGGCCTGCACGCAACCCGCGCGGCCGTTGAAGAAGGCATCGTTCCGGGCGGCGGCGTCGCCCTGGCCCGCGCCAGCCTGATCCTGTCGAAGCTGAAGGCCGATAACGACGACCAGCGCGTCGGCATCGAGATCATCCGCAAGGCGGTGCAGGTTCCGTTGCGCCAGATCGCCGTCAATGCTGGGGAAGATGGCGCTGTCATCGCCGGCAAGACGCTGGAGAAGGACGAGTACAACTGGGGTTATGACGCGCAGTCCGGGGAGTTCAAGGACCTCGTGAAGGCCGGCATCATCGACCCCACCAAGGTTGTGCGGTCCGCCCTGCAGCACGCGGCCTCGGTCGCGTCGCTGATGATCACGACCGAAGCCATGGTCGCCGACCACGTCGCGGATGCGGACAACGCATCGAACGACCGCGGCTACTGAGACCCGACCGCCGGTGACCACGATCTGGTCACCGGCCCCGAAACGAACCGGCGGGCGCCCTTGCGACGCCCGCCGGAACGGCCAGGAACCGCCAGGCCCCGTTGGCCCAGGATAACCCAGTGACAACATCCAGCGTGCGCGGCCTGGAACAGACAGGACTGAACACTTTTCTGTTCGCGCCGATCGGCACCGAAGCCAATGGCATGACCCTCAGCGTCATATCCGCCCTGGCCCGCCGCGGCACCGATCCTTGGGGGGAAGCCGGCCGCCTCGCCGGCTTGTCGAAATCCGCCGCGATCGAAAGCCTGACCCATACGATCGCCGATATGCCCGATAGCCCCTGGAACCTCACCGACGCCGCCCCGATCGCGGCAAGATTGGTGGCCCTGCTGCCCGGCGCCCCACAGAGCGCCCCGATGCAGGCCGCGTCAAACGCCATCGGCTGGCGGATCGACTTTCGCACGATCGCCATCGCGCTCGCTCTTGCGCTCGGCCTTGGCTACGCGGCGATGATGCTGATGCAGGACCGGAAGGCCCCGGGTGCGGAGCGCACGCTCAACACGGCCCCCTCGACGGAAATTCTGCGCTGAAGCCCGGGGTGGCGGCTTGCAGCCGACGCCACCGAGCCATTAACGTCTCCGCCAATAATCGGAGTCCGTCCCATGACCGTCACGGCCCAGCGTACCCGCGCCTGCGTGAAACTACTCGCCGACGTCCATGCCATCACGGCAAGGGAAGGGATTACCCCCTCCGCGCTGCATGCGATCAAGTTGAAACTGGTTGTGCTGGCCGCCAAGCGGCATCTGTTCCCGCTGACCGATTTTGACATGCCCGTGTCACAGGGCCGCAATCATCCGCTGCTTGTGGAGGAGAATGACGGGCACGGCCTGTATCTCACCATCAACATGCCGGGGAAGGAGGCCGCGCCCCACGACCACGGCATCTGGTGCGTGAACGCCGCCGTCTCGGGCCGGGAACTGCATGAATTCTTCCGCCGCTCCGACGATGCCAGCAAGCCTGGCCACGCCACCGTCGAAAAGGTCGGAGAGGTCATGGTCGAACCCGGCAACGGCATGGCGATGGCCGATCACGACATCCACAGCACGGTTGTGGTCGGCGACGAACCCGCCATCGGCCTCGCGCTGTACGGCTATGCCCTGGCGCAGTTCCCCTCGGTTGTTTGGTATCACCCGAAGTTTGAATCCATTCGCGCCGGCGCATCCCGCCGTCACGCTGTCGCGGCCTGAGGAACACCCAGATGGCTCGTGCCCCAAAGACTCATCGCGTGACGATCGCCAATGTGAACCAGGTGATTGATTGCGCTGCGAACGAAACCATCCTGGAAGCGGCGATCGCGGCCGGGATCGACTATCCGTACACCTGCGCCAGCGGCAACTGCGGCACCTGCATCAGCCATCTCGAAGTCGGGAAAGTAACGTTGCTTTCGCGTGGCGATGCCTCGATCAGCCCCGAGCAGGTCAAGGCCGGTCATACATTGGCATGCCGAGCACGCCCGCGTGGGGAGGTCACCATCACCTGGCTGGGGCGTGGAAGACGGTAGGATCGGCTAAACCTGAGGATTTTACTCGGGATTTGCCAAAACCGTGAAGGTTGCCGAATGGGGAAAGCAGGTCTAATGGGTTCGGCGATGGGCGCATCGCCGACCTGAAGCAGACGGCGCCCGTCGCTTTGACATCGCAGGAGCGACAGCAGATGACCGCCTCCACCCAAACCCAGTCCCCAGCCAGTTCGGCAGCAAACCTGGACTACGACGCCATCATCATCGGTGCGGGCATGTCCGGCATGTACCAGCTCCACCGGCTCCGAGAGCTCGGCCTGCGCGTCCTGGTGCTGGAAGCCGGCACGGGCGTTGGCGGCACCTGGTACTGGAATCGCTATCCCGGCGCCCGCTTTGACTCGGAAAGCTATTCCTACGCGTTCTCGTTCTCGAAGGACCTGCTGAACGAGTGGGATTGGAGCGAGCATTTCGCCGGCCAACCGGAAACGCTGCGCTATCTGAACCATGTTGCCGACAAGTTCGACCTGCGCCGCGACATGCAGTTCCGTAGCCGCGTCGCCTCCGCCCATTGGCACGAAGACTCCCGCCGGTGGGAAATCACGTTGGAGGACGGGCGGACATACCTCTCCAACCTGATGATCACCGCCGTCGGCCCGCTGTCCGCCCCCACCATGCCGCGGATCGACGGCGTGGACAGCTTCAAGGGGGAATCCTGCCACACCGCCCGCTGGCCGCATGACCCCGTCAGCTTCGAGGGCAAGCGCATAGCCGTGATCGGCACTGGCGCCACCGGCGTGCAGACGATCCAGGAAGTCGCCAAGACCGCCAAGTCCCTGACCGTGTTCCAGCGCACGCCGAACTGGTGCGCGCCGCTCCTGAACGCCAAGATCGCGCCGGAGGAGATGAAGGAAATTCGCGCGGGCTACCCGGCGATGTTCCAGCGTTGCCTGGAAACCTATTCCTGCTTCCTCCATACCCCCGATTCGCGCGGCACGTTCGAGGTGACCGAGGAAGAGCGGAACGCGTTCTGGGAGAAGCTCTACGCCTCCCCCGGGTTCGGCATCTGGCTGGGCAATTTCAAGGACATCCTGATGGATCGGGAGGCGAACGCGCTGCTGTCGGCGTTCGTGGCCAACAAAATCCGCCAGCGGGTGAAAAACCAGGCGGTCGCCGAGAAGCTGATCCCGAAGAACCACGGCTTCGGCACACGGCGCGTTCCGATGGAGACCAAGTATTACGAGGTCTACAACCAGGACAACGTGCAGCTGGTCGATATCTCGGAAACCCCGATCCAGTGCATCACGCCGACCGGCATCAAGACCAGCGACGCCGAGTTCGAATTCGACATGATCATCTACGCGACCGGCTTCGACGCGATCACCGGCAGCTTCGACCGCATCGACATCCGAGGCGTGGCCGGGGAAAAGCTGAAGGACCGCTGGAAGTACGGCCCCGAGACCTATCTGGGCGTCATGGTCGACCATTTCCCGAACATGATGATGCTGATCGGGCCGCACATGGCGCTGGGCAACATCCCCCGCAGCATCGAGCATAACGTCGATTGGGTGACCGACATGGTCCGCCATCTGCGCGATCACAAGATCACGCGCGTGGAGGCCACGGAAGGCGAGGTCCAGACCTGGACCGACCACGTCAAGTCGCTGGGCGAAGGCCTGCTGCTGAATGAGGTCAATTCCTGGATGACCGGCGTCAACACCAACGTCGAGGGCAAGCAGGTCCGCATCGTCAACCGCTACAGCGGCAGCGCGCCCGACTACCGGGCGAAGTGCGACGCGGTGGCGTCGGCGGGCTACAAGGACCTGGCGCTGGCGTAACCATCGGCCGGCCGGCGCATCCCGCGCTGGCCGGCCGATTCTCCCGATTGCGGCGCCCTCTCCCCGCCTTTAGGCTTGGCACCAATCCGGGAGAGCGCGACGCATGGGCGACACCACACGAGACCTGACGCGCATCACGCTCGCGGTCCTGTTCATTGCCGCGTTGCTGATCGGCTCCTTCGCGATCATCCAGCCTTTTCTGGCGGCGACGATCTGGGCCACGACGCTGGTGATTGCCTCATGGCCGGTGATGCTCCGCGTCGAGAGGGTGATGGGGGGACGCCGAGCGCCCGCGGTCGCGGTGATGGTGGTTATATTGCTGCTGATTGTGCTGCTGCCGTTGTGGCTGGCCATCACCACCATCGTGAGCCAGTCGGACCGCATCCGGGCCCTGATCACCGCGCTGCCCAATTTCCACCTGCCGAAGCTTCCGTCCTGGATCGCCAACCTGCCGATGGTGGGCGAAACGATTGCCGAACGCTGGAACGGGTTCGCCGAACTCGGCGTCGGTGACATCGCGGAGCACCTGGCCCCCTATGCGGGCACCGTCACCCAATGGTTCGTGGCCGCGGTCGGCGGCCTGGGCGCGCTGTTCGTGCAGTTGTTGCTGACGATCGTGATCGCGGCGGTGCTTTATCACTCCGGTGAAGCCGCGGGTAAGCTTTGCCGGCGGTTCGGCCAGCGCCTTGGCGGCGACAAGGGCGAGTCGGTCGTGGTACTCGCCGGTCAGGCGATCCGAGGCATGGCCCTGGGCGTGGTGATCACGGCCGTGGCCCAGGCGATGGTCGGCGGCATTGGGCTCATGCTGGCCGGCGTGCCGCAAGCCCCGATCCTCACCGCCGTCATGCTCCTCCTCTGCATCGCCCAGCTCGGCCCCACACTGGTGCTGCTACCGGCCACGATCTGGCTGTTCGTGGATGGTCAGATCACGTCTGGCATTGTGTTGGCGGCCATCAGCGCGGTGGCGGTGACCATGGACAACTTCCTGCGGCCGCTGCTGATCCGGCGCGGCGCCGATCTGCCGATGATGCTGATCCTGGTGGGGGTGATCGGCGGCTTGCTGTCGGTGGGCCTGGTGGGTCTGTTCATCGGTCCCGTGATCCTCGGGATATCCTACACGCTGTTGCGTGCATGGATTGATGAACAGGACCCGCCGGCCGCCTGACCTCGGGTTAGCGGCGCATGTACCAGAGGTTCGCGAGATAGCCGCCAGCGACGCCGGTCACGGCCGGGAACAAATGGCCCATGAAAACCATCTGGCCGGCGACGTAGCCGGCCACGGCTCCGGCTCCGATCACGCCGATCTGCTCCAGCGAGAAGGAGTAGGAGGAGCCCGGCTTGACCTCGACCGTCACGGCCGGGCGCTGGGCTTGGGCGGCGGCCGGAGCCGCTGTCGCCAGGGTGCCGACAACGGCGAGGGACGCCAGGAACAATGAGGTTCGCATCTGATTGTCTTTCCGATCAAGGGGCGAGGGCGCGGCCCGATGCTCGGGCGACACCACTTTGACGTGCATGCGCGGGAAGCTCAACCACTGTCGCAATTTTCGGCCGCTTTCGTTGTCGATCAGCGCCGCGCGCCGGCCGGACGGGCCTTGCCGCGCCGGGGTTTGGGGGCACCCGGTCGCGCGCTTGGCTTCTTGCGGGCCGCCTTGGCCGGTCCCTTCCGGTTCGGCTTTGACCGCCGGAACGGCCACCGCGTCGCCACGACCCCCACAAGCACCAGCACACCCGCGCCGATGCCCAGCCACATCGGGCTGACCCCGCAGCCGCCGGTGACGCAGATCCCCGCCAGCCGCACGAGCGCCGTCGTATCGAACAGCAGCATCGCCCCAAAGACGAGCGCCACCGCCAGGATCAGCAGAACCCGCATCAGCCAGCCGCGGCTCGCGTCATCCTACACACCCAGACGCGCGCGACCGGCCGCGATATGGGCGGAGTCGGCCTGCGGGGTATGGATGCGGGCACACAGCACGTCCCGTAAATGGCGCTCCAACGGGTTCGCGCGGGCCAAGGCGTGGTTGCCGCACAGGCTCACCGCCTCCTGCACCGCCTCGATCGCGTTGTCGGCCATCACGACCTTGAGCAGATCGACCTCGGTCAGGTTCGCCGGCACGCCCGCCGCCGCCTGGTCGGCCAGCACGCCCAGCAGGCGGTCATTGACCAGCAACCGCGCCTCAATGCGGCCCATGGCTTCCTGCATGCGGGGCAAGGTGGCGAGCGACGCGCCAAGGCCGGTTGGTACCCGCGCGTGGAGGAAACCCTTCAGCCAATCCCGCGCCGCCTCGGCCACGCCGGTATAGACGGCCGAGATCAGGGCCACGTTCCATTGCGCGACCGTCGCCTCCCGCCCGCGCCATTCCTGCGGCGGGCGCACGTCGACGGCGTAGTCGGCGGGGATCACCGCGTTCTCGAACACCACGTCATGGCTGCCGGAGGCGCGCAGGCCCAGGTGGTCCCAGGTCTCGATCACCCGCATGCCGGGGATGCCGGTTGGCACCATGAAGGACCCCAGCCGCGGTTCGGCTTCATCGGTGCGGGCCCAGACCTGCATCCAGCTCAGGCCCGGGACACCGGTGCAGTAAATTTTCCGGCCGCTGAGCGCCCAGCCATCGGCCACGCGATGCGCCACGGTTGCCGGCATGCCGCCGCGTGCCGGGGTGCCGAGTTCGGGCTCCACCCGCAAGGCGTTGATCAGCGCGCCCTTTTCCACGGCATCGCGGCCGATTTTCTCGGCCATCGCCTGCGGCCAGCGCGGGTTCTGGGTGAGCGCGTTGTGAAACAGATACTGCATCGACAGCACCAGGGCGGTGGCCGGGCAGGCGTGCGCGATCACCCGCACAATCCCGGCGGCCCGCGCCAACCCGATACCGCCGCCGCCATAGCGCTCCGGGGTCACAAGGCCGAGCAGGCCGGCGTCGCAGAGGCGGGCGAAGTGGGCGTGCGGGAAGGTGGCGTCGCGGTCGTGGGTGATCGCGCTTTCCCTGAAGGTCTCGGCCAGTGCCCGCACCTGGTCCAGATCGCCGGCCGTTCCGTTCATGTATCTTCCGTCCCTTGATCATGGCCGGCGTGTTGTGTCCGGTGCCGGCTTGCCCGATCGAGCCGGGCCATACTTCGCCCAGCCCAGGCGGTTTGTCATCCAGGGCGCGAGGCGGCTTGATCAACGCCAACCGCCTCCGGCACGGGCCGGAATACCGAGGCATAGGTCAGGAACGTCTCCCACGGCTGCGCGGGGCGGGGCGGATCGCCGGCGATGTTCTCCCGCGCCAGGTGCCAGACGGTATGGATCGACCGCTGTCCGGCGGCATCGATGACCAGGCGTCCGGTCCAACTGGTGATCGAGGACGCGGCCGGCCAGGTCACGATCAGCCCGATCAGCGGCCCCACCGATCGCCCGATCAGCGGATGCCGCTTCTCCACGACAAGGTCGTTGCCGATCTTCGTGATGTAGACGCCAGTGATGATGTCTCCCTCCTGATTGAGTTCCATCCCCGACCCCTGGTCATTCCGCCATGTGCCTGAAAACATGCCCGCCACTCCCCCTGTCCGAACCGCCCTGATAGCCAAGCTCGGGGCGCGCGGCTAACATTCCCCATCAGTCAGGGGAACGCAGCGTATGGCTACAACCACATTCAAGGTCGGCGATATCACCATCCACCGCGTGGTGGAGCAGGAGGCGCCATTTTTCGATCCGCTGGAATTCTTCCCGAACCTGACGCCCGAGGTGCTGGAGGAGAATCGCGGCTGGATGACCGATGGCGGCTATCTCGACCGCGCGACCGGCCAGTTGGTGCTCTGCATCCAGTCCTATCTGGTGCAGACGCCGCACCACAACATCCTGATCGACACCTGCGTCGGCAACCACAAGCCGCGCCCGACCCGGCCGTTCTGGGACATGATGAACACCGACCGGTTTGAAAAGAGCCTCGCCGCGACAGGCGTTTCGGTCGACCAGATCGACTACGTGATGTGTACCCACCTGCATGTCGATCACGTCGGCTGGAACACGAAGCTGGAAAACGGGCGCTGGGTCCCGACCTTCCCCAAGGCCAAGTACGTGTTCTCGGACCGGGAACTCGCCTACTGGACCGAGGCGGAAAAGGGCAATCAGGCGATGGCCCCCTGGATCACCGATTCCGTGCTGCCGATCGTCGCCGCCAAGCGCGAGGAAGTGGTCAAGAGCGACCATGAATTCAGTGACATCGTGAAGCTGCTGCCGACGCCGGGCCACACGATCGACCATTTCTCGGTCCAGGTCGGCCGCCCGGGCGCCGATGCGGTGATCACCGGCGACATGATCCATTCCCCCTTGCAGGCGCGGTATCCGGAGATCGGGATGCGGGTCGATTTCAGCTCTCCCATGGCGGGGGAAAGCCGGCGCAAGCTGTTCAGCTGCCTGTGCGATACGTCCACCCTGGTCTGCACGGCGCATTTCCCGTCGCCGTCGGCTGGCCGGATGAAGCGCTGGGGCGACGGGTTCAAGTTCGAATCGGTCGGCTGATTCCCGAGGCATCGCCGGGGGGTCATTTCCTCCCGGCGGTGCCGCTACGCCTCGGGCTTGTCGATCGCGCGGGCGCGGATCACGCCCGGGTTTGGCCGCACGACATCCCAGGCCAGGCCCACGGCCTCCAGCAACCAGACGAAGGCGAAGATAAGGTCGGGTTCCGACCGGCGATGCCCGTGGCGGGCGGAGCGGGGGTCGGCATGGTGGTTGTTGTGCCAGCCTTCGCCGCTGGTCAGCACAGCGACCAGCCAGTTGTTCCGGCTATCATCGCCGGTCCGGTAGTTCTGGTAGCCCCAGAGGTGGGTTGCGGAATTGACCGACCAGGTAATGTGCCAGACCGCGACGGTGCGCACGAAGACACCCCAGATCAGCAGGCTGGCCCCGAACTGGGCCGAACCAGCCAGGCTGTCCCCCTGGAGCAGGCCCGCGGCGAGGCCGATCAGGAAGAACGCGGCCCAGGACGCCAGGATGATCGCCGGATACAACAGCGTGCGTTCCAGGCGGCGGTAGAACGGGTCGCGCAGAATGTCCTTCGCATAGCGCTCATAGATGCCGAGGCGGGACAGATCGCGGTTCTCGACCAGCATCCAGCCGACATGGCCCCAGAAGAAATTGACCAGCGGGCTGTGCGGGTCTTCCTGCCGGTCGGAGTGCTCATGATGGCGGCGATGTACCGCCACCCAGCGCGCCGGCGTATCCTGCATGCCGCAGACGCCCATGATGACGAAGCTGTATTCCAGCCATTTCGGGCAGGCGAGGCCACGATGCGTCAGCAGCCGGTGGTAGCCGAGGTTGATCCCCAGCGCGCCAAACACATAGGTCCCGGCGAAGGCCAGGATCACGCCAGTCCAACTGAAGAACCACGGCAGCAACGCCAGCAGGGCCACCAGATGATACACCCCGACCGTGCCCATATAGGGCCAAAGCACGCGGCGGCGATCCACCGCCTTGGGCAGCGGCAGGCGTCGCGCGTCGGAACCGCCGCCGGCGGAGGGCTGGTGCAGGGTCACGTGTGGTCCTTCAGCGATTGCCGCCGTGTCGCGGGCGGGCCATGGGCGGGAAGCGGCCTTCCAAGGGACCATGCGACACACGGCGTTCATCGCACGAATCAGCATCCGATCGCCAGGGGTTGGCACTTCGGGTAATGTCCGGATCGACAAAGGGGCCCAGGAGAAGCCATGCAACCGAACGACGCCGCCCAGGCGGAGCCGAACATGACGCTGGAACTGCAGACGTCGCGCCAGTTCCCGAATTTCCTGGCGGAACAACGGATCAGCCTCGGTGTGACCACCTATCAGGCCGGCAAGCTGTTCCTCCTAGGCCTGCGCCCGGATGGCCGCCTGTCGGTGTTCGAGCGGACGCTGGAACGCTGCATGGGCCTGTGCGCGACGGCGGATTCCCTGCACGTCGCCACGCTGTACCAGATCTGGCGCTTCCAGAACGTGCTCGCGCCCGGCGCCCTCCATCATGAGCACGACGCCTTGTTTTCCCCGCGCATGAGCTGGGTGACCGGCGATCTCGATGTGCATGACCTGGCATTGCTACCCGATGGCCGACCGATTTTCGCCAACACGCTGTTCAGTTGCCTCGCCACCGTGTCCGACACCGACAGTTTCGTGCCGCTGTGGAAGCCCCGCTTCATCAGCCGCCTGGCCGCCGAGGACCGGTGCCACCTGAACGGCCTCGCGATGCGGGACGGCAAGCCGGCCTACGTCACCGTTGTCGGGCGCAGCGATGTCGCCGACGGCTGGCGCGAGCACCGGCGGGACGGCGGCTGCGTCATCGATGTCGAGAGCAACGAGATCGTCGCCTCCGGCCTGTCGATGCCGCATTCTCCCCGGCTGCATAACGGCAAGCTGTGGCTGCTGAACTCCGGCACGGGGGAATTCGGCTGGATCGACCCGCAGGCAGGCCGATTCGAGTCGGTGGCGTTCTGCCCCGGCTATATGCGCGGCCTGGCCTGCATCGGCGACTACGCGCTGATCGGCCTGTCGATGCCGCGCGACAACCGGACCTTCACCGGGTTGGCGCTGGATGACGCTCTGGCCTCCCGTGGCGCGGAGGCCCGCTGCGCGGTGCTGGTGATCGACCTGCGGACCGGCGACACCGTGCATTGGCTCCGCTTCACCGGCGTGGTGCAGGAACTGTACGACGTCGTGGCGATCCCCGGCGTGCGCCGGCCCTCCGCCATCGGATTCCGCTCGGACGAAATCCGCCGCGTGCTCACGGTCGGGGCCGCGCCCGGGATCGCATGACCTCCCCCCTGGCCAGGTCGCTGCGGTCGGCGGAGGCAATTGCGCATGACCTGGCGCGGCAGCGCCGCCTGGACGAAGCGGTGCATCTGTATGACCGCATGCTGGCCGTCGCGCCCGGGAACCCCTCGCTGCTGCTGCAACAGGGCAGCGTATTGCTGCTGGCTGATGACAGCGCCCGCGCCCAACGCCATTTCCGGGCGCTGACGCAGACGCATCCCGGGCTGGAGGAAGCCTGGCAGGGGCTGGGCAAGGCGCTATACGACCAGCACCGCTGCGAGGAGGCGATCCAGGCCTTCACCCAGGCCGCCGCCCGCGCCGAGGCTCCGGCGCGCGCCCTGTATCATCGCGGCCTGGCGCATCTGCTGGCGGGGGACTTCGCCGCCGGATGGCGGGACTACGAGCACCGCCTGACCGTGCCCACCTTCCGCCACCGCGTGTTCGACAGGCCCCGCTGGGACGGTGCGGCGCTGGGCGGCCGGCGCCTGCTGGTGATCCTGGAGCAAGGCTACGGCGACGTCTTCCAGTTCGCGCGCTTCCTGCCGCGGGTGCGCGACCTCGGCGGCCCGGTGATCGTCGAATGCCCGGACGACCTGCGCGACATCCTGGCGCCGCTGCTGGACGGGCTGACGGTGGTCCCGCCCCGCGGGCGTGAGGCACCGGACATCGCGTTCGATTGCTACGTGTCGCTGCTGAGCCTGCCACGGGTCCTGCGCATCGGCCTGGCCGACCTGGAAGGATCGGCGCCCTACCTCACGGCGACCGCTCCGTCCCCCCACGGCGGGTTGCGCGTCGGCGTCTGCTGGGCCGGCAAGCCATCGCACCCGCAGGACACGCATCGGTCGATGGACCCGGAGTTCCTGGCGCCGCTCGCCTCGGTGCCGGGGGTGATACTGGTCTCGCTCCAGAAGGACACCAGCCACCGCCCCGCCCTGCCCGGCCTGTGCGATTTCATTGCCGCCCCGGACATCCCGCTGACCGATTTCGCCGCGACCTCTCGGCTGATGGCATCGCTGGACCTGATCGTGACCGTCGATACATCCGTCGCCCATCTGGCCGGCGCGCTGGGGCGGCCGGTCTGGCTGCTGCTGTCGCGCGCGGGGGAGTGGCGGTGGCTGAAGGATCGCCCGGACTCGCCCTGGTATCCGTCCATGCGGATCTTCCGCCAGAGCCGGCAGGGCGATTGGTCCGCCGTGATCGCGGCGGCACGGGAGGCGCTGACGGCCCTTTCGGCGCCACCAACCATCTCCAAAGCAGCCGAACGCCCGGCCCTCGAATGGCTCCGGTCCGCCGAACGCCATCACGCCGCCGGCCGGCTGGACGCGGCGCTGGACTGCTACGCCCGGGTCCTGACGCATGAACCCGCCAACGCCGAAGCGCTCCACATGCGCGGCGTCGCCCGGATGATGCTGGGCCTCGGCCCGGAAGGCGTCGCCGACATCCGTTCGGCATTGGCCCTGCAACCGAACCTGCCCAACGCCTGGCGCAACCTGAGCAATTACTACCTGCGCGCGCTGCTGCATGACAGCGGAACGACTCTTTGGGACGAAGCCGAACACGCTGCCCGCCGAGCGGTTGAAACCGCGCCGGAGGACGCGGCCTGCTGGTATCAGCGCGCGGCGATCCTGCTCCACATGGGACGCCATGCCGACGCGATCGAGGCCGCCGAACACGCGCTCCGCCTAAACCCCAACCACGTCAGCGCGCACATGACCCGCGCCCTCGCCAGGCTGGTAACGGGCGATCTGCGCGGGGGGTTCGAGGATTATGAGTGGCGCTGGAAGCTGCCCAACCACCCCCGCATCGCCGGCTTCGACCCAAACCGGGAATGGCGCGGCGACGCCGACATCAACGGCCGGACGCTGCTGCTGCATGCCGAACAGGGGCATGGCGACACCATACAGATGGTGCGCTACATCCCCCTGCTGCTGCAACGCGGGGCGCGGATCGTGCTGCTGGCGCATCCCGGCCTGAAGCGCCTGCTGGCCGAGACCACCTGGGGCGGCGACGTGGCCGTTCTGTCCCCGGAGCAACAACCGCCCACCCACGACCTCCATTGCCCGCTGCTCAGCCTGCCCAGGGTTTTCGGCACCATTCCGGCCGAAGTCCCCTATCTCCGCGCCCCGCCGGATCGTGTCGGCGCGTGGCGCCGGCGGCTGGACGCGCTTCCGGCCTCACGCAAGGTCGGCATCGTCTGGACCGGCGATCCCGCGGCCATGATGAACGCGCGCCGGTCGGTCCCTTTGCCGCTGCTGGCGCCACTGAGCACCGTGCCCAACGTCACCCTGGTCTCGCTGCAAAAAAACGCGCGGAGCGATCCGGCGATGCAAGACTGGACCGCCGAACTGGACGATTTCGCCGACACGGCCGCGCTGGTCATGGCGCTCGACCTGGTCATCGCCGTGGATACGGCTGTCGCGCATCTCGCCGGCGCCCTCGGCCGGCCGGTCTGGCTGCTGAACCGCCGCGATACCGATTGGCGGTGGTTGCTGGACCGGGACGACAGCCCTTGGTACCCCACGCTGCGCCAATTCCGGCAGACCCGCGACGGCGACTGGCCCCCCGTGATCGACCATGTCCGCCAGGCGCTCTGCTATTGGGCAGACACTGCATGATCATGCGAGGCTTCGCGCTGGCCGCATGCCTGCTGACCGGCATCGCCCCCGCGTTGGCCAATGCGCCGGATCATCCCAGCACGCTCTGCGCCGAAGCGGTCCAGGCGGCCGAGACCCGCCACGGCACGCCGCCCGGCCTGCTCGGGTCCATCGCCAAGACCGAGAGCGGGCGAGGCGTCGGACCATCAGGGCGCGTGGAAGCCTGGCCATGGGCGGTGAACATCGGCGGCGTCGGTGGCTATTTCGAAACGAAGGACGCCGCGATCAGCGCGGTCCGGCGAGCGCAGACTATCAATGCGGGATTCATTGATGTCGGCTGCATGCAGGTCAATCTGCAATTCCATCCGAAGGCGTTTGCATCGCTGGAGGAAGCTTTCGACCCCAAGGCCAATGCCGATTACGCGGCGCGGTTTCTGGTCAGCCTTCGCGACGCGGCGGCGGGCAATTGGTTCATCGCGGTGGGGATGTATCACTCGCGTTCCCTGAGGTGGTCCCTGAAAATTGGACAGGTGGCTAAGAGAGTCTCCCACCCCTAAACCGGCCATGGGCCAGGGGTGATTGATGACCAAAG